>NZ_DATCUY010000233.1:0-5043 GCF_036567245.1 Achromobacter sp. | reverse complement strand
CCGCGCAGCACGCTGAACGCGCCCTCGGCGTCCGGCGCCGTCGCCTGCCAGGCGCCATCGGCGCCGAACGTGACGGTTTCGGACCAGCATCCACGCGCAATCACGCGGTCCAGCGCAGCGCAGCGCGTCGGGCGCACGATGCGGCCCGAGCCGGGGATGGTGCGCACCAGGTGGTGGAACTGGGTCTCGATCGCGGCCAGATCGGGGAAGATGTCGGCGTGATCGTATTCAAGATTATTCAGGATGGCCGTACGCGGACGGTAATGGACGAACTTCGAGCGTTTGTCGAAGAAAGCCGTGTCGTACTCGTCCGCCTCGATCACGAAGGGACGGCGCGACGGGTCGAAGCGCGCCGACACATGCAGGTCCTGCGCCACGCCGCCGATCAAAAAGTTGGGCGCCATGCCCGCGGCTTCAAGCACCCAGGCCAGCATCGAACTGGTGGTGGTCTTGCCGTGGGTGCCCGCCACCGCCAGCACGTGCTGGCCGGGCAGGATGTTGTCGCCCAGCCATTGCGGCCCCGACACGTAGCGAGCGCCCGAATCCAGGATGGCCTCCATCAGCGGGTTGCCGCGGCTGACCACGTTGCCGATCACGTACAGATCGGGCTTGAGCGCCAGTTGTTCGGCGCCGAAGCCTTCGATCAGCTCGATTCCTTGCTCGGACAGTTGCGTGCTCATGGGCGGGTACACGCCCGCGTCGCAACCGGTGACCTTGTGGCCGGCGGCGCGCGCGATCAGCGCCAAGCCGCCCATGAACGTACCGCAGATGCCAAGAATATGCAGGTGCATTGAAAACTCTCCTGTCCTGCATTGTATATATAGAGAAGCGCCGGGCTGCGGCGGACGCGGCGCGAAACGGCGGCAGCGGTTATGATCGCGCCATGAATCGACGCCTACTTCTTTCCGCCGGCGTGGCCATAGCCGCCACGGTTGCGGGCGGCTATACCCTGATGGGCCGCAAGACCTCGACGCCCGCGGCTCCCGCCGATGCCGGCGATCCCGTCGCCGGGCTGATGCAGATGCAGCTTCCCGATTTGAATGGGGCGTCCCACACGCTGTCGGGCTGGAAAGGCCAGCCCATCGTGGTCAATTTCTGGGCAACCTGGTGCGCGCCATGCGTCCGAGAAATGCCTGAACTCGACGCTTTGCAGAAAAAATACCCGCATGTGCGATTTGTCGGCATTGGGGTCGATTCGGCGGCGAACATGCAAAAATTTGTCGAGAAAGTGCAGGTTTCCTATCCCCTCTGGGTAATAGGCGCAGGCGCCATCGATACATTGCGCAAGCTGGGAAATCCCAGTGGCGGCCTGCCTTTTACGATTGTTTTCAATGCAGATGGCGGAATTAACCGGAAGATATTAGGTGAAATTCAGCCCGATGACCTGGAACGCACTTTATCTGGTTTAAAGGCGTAAGTCTGTTGGACAAATAGTAGGAATTGGCGTAAAAAGCTGGTTTATCGGCTGTTTTGCCAACAATTGGCAAACCACTCACTGGCAAGCGCATGGCGCAAAACATACTGGTATTGCATGGCCCGAATCTGAACCTGCTCGGCACCCGAGAGCCTCATATCTACGGCAGCCTCACGCTGCAACAGATCAATGAGCGCCTTGAGTTGCTTGCAGGCGAACTGGGCGCCACGCTGACAGCGTGGCAAGGCAACCACGAAGGCGCGCTGGTTGACCGCATTCAGGCGGCACGGCAAGACGGCACAGACTTCATCATCATCAACGCGGCGGCATATACGCACACCAGCGTCGCGATTCGCGATGCGCTGGCTGGGGTCGCGATCCCATTTATTGAAGTACATTTGTCCAATCTGTATAAGCGAGAGCCCTTCAGGCATCACTCTTATCTGTCCGACTTGGCGGTAGGCCTTATCAGCGGCCTGGGCGCGGACGGCTACGAGGCGGCTCTGCGTTACGCAGTGCGGCACTGATCTCGCACCAAACTCACAGCATTTACATCTTATACGGCGCGGACCCGACGCTGGGACGTCGCCGATACTATCTCGGGAAGCAGCTTCTATGGACCTCCGAAAACTCAAAACCCTGATCGACCTGGTGGCTGAATCGGGCATCGCCGAGCTGGAAATCACCGAAGGCGAAGGCAAGGTGAGGATCGTCAAGTTCTCGCAGACCTTGCAGCCGGTCGCCTACCACCACCCGGAAGCCGGCGTGCCGGCCGCGCCCATGGCTCACGCCGCCGCGCCGGCCGCGCCCGTCGCGGAAGCCGCGCCGGTGATCCAGGGCCATGTCGTCAAGGCGCCCATGGTTGGCACCTTCTACCGTTCGCCGAACCCGGGCGCAGCCCCGTTCATCGACGTCGGCGCCACCGTCAAGGAAGGCGATCCGCTCTGCATCATTGAAGCCATGAAGCTGCTCAATGAAATCGAAGCCGACAAGTCCGGCGTCATCAAAGAAATCCTGGTCGAAAACGGTGAGCCCGTCGAGTACGGTCAACCCCTGTTCGTCATTGGCTGATAGCTGAAAATGTTCGAAAAAATCCTGATCGCCAATCGGGGCGAAATCGCCCTGCGCATTCAGCGCGCTTGCCGCGAGCTGGGCATCAAGACCGTGGTCGTGCACTCCGAAGCCGACCGCGAAGCCAAGTACGTGCGCCTGGCCGATGAATCGGTGTGCATCGGGCCCGCGCCTTCGCGTGAAAGCTACCTGAACATGCCGGCCATCATTTCGGCGGCCGAAGTCACGGATTCCGAGGCAATTCACCCGGGTTACGGGTTCTTGTCCGAAAATGCCGACTTCGCCGATCGCGTCGAAAAGAGCGGCTTCGTCTTCATCGGCCCGCGTCCGGACACCATCCGCCTGATGGGCGACAAGGTCAGCGCCAAGCGCGCAATGATCGAAGCCGGCGTGCCGGTGGTGCCGGGTTCGGAAGGCGCGTTGCCCGACGATCCGCAGGAAATCATCCGCATTGCGCGCGAAGTTGGCTATCCGGTCATCATCAAGGCGGCAGGCGGCGGCGGTGGCCGCGGCATGCGCGTGGTGTACACCGAGGCCGCGCTGCTGAATGCCGTCACGATGACGCGCTCGGAAGCAGGCGCCGCGTTCAACAACCCGGAAGTCTATATGGAGAAGTTCCTCGAGAACCCGCGCCATATTGAAATCCAGGTGCTGGCCGATGGCGGCCGCAACGCCGTCTGGCTGGGCGAGCGCGACTGCTCCATGCAGCGCCGCCACCAGAAAGTCATCGAAGAGGCGCCCGCGCCGGGCGTCGCGCGCCGTCTGATCGAGCGCATCGGCGATCGTTGCGCCGATGCCTGCCGCAAGATGGGCTACCGCGGCGCGGGCACGTTCGAGTTCCTGTATGAAAACGGCGAGTTCTATTTCATCGAAATGAACACCCGCATCCAGGTTGAACACCCGGTCACCGAACTGATCACCGGCATCGATCTGGTCCAGCAGCAGATCCTGATCGCCGCGGGCGAGAAGTTCACGCTGCGCCAGCGCGACATCGTGTTCAAGGGCCACGCGATCGAATGCCGCATCAACGCGGAAGATCCGTTCCGCTTTGTGCCCAGCCCCGGCCGTATCACCAACTGGCACACGCCGGGTGGTCCGGGCGTGCGTATCGATTCGCATGCGTTCAACGGCTATTTCGTGCCGCCGAACTACGATTCGATGATCGCCAAGGTCATCACCTACGGCGACACGCGCGACCAGGCGCTGGCCCGCATGCGTACCGCGCTGTCGGAAATGGTGGTGGAAGGCATTTCCACCAACATCCCGCTGCATCGCGAAATGCTGCAGGACGCCCGCTTCATTGAAGGCGGCACCAGCATCCACTACCTGGAAAACAAGTTGGCGCAGCGTCCCTGACCTGCGATCCGGGAGCTTTCCGCTCCCGGGCCGCTCCTGTTTTGTTTTACGGTCAACGGGCCGCGGCGCAAGCCGCGGCCCGTTGACCAGATGGAAGAATCATCATGCGTGAACTCGTGCTCCATTGCCTGGAGGCGCAAGCCGAAGCTCTCTCGGACGCTCTGCTGGAAGCAGGCGTGCTGTCGGTATCCGTCGAAGATGCCGACCTGGGCACCGACGTTGAGCGTCCCTTGTTCGGCGAACCGGGCACCGAGCCCGACGTGCAGGCCTGGGACCGCAATCGCGTCGTCGCCCTGCTGCCCGACGGAGCCGATCCCGCGCAGATCATGGAAGAGGCCACCGCCGCCGGCGAGCTGGATCCCGCCGTGTTCGAGGGCTGGAGCCTGCGCGACGTGCCAGACGCCGACTGGGTACGCCTGACGCAGTCGCAGTTCGGCCCCATCCATATCGCCGAACGCCTCTGGATCGTGCCCAGCTGGCACCGCGACAATCCGGATGTGCCGGCCTTCGAGCCGGACGCCGCCACCCAGGAGGGCGCGATCCACATCGAGCTGGATCCGGGCCTGGCCTTCGGCACGGGCAGCCATCCCACGACTCATCTGTGCCTGGCCTGGCTGGAAGCCGAATTGCCGGCCGGCGCCACGCTGCTGGACTATGGCTGCGGCTCGGGCATTCTGGCCATCGCCGCGCGCAAGCTGGGCGCGGGTCCGACTCAGGCGGTGGATATCGACGCCCAGGCGGTGCAGAGCACGATCTTCAATGCCGAGGTCAACCACGTCGACCTGCAAGCCATGCTGCCCGACGGGCTGGCGGAAGGCACTTTCGAAGTGGTGGTGGCCAACATCCTGTCCAACCCCCTGAAGGTGTTGGCGCCAATGCTGGCCGGACGCGTCGCCGCGGGCGGCCATCTGGTGCTGTCCGGCGTGCTGGAGCGGCAAGCCGAGGAAGTGGCCGCCGCCTATGCGCCCTGGATCGCGATGTCGGTCTGGCGCGCGCGCGACGGCTGGGTGTGTCTGCACGGCCAGAAGGCCTGAGCGCTACCGCCGCAGGATCGCGCCATGGCCTTGACCACCCGTTGCCCGCAGTGCGGCACCACCTTCAAGGTGGTGCCTGACCAGTTGCGGGTCCGCAATGGCCTGGTGCGTTGCGGCGCCTGCTCGACCGTGTTCGACGGGCGCGCCTGCCTGGTGCCGGTCGCGGGC
>NZ_DATCUY010000232.1:0-36151 GCF_036567245.1 Achromobacter sp. | reverse complement strand
CATCGACGCCGCGCGCGCCGTATCCGCGGCGGGCGGCCCGCGTGCCACCATGGCGTTGACCCGTCCGCCCGGCCACCATGCAGGTCCCGATTTCTTCGGCGGCTATTGCTTCCTGAACAATGCGGCGCTGGCCGCGCAGGCGCTGCGCGAAGCGGGCGCCGAACGCGTCGCCATCGTGGACGTGGACTATCACCACGGCAACGGCACGCAGAGCATCTTCTATGAACGCGGCGACGTGTTGACCGTGTCGGTGCACGGCGACCCGACCACCGAGTACCCCTTCTACCTGGGCTACGCCGATGAGCGCGGTGCAGGCGCGGGCATGGACGCCAACCTGAATCTGCCGCTGCCCGCCGGCACGGGCTTTTCCGCCTGGACGCAGGCGCTGGAACAGGGACTGGCCGCCGTGCGGGCCTTCAAGGCGGACGCGGTCGTGATCGCGTTGGGCGTGGACACCTACGAAGGCGACCCCATCTCCAAGTTCCAGCTCAAGAGCGCCGACTACCTGCACGTGGGCCGCCTGCTGGCTGGCCTGGGCCTGCCGGCAGTGTTCACGATGGAAGGCGGCTATGCCGTGGCGGACGTGGGCATCAACGTCGCCAACGTGCTGGAAGGCTACGCAGGCTGAGCGGTCGCGCGCATCTGCTGCCACATCGATTCCACCGCCGGGCGCGAGTCGGCGCGGTCCTTGAACGCCAGGATCGACACTTCGATGTCCCATAGGCGGCTGGCCAGCGGCGCAAGATCCGCGGACGCCAGCCGTTGCAGCGCGCTATCCGCCAGCCAGGCGACGCCCAGCTCCTGGGCGGCCATGTCGCCCAGCACGTCCGACATCTCGGCCTCGAACATACGCACGCCATGCAGCGGCGCCGCGGCCCCTTCGATCGCCGCATCGATCAAGCGTCCGAAGTAAACGTTGGCCGAGTACATCAGCAAAGGCACGGGCCGGGCCGCCGTGCCGGGCAAATCCAGCCCGGTGCGCTCGATCAGTGTGCGCGCCGCGTAGGGCCGGATCAGCTCGCGGCCGAGTGTCAGGCAGTCGTAGCGTGCGGGATCCAGCGGCAAGGGCTGGGCGACTTGATGGAAGCAGATCAGGAAATCCGCCGCGCCCGACGTGAAGGCCGACACCGTGTCATGCACATTGCCCGTCTGCAGGCTGCAACTGAGCAACTTGCCCTCGCTCCAGGTCCGCCACCATTTCGGCAGGTGCGCGGTCGCCAACGCATAGGATGTCGCCAGACGCAGCTGGTTCTGCGCCGGCACGCCAGCGATGCCGGCTCGCGCTTCAGCCAACTGGTTGATCAGCTCTATCGCCGCGCCGCGGAAGCGCTCGCCCGCCTCGGTGAGCTGGGTGGGAAACGCCGTGCGGTCGATCAGGCGCGCGCCCGCCCAGTTCTCCAGACTCTGGATGCGGCGGCTGAACGCGGCCTGAGACAGATTGCGCGCCTCGGCGGCGCGCGTGAAATTGCGCACTTCCGACAGCGTAATGAAGTCCTGCAACCACCGGGTATCCATAGTGCTCCTTGGATCATGCGTAATCCGCATCGGCCATGCGCGCGACGCATCGCCGCGCATGCTCAGTTCGCATTGGACGGCGTCGGCGCCCTGCCGGACACTGCGGCCATCGGTTCCGCATTGGAGCCCACACGCCACGGAGTGTAAACATGGATGAAACCCTGCGCGCCGCCGCCCGCGAATATCTCGTACGCTACGGCGGCGATACCTTTCCCAACCTGTTCACCTCCGCCCGCGGCGCGGTGGTGCGCGACGATACCGGGCGCGAGATCCTGGATTTCACCTCGGGCCAGATGTGCGCCACCATCGGCCACAACCATCCGGCCATCGTCGAAGCGGTACACAAGGCAGGCGAAACCGCCTTCCACTTCTTCAGCGGCATGATCCCGGAAGCCGTGGCCCAACTGGCCGCCACGGTGGCGCGCGACTGGATGCCTGCGGGCCTGAGCAAGTCGATCTTCGTCAACACCGGCTCGGAAAGCAATGAAATCGCCCTGCGCATGGCCAAGATGCACAAGAGCGGCTTCGAAATCCTGGCCATCGGAGGCTCCTGGCACGGCGTGACCAGCGGCGCCGGTTCGGTTTCCTATGCCAGCGACCGCAAGGGCTATGGCGTGCCGCCTGCCGGCGTGTTCGTCATGCCGGAACCCAATGCCTACCGTCCTTACATCGCCGGCATGGACGCCGAGCAATCCGCGCTGGCCTGCCTGGAGATCGGACTGAAGATGTTCGACATGGCCTCCGCCGGCAGGCCGGCCGCCATCATCGTCGAGCCCGTCATCAGCGCGGGCGGGGTGCTGGTGCCGCCCAAGTCGTACATGCAAGCGCTGCGGCAGGCGGCCGACGCGCGCGGCATGCTGCTGATCTTCGACGAGGCACAGACCGCATTCGGCCGCATCGGCTACCGCAGCGGCTCCGAGTACTTCGGCGTCACGCCCGACATCATGAGCGTGTCCAAGACGCTGGGCGGCGGCCTGCCGCTGGCCGCCGCCGTCACCACGCCTGCCATCGAGCAGGACGTGCACGAGAAGGGCTTCACCTTCTACACCAGCCACGTATCGGACCCGCTGCCCGCCACGGTGGGCCTGGCCGTGCTGGATACCATCCAGCGCGAAGGCCTGATCGAACGCGCCCGCACCCAGGGGGACTACCTGCGCCGCGGCTTGCTGGAACTGCAACAGCGCCATGAAGCCATCGGCGACGTGCGGGGCCTGGGCTTGCTGCTGGGCGTGGAGCTCGTGCGCGACCGCAGTACCCGCGAACCCTATCACCAGCTCGGCGCCCTGACCACGCAGCGCTGTTTCGAACTGGGCCTGTCCATGAACATCCGCCGCCGCCCCGAACGCGGTTCCGTGTGGCGCATCGCCCCGCCGCTGACCGTGAGCAACGCCGAGATCGACCGCGCCATCGCGATCCTGGATCAGGCCCTGACCGAAAGCCTGGACAAGATCGCCAAGCCGTCCGCGCGCGCTGCCTGAAACACCTCATACCGCAACCCATCCGGCGCCGGCCCGCCCGGCAGGAGAACGACATGCACCGACGCACATACGCCATCTGCGCCCTGGCGCTGGCCGCCGTATCCAGCCAGGCGTTCGCCGGCCCCACGCTCGACACGGTACGCAAGCGGGGCTACCTGCAATGCGGCGTATCGACCGGCATACAGGGCTTCTCGGCCCCCGACAGCAAAGGCGCCTGGCACGGCCTGGACGTGGACATGTGCCGCGCCATCGCGACCACGGTGTTCAATGACGCGACGAAGTACCGCCTCACGCCGCTCACCACCCAGGCCCGCTTCACCGCGCTGCAATCCGGCGAGGTCGACGTGCTGACCCGCAACGTGACGCCCACCATGGCGCGCGACACCACGCTCGGCCTGCTGAGCGTGGCGGTCAACTATTACGACAGCCAGGGCGTGATGGTGTCCAGCAAGCTCGGGGTCAAGGCGCTGCGCGAACTGGACGGCGCGACGATCTGCGTGCAACCCGGCACCGTGACCGAACTCGATCTCGCCGACTGGTTCCGTTCACAGTCGCTACGCTTCAAGCCCGTCGTCATCGAGAAATACGATGAGATCGTGCGTGCGTTCTCGGCCGGACGCTGCGACGCCTTCACCTCCGACAAGTCGCAACTGGCCGCCTCCCGCATGACCCTGGAAAATCCCGAAAGCTATGTGATCCTGGATGAGAACATCTCCAAGAGCCCCCTCGGCCCCATGGTGCGCCAGGGCGACGACAACTGGATCAACATCGTGCGCTGGTCGCTGAACGCGATGCTGGAGGCCGAGGAATTCGGCATCACCTCATCCAACGTCGACGCCCAGCTCAAGGCCAACAGCCCCAACGTGCAGCGCATCCTGGGTGTTACGCCCGGCATGGGGCGCAACATGGGCGTGGACGACAAGTGGGCCTACAACATCGTCAAGCAGGTAGGCAATTATGGCGAAAGCTATGAGCGCAACCTGGGCATGAGCAGCCCGATGAAGCTGCCGCGCGCGCTTAACGCGCAATGGCGCGATGGCGGCCTGATGTACGGCTGGCCGGTGCGCTAGCCACGTCATTACGCAACAAAAAAAAAGCGCCCGCGCCAATTCCGCGGGCGCGTCCTTTTTCATCCATTCAATCCCGCGTTTCCAGCACCTTGTTGATGCGCAGCGCCAACAGCGTGCAGGCCGCCCCTGACAACAGATAGACGCTGACCGCCACCAGCCCGAAGCGCGCAGACAGGCCGAGCGCGACCAGCGGCGCGAACGCGGCGCCGATCAGCCAGGCCATGTCGGAAGTCAGCGCCGCGCCCGTGTAGCGGAAGCGGCGCGTGAAGTTTGCGGTAACGGTACCCGAGGCCTGGCCGTAGGACAGCCCCAGCAGCGCGAAGCCCACCAGAATGAATGCGTCCTGCGCTTTCGGGCCTCCGCCCAGCAGCCAGGGCGTAAACAGCGCGAACACGGCGATCAGTATGGCCAATAGGCCCAGCGTGGTGCGCCGGCCGATGCGATCAGCCAGCCAGCCCGACGCAATGGTGCCCAGGATGCCCAGGACCGCGCCTATGATCTGCACGATCAGCACATCCTGGATCTGCTGGGTGGCGCTGACCGCGATCCACGACAGCGGAAACACCGTGACCAAGTGGAACAAGGCATAACTGGCCAGCGCCGCGAACGCGCCGATGAACAGGTTGTAGCCTTGCTCGCGCACCATCTGCGTGATGCTGATGGGTTCAAGTTCGCCCTCTTCCAGCAGTTGCGTGTATTCCTCGGTCACGACCAGCCGCAACCGCGCGAACAGCGCCACCACGTTGATCGCGAACGCGACGAAGAAGGGATAGCGCCAGCCCCATTCCAGGAAATCGGCTTCGGTCAACGTCACATGCAGGAACAGGAACAACGCGCTGGCCACCATGAAGCCCACAGGCGCGCCCAATTGGCCCAGCATCGAATACCAGCCGCGGCGATTGGGCGGCGCATTCAGGGCCAGCAACGACGGCAGCCCATCCCATGAACCGCCCAGCGCCAGCCCCTGCAGGCAACGGAACACCGCCAGCAGCGTGATCGCATGCGCGCCAATGACGTTGTAGCCGGGCAGAAACGCCATACCCACGGTGGCGGTTCCCAACAGGAACAGGGCAATGGTGAGTTTGGTCGCGCGCCCCCAGCGCCTCTGCGCCGCCATCGACAGCGCGGTGCCGATGGGCCGCATGATGAACGCGAACGAAAAGATGACGAAGGACCAGAGGGTGCCTTCCAGCCGCGGTTCGAAGGGGAAAAAGACCTGCGGAAACACCAGCACGCAGGCGATGCCGAAGACGAAGAAATCGAAGTATTCGGAAGCGCGCCCCACCACCACGCCCACCGCGATTTCACCCGGCGCCACCTTGGCGTGGCTGCCGCCGCCGGCCGCGGGGATTGAGGGGGCATGACCGGGATATTGCGTGGTGGTCGCCATGTGAATGCTCGCTGAAAGGAGGTTCGGAACAGCCTGGCCTACGATCCTGAAACACACCTGCTCGCCTGCGGTCCATATCGCGCAGAGCCGCTCCGCTATTGGGATGCAGCCCTGGACCGCGCGCGCCGCCCTGCACATTTTTGTTCTTTTTACCCTAGATTTTTCGCGGCTTCCAGCGTAGTGTTGCGTTTACTTCCCACGGTTACGTTTCGGGGTATGGTCATGCCGTCCTTCCCAAGGTTCCGCGGATTGGTCCTGATTGCCGCTCTGCCATTGCTCGCCGGATGCAATGCGGTCCTGCTCTCGCCCTCGGGCGACATAGCCTTGCAGCAGCGCAACCTGATCATCATTTCCACCGGCTTGATGCTGCTGATCATCGTGCCTGTGATCTTCCTGACGTTCCTGTTCGCATGGCGCTATCGCGCAAGCAACAAGGAAGCGCACTACGATCCCGACTGGAACCACTCCACCATGCTGGAGCTCCTGATCTGGGCGGCGCCGCTGCTTATCATCATCGCGCTGGGCGCGCTTACCTGGGTCAGCACGCACCAGCTGGATCCCTACCGCCCGCTCGCGCGCCTGTCCGAAGGCCGCGAAGTGCCGGCCGGCACCAAACCGCTGGTAGTCGAAGTCGTGGCACTGGACTGGAAATGGCTGTTCATCTATCCCGAACAGGGCATCGCGGCGGTGAACGAGATGGCCGCCCCCGTGGACCGTCCCATCCAGTTCAGGATCACCTCGTCCACGGTGATGAACTCCTTCTTCGTGCCCGCGCTGGCAGGCCAGATCTATGCCATGCCCGGCATGCAGACCACGCTGCATGCCGTGATCAACCATCCCGGCGAATATGAAGGCATTTCCGCCAACTACAGCGGCTCGGGCTTCTCCGGCATGCGCTTCAAGTTCCATGGGGTAGACCAGCAGGGCTTCGACAAGTGGGTGGCGAGCGCGCGCGCATCCGACGCCGCGCTCAGCCGCGACGCCTACCTGAAACTTGAACAGCCGAGCGAGCGCAATCCGGTGCTGCTCTACGCTTCCAGTGCGCCCGGCCTGTTCGAAGCGATCGTCAACCGCTGCGTGGAACCCAACCGCATGTGCATGCGCGACGCAATGGCTATCGACGCACAGGGCGGCATGGGCATACCCGGCGCGCTCAACGTCACGACCCTGGACGCGGAAACGCGGGAGCGCCTGGGACTGACTGGCACGCCGCCGCGCAAATACGTGGGCGCGATGTGCACGGCCACCGAAGGATTGGTCCTGTAATCGGATCGCTGGCGCACGGCGATCCGGATGATGCAAGGGCTTCGTGAAATTGCGGTCTTTTTGCTGGAATCGAGATGCCTGACCAACCAGACCTCACCAAGCTGATCTTCGGTAAGTTGACCTGGGAAGCCATTCCCTACCATGAACCGATCCTGCTCGCCACCTTCATCGCCGTGGCCATAGGCGGCATCGCGGTGCTGGGCGCCATCACCTACTACGGCAAATGGGGCTATCTGTGGCGCGAGTGGTTCACCAGCATCGACCACAAGAAGATCGGCATCATGTACGTCATCCTGGGCATCGTGATGCTGCTGCGCGGCTTCGCCGACGCCATCATGATGCGCCTGCAGCAAGCGGTGGCCTTCGGCGATTCGACGGGCTACCTGCCGCCGCACCACTACGACCAGATCTTCACCGCGCACGGCGTGATCATGATCTTCTTCGTGGCCATGCCGCTGGTCACGGGGCTGATGAACTACATCGTGCCCTTGCAGATCGGCGCGCGCGATGTGGCCTTTCCCTTCCTGAACAACTTCAGCTTCTGGATGACCACGGGCGGCGTGATCCTGGTCATGATGTCGCTGTTCGTGGGCGAGTTCGCGCGCACCGGCTGGCTGGCGTATCCGCCTTTGTCGGGCATCATGCAGAGTCCCGACGTGGGCGTCGACTACTACATATGGGCCTTGCAGATAGCGGGGGTTGGCACGCTGCTGTCCGGCGTGAACCTGCTGGTCACCATCGTCAAGATGCGCGCGCCGGGCATGACGATGATGCGCATGCCCATCTTCACCTGGACCGCGCTGTGCACCAACGTGCTGATCGTGGCCGCGTTTCCAGTGCTGACGGCGGTGTTGGCGCTGCTGTCCATGGACCGCTACGTGGGCACCAACTTCTTCACCGCGGACTTCGGCGGCAACGCCATGATGTACGTGAACCTGATCTGGATCTGGGGCCACCCCGAGGTCTACATCCTGATCCTGCCCGCGTTCGGCATCTTCTCCGAAGTGGTATCCACCTTCTGCCGCAAACGCCTCTTCGGCTACGCGTCCATGGTCTACGCCACGGTCGTGATCACGGTGCTGTCGTACCTGGTGTGGCTGCACCATTTCTTCACCATGGGGTCGGGCGCCAGCGTGAACTCGTTCTTCGGGATCACCACCATGATCATCTCGATCCCGACAGGCGCCAAGATCTTCAACTGGCTGTTCACCATGTACCACGGCCGCATCCGCTTCGAGGTCCCCATGCTGTGGACCATGGGCTTCATGGTGACCTTCGTGATCGGCGGCATGACGGGCGTGCTGCTGGCCGTGCCGCCCGCTGACTTCGTGCTGCACAACAGCCTGTTCCTGATCGCGCACTTCCACAACGTGATCATCGGCGGCGTGCTCTTCGGATTGATGGCCGGCATCACGTACTGGTTTCCGAAGGCCTTCGGCTACAAGCTCGATCCGTTCTGGGGCAAGTGCTCGTTCTGGTTCTGGCTGGTGGGCTTCTACGTCGCCTTCATGCCGCTGTACGTGCTGGGGCTGATGGGCGTGACACGCCGGGTGAACCACTTCGAGGACATGTCGCTGCAGATCTGGTTCCAGGTGGCGGCCTTCGGCGCGCTGCTGATCGCCTGCGGCATCGCCAGCTTCCTGATCCAGTTGGTGGTGAGTTACCGCCGCCGCGAATCGTTGCGCGACACCACCGGCGACCCCTGGGATGCGCGCACGCTGGAATGGTCGACCTCGTCGCCGCCGCCCAACTACAACTTCGCCTTCACGCCGCGCGTGCATGACCAGGACGCCTGGTGGCAGATGAAGCAGCACGGCTATCTGCGGCCGCAGCAGGGCTTCATCCCCATCCACATGCCTAAGAACACCTGGGCGGGCATCGTGCTGGCGGGGATCAGCGTGGTGATGGGCTTCGCGCTGATCTGGCATATGTGGCCGCTGGCCGTGCTGTCGTTCGCGGCGTTGATCCTGGTGTCCATCGTTCATACCTTCAACTACAAGCGCGACTACTACGTGCCGGCCGAAGAGGTCGTGCTCGCGGAAGACGCCCGCACAAGGTTGCTAGCGAAAAATGTCTGATACCCTGGCCCCCAACCTGCCCGGCGGCGCCGCGCCGCCCGCGGAGCCCATGTTCCACGTCCCGGGCGAACACCATCCCAAGAACGGCACCCTGCTGGGGTTCTGGGTCTACCTGATGAGCGACTGTCTCATCTTCGCCTGCCTGTTCGCCACCTACGGCGTGCTGGGCCGCAACTACGCGGCAGGCCCGTCCGGCGCCGATCTGTTCGACCTGCCGCTGGTGGCGGTGAACACCGCGCTGCTGCTGCTGTCGTCCATCACCTACGGCTTCGCGATGCTGGAGATGCGGCGCAACCGGGTCGGCGCCACCCAGCTGTGGCTGGCGGTGACCGGCATCCTGGGGCTGGGCTTCCTGTCGCTGGAACTGTACGAATTCACGCACCTGATCCACCAGGGAGCCGGCCCTCAGCGCAGCGCCTTCCTGTCGTCCTTCTTCACGCTGGTCGGCACCCATGGGCTGCACGTCACCTTCGGCATCGTGTGGCTGGTGACGATGATGATCCAGGTCCAGATGCATGGGCTGATTCCCGAAAACCGCCGCCGCCTGATGTGCCTGTCCATGTTCTGGCACTTCCTGGACCTTATCTGGGTAGGCGTGTTCACCTTCGTGTACCTGATGGGAGTGCTGCCATGACCGCGCACCTGGATCATCCGGCCAACCATGGCCACGGCGGCCACGACCACCACGACGACGATGACGGCGCCGCCCACGGCACTTTCAAGAGCTACATGACCGGCTTCGTGCTGGCAGCGATCCTGACAGCCATCCCGTTCTGGCTGGTCATGGGCAGCGTCTTCGCCGAATCCCGCACCACCGCGCTGGTCATCCTGGCATTCGCCGTGGTGCAGATCGTGGTCCACATCATCTACTTCCTGCACATGGACACCAAGTCCGAAAGCGGCTGGAACATGTTGGCGTTAATATTCACGCTGGTGCTGGTCGTAATCACGCTCAGCGGATCCATCTGGATCATGTATCACCTCGACTCCAATATGATGCCCATGTCTACCCATGACATGCGGAAAATGCCCTGATGGCCGCAGTAAACGACTCTACTTCCCGCGACACCACCTCCCGCAATCCGCGCAGCAAAATCACCCTGGTCATCCTGGGGGTGCTTGCTGTCGCCGTTTTCTCGGGCCTTTGCGCCCTGGGCACCTGGCAGGTGCAACGGCTGGCCTGGAAACGCACCCTGATCGCGCAGGTCGAACAGCGCGCCCATGCGGCGCCCACGCCGGCTCCAGCACAGGCCGAATGGCCCGCTCTGACCTCCGACAACGCCGAATATCGCCGCGTCACGGCCACGGGCACCTACCTGTACGACCGCCAGACCCTGGTGCAGGCCGCAACCGAACTGGGCAGCGGCTACTGGGTCATGACCCCGCTGCAGTTGCCCGAGGGCGGTACGGTGCTGGTCAACCGCGGCTTCGTGCTGCCGGTATGGCGCAAGAGCAAGTCCGCCATCCAGTCGGCGCCCGAACAGGCCACCATCACGGGCCTGCTGCGCATGGGCGAGCCTGGCCATGGATTCCTGCGCAACAATGATCCGGCGACCAACCTCTGGTACTCGCGCGACCTGCCCGCCATCGCTGCGGCGCGCGGGCTGACCGACGTGGCGCCCTACTTCATCGACGCCGACGCGACGGGCAAGGACGCCAGCGGACGCACTGCGCCGGTCGGCGGCCTGACCGTGCTGAACTTCCCCAACAACCACCTCGGCTACGCCATCACCTGGTACGCCCTGGCGGCCATGGTGCTGATCGGCGCATTCATCTTCGTGCGCGAGGAAAAGCGCGCGCGCCGCAAGGGCTGAGCAGGCGCACCGCGGCCGGTATCCTACAATGAGGGTTGGGAACAGCGCTGGGCTACATGCTCGCGTGCTGTTCCCTTTTGTTTTTTCCACCCCCTCTACAGGAGTCCCCAAGGATGAAAAAGACGCTGCTCGCAGCCGCAATGTTCACTACTTTTGCAGGCGTCGCTCAGGCAGAATCGTCGGTAACTCTCTATGGTGTCATCGACACCGGCATCGGCTACAACAAGATCAAAGGCGATGGATACGACGGTAGCAAGATAGGCATGATCAACGGCATCCAGGCCGGCTCCCGCTGGGGCCTGCGCGGCGCCGAGGACCTGGGCGACGGCCTGCGCGCCGTGTTCAAGCTGGAAAGCGGCTTCGACTCGGCCAATGGCCAGCGCGGACAATCCGGCCGCCTGTTCGGCCGCCAAGCCACCATCGGCCTGGCCAACGACGCCTGGGGCACGCTGGAGTTCGGCCGTCAGGCCACGGTGGGCTCGAACTACCTCGCCGACATCGACCCCTTCTACACCAGCTACACCCAGTCCAACATGGGCCTGGGATTCAGCGCCGCCAACACCATGCGCTGGGACAACATGGTCATGTACAAGTCGCCGTCCATGAGCGGCTTCGAGTTCGGCGTCGGCTACTCGTTCAATGCGGACGATACGGTCGCGGACCAGACGGGTTTTCGCACCGCCGACAACACCCGCGGCATCACTGCCGGCTTGCGCTACGTGCAGGGTCCGGTGAACGTCACGCTGACCTATGACCAGTTGAACGGCTCCAACCGCGGCGCTATCGACCATGACGCCACGCCGCGCCAATACGCGTTGGGCCTGTCCTACGACCTGGAAGTGGTGAAGCTCGCCGCTGCCTACGGCCGCACTACCGACGGCTGGTTCGTCGGCCAGGACCTGCCCGCCGGCACGCCCTTCAGTGACGAATTCGGCACCAACCGTTTCGTCGACGGCTTCAAGGCCAACGCCTACATGCTGGGCGCCACCATGCCCCTGGGCGGCACTGGCAGCCTGTTCGCGTCGTGGCAGCACGTATCGCCGAACAGCGACAAGCTGACCGGCGGCGACGCCAACATGAACGTCTGGAGCGTGGGCTACACCTACGACCTGTCCAAGCGCACCAACCTGTACGCCTACGGTTCGTACGGCAAGGACTACGCCTTCATCGACGGCCTGAAGAGCACGGCCGCCGGCATCGGCGTGCGCCACACGTTCTAATCAAGGCGGCGGAGCGGCTGCGGGGCCGCCTCCGCCTATGGCGAATCCGTCTGATTCCCAGCCTCCTGATACGGTTTTTTTTTAATATCGCCTGCGAGCCTGACGTCATCCGCATGTACGTCTAGGAGGCTCTCATGCACAAATCGTTCCCCCATGCTCCCGCCGGCCCTGCCGCTGGCACGCTCGCGGTGTACGCCGCGCTTGCGCCCGACCATCGCCAATTGATCCGGGACACCATGACCCAGGATCTCGACGCGCTGGAACAGGCCGCCGAAAAACCCGACGCCGTGGCGACGGCCCAGATGCTGCACCGTATACAGGGCGCGCTGCTGGCCTTGCAGATGCGGGCGCCGGCCTCGCACTTCGAAGCGCTGGAAGAAGAGCTTGCCGCGGGCCTGTCCGCCGCCGCTGCCGCCCGGATCCACGATCAGGCCACCGTCGTGCGCGGCCTCATGGACAGGCTGCATGCATGGCAGCCTGCCGCCGTGCAATCTTCAGGAAACACGCGTCCCTCATGATCGGCTATCTTTGAAACCAGATCCTGAAACGGACCATGCCCCCTACCTCCCCCCCTGCGCGCCGCGCTTTCCTTACCAACCGGCAACGCCTGTTGCACGCCCTGGCCGCGGCCTTGCTGCCGCTGGCCCTGGCGGCCTGCAACGGCGGCGGCGACGATCCTGACGACGAACCCGTCGCTGTCGCGCCGCCTCCCGTCGAGGAAACCCCGCCGCCACGCAACACCGCTTACCTGGAGGCCAAGCCGGGCGACGTCATCCAGGTCCGCATCGAGGAGCTGCATGCGACCCAGTCCGCGATCGGCTACGACCAGATCTACTACAAGCTGGGCCGCTGGCAGGGCGACTTCGCGCGCCCGACCTGGGCCGCCAAGCCCGAGCAGCAGCTGGACTACCTCAACCGCACCGTCGGCAAGAAGTTCGATGACTACTGCGAAGACATGGGCGGCTCCGAGCGCGCGCAGGAATTCCAGAGCATCGCCGAGGCGCGCGCCGCGCGCCTCGACCAGCCTGCCACCTATACCTGCAAGAACGCCCCCGGCACCAATGCGGCCAACCTCAAGACGGTAGTGGTCGGCTGGGACGGCAATCTGTATCTGACCGACGGCCACCATACCTTTTCGTCGCTGCGCGAGATCGCCGATGGCGGCCCCAAGTTGCCGGTCTGGGTCAAGGTGGACGCCAACTACAGCAGCCTGCCCAACGCCGCCGCATTCTGGCAGCGCATGGTCGATGAACGCCGCGCCTGGCTGCGCGACGGCCAGAACCAGCCTATCACCGTGGATCAACTGCCCGCCCGCCTGGGGCTGGCCAGCGCCCAGGAGGCCGGCGGCATGCAAGAGGACCGCTACCGCTCGCTGGTGTACTTCACCCGCGACATCGCCTACAGCAACGGCAATCTGCCGGAATTCGCCGAGTTCCTGTGGGGCGACTGGCTGCGCCGCCAGGCCGCCGGCGGCCAACTGCCGGGCCTGGACCAGTACAAGACGGTGGCGCCCGCCGCACCCGCGCAGATCCTCGCTGCCAGCACTCTGGACAAAAGCCTGGTCCCGGCCGGCGCGAACGACAGCTATGCTGCCGCGGTGCGCGACGCCTCCCTGAAGATGGCCGCATTGAAGGACAGCGACATCGTCTTCGACGACCGCGATGCCGCCGGCCTGGGACGCATCGTCCTGGTGCCCGACGCCGCCAGCGGCTCGCCCACCAAGAAGGCGCGCGACACCCTGGAAGAATTGCCGCGCAACGACGCCAAGGCCGACGGCAGCCCGCGGGGCGCTGGCAAGCTGTGGTTCGCCGTGAACTACCGCAACTGCGGCAAGCCCGCGGCCGGCACCTGCTGGGGCTGGTAGGCCGCGGCGCTTGTCAGCTGACGCTACGCGTCGATCTGCATGGCGGGCCGGGCCTGGACCCGGCCCAGCCATGCCTGCACATGCGAATGCGAGGCCACCCTGGCGCCCAGATAGGCGCTATAGCCGACCACCGCCCCCACCACCAAGTCGGCCAGCGAATAGGCCGCACCCAGCATCCAGGGCTGCCGCGACAAGTGGCCGTCCAGCACGGCCAGCAATCCATCCACGTCTTGCAGGACGCGTTCCGCCTCGGCGCCGCCGGCCGCACCCTCGCCCTGCGTGGCGAGATACAGGCGCATCACCGTCGCGCCGTAGCTGACATAGGACCAGGCGCACCACGACATCGCCAGCAGGCGTTCCGGCGTGCCGGCGGCGGGCCACAGGCCGCGCTCGACGCCATAGCGCTCTCCCAGCCATAGCTGTATCGCCAGGGTCTCAAACAAAGGCGCCCCGTCCACCGTCAGGGTGGGAACCTTGCCGTTGGGGTTCAGGGCCAGGAATTCGGGGCGGTGCTGTTCGCCGGTCCTGATGTCCACCTTGACGCGCTCGTGCGGCACGGCCAGTTCGGCAAGCGCGCAGGCCACCGGGGTCGCGTTGGACATGGGGTGCCAGTAAAAGACGATAGACATGAACAAATCTCCAATTCAATCAAGGGATAAGCGTCGCGGCCCGTGCCGCTGACTACGGGTGCCACTGTAGAATCCATTGAGGACAGATTCCGCCCTCAATACACACTATCGTGCTGCCATGCTTACTTCCAGCAACCGCCTCCTGCGTCTGCTGTCGCTGCTGCAGACCCGCCGCCACTGGGCTGGGACCGAGCTGGCCGCGACGCTGGCCATCCACCTCCGCACGCTGCGGCGCGACATCGACAAGCTGCGAGAACTGGGCTATCCCATCCATGCCAGCAGCGGCGTGGCCGGCGGCTACGCCTTTCGCGCGGGGCAGGCCCTCCCGCCCCTGCTGCTGGACGACGATGAAGCCCTGGCCGTGGCACTCACCCTGCGCACGGCGGCCACCGGCACGGTGGGCGGCATAGAGGAAACCGCGCTGCGCGCCCTGGTGAAGCTGGAGCAGGCCATGCCGCAGCGCCTGCGCCGCCGGGTCGACGCCTTGCGCTCGGCCATCGTGCCGATACCGCGCGAGGGCGCCGCGGTCGATGCCACCCTGCTGGCCACGCTGGCGGCCGCCTGCCGCGACCAACTGCGGGTCGGTTTCGATTATGCGGACGGCAAGGGCCGGGCCAGCACCCGGTTGGTCGAACCGCAAGGACTGGCGCATACCGGGTATCGCTGGTATCTGGTGGCCTGGGACCCTGCGCGCGACGACTGGCGCACCTTCCGCATTGACCGCATCGCGGGCGACCCGCAAGTCGGCGCGCACTTCGCGCCGCGGCCTCCTCCCGAAGGCGGCGACCTGCGCGCCTACGTATCGCGTTCGGTGAAAGTGGCGCCACATCCGGAACCTGCGCGCGTGGTGCTGCACGCGCCGCGCGCCGTCATGGCCGCGCGGATCCCGTCGGGCGTCGGCCAGATCGAGCCCCTGGACGAAACGCGCTGCCTGCTGCAATGCGCCGTGCCTTCGCTGGACGCGCTGGTGTACTGGCTGATGGCGCTGGACGTGGAATTCGAAGTTCTGGCGCCTGCGGCGCTGCAGGATCGCCTGCGCCTGGCGGCCGGAAGGCTGGCGCGCGCCCTGGAAAAAATGCCAGCGCCCGAAGCTGGGGGATAGGGGTCGGATTTGGCTGCTTTTCGGGCGATCCCATTTTGTGTATTTCGCCCGCGATTCGAGTATCTTGGCTGCTTTCCAAATATTCCAGAAGATCACGCCATGAGCACTGTTCCCAACGCCAGCCTGGTCGCCAGCGCCACCCCCGACGCCGACGCCTTTCTGCAATTCCTGGTCAATCTGGTGAACAACGGCAGCCAGATCGAAAGCATCGGCGTCACCCTGCAAATGGGCGGCATGCTGGTGTCGGGCTCCATCGTGTCCGGCGCGGATTACTTCGACAGCTTCGCGGCCAGCTTCACGGGATCCCTG
This sequence comes from Achromobacter sp., assembly GCF_036567245.1. Taxonomy (GTDB): domain Bacteria; phylum Pseudomonadota; class Gammaproteobacteria; order Burkholderiales; family Burkholderiaceae_B; genus Achromobacter. The sequence goes on along the minus strand of NZ_DATCUY010000232.1, from coordinate 20,416 downwards.
AACACGGTGGACGAAGCCACCCGCAAGGCCGTGCATGCCTCCCTGGCGGAATTAGGCGACGTTTTCCGCGTGCCGCAGCCAGCGGATCCGCTGCCGAACTACATCCATCTCGCCGATGCCCTGTTCTTCACGGCCGATGGCACCCCCATCGCCGGACAGCCCACGCTCTGGCGCGGCCGCACCAGCGCGGTCGACGGCTTCATCCTGGGCCGCATGCAGGCCGAAGCGGCTGCCTGACGCGCCTGGCGCCCGTCCCCCCTGGACCGCCCCGCCCCGTGCATCGGCGCGGGGCGCGCAGCTTCGTAAAAACCACTACGCTATCGGTTTGCCTCCGATCTCAACCTTGAGCCCGATCGCCCCTATCTCCGCTTGAACCCAGGGCTCGCCTGAAGGCACTCCCCGCATGGAAAGACTCCAAATCGTCCTGGTCGACGACCATCCCCTGGTCTTGATGGGGATGCGCGACCTGCTGGAAAAAGACCTCAATTTCGAGGTCACGGCCACCCTGCCCGGACCAACCGCGCTGATCCAGCATCTGCAACGCGACACGCCACACGTGGTGATCACCGACTATTCCATGCCCGGCGACGACACCTACGGCGATGGCATCCGCCTGGTCAAATACCTGACGCGGCATTACCCGCAGGTCCAGATCGTGGTGCTGACCATGGTGTCGAATTCCATGATCATCTCGGCGCTCTACGATGCCGGCGTGGCCGCCGTGGTGCTCAAGCGCGACAATCTCAGCGAAATCATGACTGCGCTGGAAACGCTGCATGCCGGCCGCAAGTACTATCCGCCCGGCTTCCAGCGCGACGGCGCGGCCGATGAGCGCAGCAAGTTCATCGGCGAACGCATCAACAGCCTGTCGCCCAAGGAATTCGAAGTGCTGCGCCATTTCATCCGCGGCGAATCCATGATGCAGGTGGCCGAGGCGCTCAAGCGCAGCGTCAAGACGGTCAGCGGCCAGAAAATCTCGGCCATGCGCAAGCTCAACGTCCGCACAGACCAAGAACTGGTTGCCTTCTGCGTGGAGAGCGAGATTTTCCAGTAGGCTTTCCGTCTTTTGTAGAAATTCAGGCAGGAATGCGCGGCATGACGCAAGCAGCAAGCGGGATAGTGGCGGGCCAGGAAGTGGACCGCAAGATGATGCAGGCCTTGATGGAACAGTCCGCCGGGCGCCCGCTGTCATTCCAGGACTGCGACTTCCAGGACGCGGATTTCTCGCGCCTGGATTTGCGCGGCGTGCAACTGACGGCCTGCGCAATCGCGGGAGCCTCCTTCCAGGGCGCCAACCTGGCGGACTCTGCCTGGCTGCGCTGCCGCGGCGGCCAGGTCAACTTCGCCTCGTGCGACGCCAGCGACGCAGTCTTCGAAAACTGCGACCTCAACAATGCCAACTGGCGTCGCGCGCGGCTGGCTGCGGCCCGTTTCCAGGGCTGCAAGCTCACCGGCAGCGATTTCGATGGCATCGCCTGCCTGGGCTGGTCCCTGCAGGAATGCCTGCTGGTCGGCGCGCTGCTGCGCGGCCTGTCGTTTCGCAAGAGCGACGTGCTGCAGCTGGACTTCTCCGATGCCGACCTGACCGGTAGCGATTTCCGCGACACCGTGTTCCATGGCGGCAGCCTGCGCAACGCCATCCTGAAAAACGTACGTTTCGAAGGCGCTGACCTGCGCGAAGCCGACCTCGGCGGCCTGGACCTGAACTCGGCCGCGCGCCTGGCCGGCGCCACCATATCCAAGACTCAGGCGGCGGCGCTACTGGCCGAACTGCGCATCAGCGTGATCTGAGGCGCACGAAGCGCTGCTCGACCACCACGCTGCCCCACTGCCTGCCTTCGGATTCCTCGGCCAGCGTGAAGCCCGCGGCCTCGTAGAGATGCCTGGCGGCATCCAGCCCCTTGAAGGTCCACAAGTACGTTTCTTCGTAGTTCGCGTCGGCAAAGGCCATGGCCCGCTCCAGCAGCATGCGGCCCACGCCCATGCCGCGCAGCGACTCGTCGACGATGAACCAGCGCAGGTGCGCCTGGCGCTTGGCCAGATCGCCATCGATGACGATGGAAGCCAGCGTCCTGCCGTTGTCCACGTACAGCCAGATGTTCTTGCCGGCGGCGGGCAGGCCTTCGGCGAATTCGGCCAGCTGAGTCGCCACCTTGCGTTCGAAGTACACGCCGAATCCCGAGGCCTGCGCGTAATAGCGCGCATGCAGGCTGGCCACGTCGCCGATGCAGCCGGGCAGGTAGCCGGCGTGGATCTGGTCTGCGATGCCGCTGGCGGCGGCAGGCGCGGTGTTGGGGTTCTCGTGCGACAAGGCGTCGGCATAGAGCGAGAGGAAGCGGATCAGCGACTGCTGGTCGGCCGGCGCCAGCTGCCGCAAGGCACGCGACACCTGGTCCGTGGCGAACTGGTCGATCTGGGCGCGCAGTTTGCTCCCCGCCTCGCTCAGGTACAGCCGCGAGGAACGGGCGTCTTCGCTGTCGGTCTCGCGCGTCAGCAGCCCGACGGATTCCAGTTTGGCGACCTGGCGACTGGTATTGGACTTGTCCAGCCTGAGTATGGCCGCCAGGTCACGCGCCGGTATGCCCGGCTGCAGCCCGATCTCGATGATGGCGTGAACCGCGGATGGCGCCAGTTCGCTGCCTGCCAGCGAACTGCGCATGAAGCCCAGTTCGCGCACCAGCTTGCGGGAAAACTCCCGCAGATCACGGATGGTCTGGTCGCGGGATTGGATGGGGGTATCGATCAGATCCATGGCGCGCCTTTAAAGTTGCGATTCGCAACCAATATACTTGCGAAACGCAACCAACTCAATGTTTTTTATCGGCGTCCCCGCCGCGGCCTACCTGGGCCGCCTGAAGCCCGCGCGCGCCGTCTCGACTGCCTGGCGGCAGACGCACCCGCTCATATGGTCGTTGACCATGCCCACCGCCTGCATGAAGGCATACATGGTCGTCGGGCCCACGAAGGTCCAGCCGCGTTTCTTCAGGTCGCGCGACAGCGCCGCCGACGCCGGCGAGGTCGGGTTGCCATTCCAGTAGTCCAAGTCCACCGTCGCGGGCCTGTCGTGCTCTCCTGGTTCATGGCTCCAGAGCCAGGCCGACAGCGAACCGGTTTCGTCGGCCAGGGCGCGCGCGCGCTTGGCGTTGTTGATGGCGGACAGGATCTTGCTGCGGTTGCGCACGATGCCAGCGTCGCCCATCAGGCGCTCGACGTCGCGCTCCGTGTAGCGCGCCACCCGGTCAAAATCGAAGTCGTCGAAGGCCGCGCGGAACGCTTCGCGCTTGCGCAGGATCGTGATCCAGGCCATGCCGGCCTGAAAGCCTTCCAGGCAGATCTTCTCGTACAGGCGGCGGTCGTCCGCCACCGGCATGCCCCATTCGTGGTCGTGATAATCGGGCATGGACGGCTGCCAGAAGCAGCGTGCCACGCCCTGCTCGTCCGCGATCAGGCCCGGATTGCTCAGGCTCATCTCGTTGATCGTCATGCGGCGGCTTACTGCTTGCCCGGCACCGGGCAGCTCATGTCGCCTTCCTCGCACTTCAGGTAGGCCCGCAGTTCCTTGGTGCGCGCCTGCGTCAGCTTGTCCAGGCACATGCTCAGCGCCATGGGATAGGCGCTGCCGCCGGACGTGCCGGCCGACGCGAAGGCGCACTCCGCGTCGCGGAAGAACAGCCAGGCCTTCTGGGCAGCATGCAATTGCGTGGTCGCGTCCCGGTCGTTCTTCAGGCGTGCGCCCACTTCCTTGTAGGCTGCGTTCAGATCGGCGTCGGACTTGCGGTACGCCTGGTCGGCGCACAGGCTCATGTCCGTCTGCGTGGCCGCGTTGCCGCAATCAAGCGGCTGCGCCTGCGCGCTTGCGGCCAGCGCAAGGGCCGCAGCGGCGGTCATGATGGCGATACGCATGGAAATCCTCCTGTGTGACTGGGTAAACCCGGAAAGTGTCGCATGGAACAATGCCCCCCTGCAGCGGCGGCCCCGCCGCCGGTGGCCTAAGATGGCGGCTATGAAGATCCAACTGCTCTCAGACTTGCACCTTGAAACCGACCCGGACTTCCTGGCGCGGCCCGCGCCCGGCGCCGATCTGCTGGTGCTGGCCGGAGACATAGGCTCCTACCGCCGCGGCTCGCTCATGACCGGGACCGACTTTGGCCTGGGCAGCTACGCGCCGAGCAAGGGCTGGCCCACGCCCGTGGTGTACGTGCCGGGCAACCATGAATACGACAACGTGGATTTCGACGAAACCCACGAGCGGCTGCGCGGGCTTTGCGAGGAACTCGGCATCCACTGGCTGGAACGCGAGACACTGGTGATCAATGGAGTGCGCTTCATCGGCACCACGCTATGGACGGATTTCGACGCGCTGGCCGCCCCCGGCGACACGGTGGGCGCAGCCCTGAAGAAGCGCGAGAAGGCTTTCCGCGCGGCGGACTTCTATCTGGAAAAGGCCGAGATGCGCCGCAACGGCGCGCCCTTCATGGCCGAGCAAATGCGGGAACAGGGGCTGCTCTGCCAGCAATGGCTGCAAGACGCCCTGCGCGTGCCCCACGACGGTCCGACCGTGGCCATCACCCACTTTGCCCCCACGCTGGCGAGCGCGGATCCGCGCTACGGCGTCACCCCGGGCACGGCTGGCTTCTGCAACGCGCTGGACGCCCTGCTGCCCCTGGCCGACGTCTGGATGCACGGCCATCTTCACTGTCCGCAGGACTACGTGAAGGATGGCTGCCGCATCGTGGCGAATCCGCTGGGCTATGCCAAGAAGGGGGAGCAGAACGACTTCGCGCCGGATCGTTTGTGGGAGGTAACGACGCCTGGAACTTGAGGCGTCAGCCAGATCATTGCTTCGCCCCCTTCTCCAGCTGATCGCGCAGGCGTTCCTCCTGGGCGCGCAGTTCCGGCGTGAATTCCTCGCCGAAGTCATCGGCCTCGTACAGCGGACGGATTTCGATATCGGACGGGCCCGGCATTGGATTGGGACAGCGCTTGACCCATTCGATCGCCTCTTCCAGGGAGGCGCACTCCCAGAGCCAGTAGCCGGCGATCAACTCCTTGGTTTCCGCGAAGGGGCCGTCTATCACTTGCCGGCTGCTGCCGGAAAAATGTACCCGCGCGCCCTCGGAACTCGGTTTCAGGCCGTCGCCCGCCAGCATCACGCCCGCCTTGACCAGTTCTTCATTGAACCGCCCCATGTCCGCCAACAACTGCTGAGTAGGCATCACCGCTGCTTCGCTATCGGCGGTGGCCCTGACTTGAACCATGAATCGCATCTCGGTCTCCTTGTGTGGATGGTGGAACTTGCATGCTCCATCCACACGACGAACCGCGCCAGGCGAAATCGACATTCGCCGCGAAAAAAAATGTATCCGGGGCCGGATCGGCGCAATTTTCCATGAAAAAACCCATGACGCCCCGAGGAGCATCATGGGTCCCGGCCACCATCCCGGACGGGGCGGTCAGCCCGTCACGGCGCCGGATTCGGCTGGCGGGCGTGGATCTTGTCGATCGCCTCCAACACCTCCGCCGACAGGATCACGTCCACGCTGCCGATGTTTTCCTTCAGCTGTTCCAGCGTCGTGGCGCCGATCAGGTTGCTGGTGACGAAGGGGCGTTGGTTGACCCAGGCCAGGGCCAGGTGGGTCGGCGAAATGCCATGCGCGCGCGCCAGTTCGACGTAGGCGCGGGTGGCGGCCTCGGCCTGCTCGTTGCTGTAGCGGGTGAAGCGCGTGTACAGCGTCAGGCGGGCGCCGGCCGGGCGCGCGCCGTCCAGGTACTTGCCGCAAAGCATGCCCATGGCCAGCGGCGAATAGGCCAGCAGGCCCACGCCTTCGTGGTGCGAGTATTCCGACAAGCCAATCTCGTAGACGCGGTTCAGCAGGCTGTAGGCGTTCTGGATGGTCGCGATGCGCGGCAGGCCCTTGTTCTCGGCATGGCGCAGGAACTGCCCCACGCCCCAGGGCGTTTCATTGGACACGCCAATGTGGCGCACCTTGCCGGCGCGCACGAAGTCCTGCAGCACCTCCAGCGTTTCCTCGATCGGCACGGTGTAGTCATCCTGGACCCAGGGATAGGACAGCTTGCCGAAGGTGGCGGTGGTACGGTCGGGCCAGTGCAGCTGGTACAGATCCAGGTAATCCGTCTGCAGGCGCTTCAGGCTGGCGTCCAGGGCCGCGGTCAGATTCTTGCGGTCCAGATGGGTCTTGCCGTCGCGGATGTGGCCGGGGCGCTTGGCGTCGCGCACCGGGCCCGCAACCTTGCTGGCCAGCACGATGTCCTGGCGGCGCTTGCTGCGCGCCAGCCAGGTGCCGATATAGGTCTCGGTCAGGCCTTGCGTTTCGGGTTTGGGAGGCACCGGATACATCTCGGCGACGTCAACCAGATTGATGCCACGCTCCAGGGCGTAGTCCAGCTGCTGGTGCGCCTCGGCTTCGGTGTTCTGCTCGCCCCAGGTCATGGTGCCCAGTCCGATCAGACTGACATCCAGGTCGGTACGGCCGAGTTTGCGGTATTTCAATTTCTGCTCCGTGCGGTGTCGCTTACAAGGGAAGCGACACCTTACTCCAGGACGGTTTTCAAAAACCTGGCAACGACGCCCGGCTGCGGGTTATTCGCCCCTTGCCCGCACCGTTCCTCTCGGCATACGCTTTATCCCCAAAATAACCACCGGAAACCAACGTGCTGCGCGAAATTGATGAAACCTACGTGTTTTTCATCTGCGTCATCGCTTGCCTGGCCATCATCGAGCTGGGCTTCCGGTTGGGGCGCAAGCACCGCCGGGCCTCCGACGACGCCGCCAAGACCCACATCGGCGCGCTCCAGACTGCCTTGCTGGGCCTGCTGGCGCTGCTGCTGGGCTTTACTTTCGCGATGTCGGTAACGCGTTTCGAGACGCGCAAGAACCTGGTGCTGGAAGAGGCCAACGCCATCGGCAACGCCTATTGGCGTTCGCAGCTGCTGCCTCCCGCCGCCCGCGAACCCATCGCGAAGCTGTTGCTGGACTACACCACGACGGCGCTGGAGTTCAGCGACGCCGACAACGACAAGGAGCGCCTGGCGACGGCCGGCGCGACATCACGGCGCATCGAGCGCCAGATCCGGAGCACCGCGGCAAGCGTCCTGGAAAATCCGCCTTCGATTTCCACCATCATGTTCATCCAGGCCATCAACGAGATGGCGCAGGTCAACGAGAAGCGCCGCGTCGCGCTGGAAAACCACGTACCCGAGCCCGTCTTCTACCTGCTCTTCATCGTCACCGGCGGCGCCATGGGGTTCATCGCCTACGGCACCGGGCTGCACAAGCGCAGGCGCTTGATCTCGACCGGGCTGTTCGCCATGCTCATTTCCCTGGTGCTGACCTTCATACTGGACATCGACCAGCCGGCCAGCGGCGTCATCACGGTCAGCCAGGAAAGCATGGTGCGGATGAAGACGACGCTGGAGCAGGAGCGGTAGGCGCGCGGCGCCCCCGCCCCGGCTACCGGCGCCTCAGTACTGATAGCGCATCGTCAGCATGGCGCTGCGGCCCGCGCCCCACGCCCCCTGGCTGTAAAACCCGATCTGGCTGTAGTACTTGCGGTCGAACAGGTTGTTCACATTGAGCTGGGCGCTCAGGTTGCGATTGAAGCGATAGCGAGCCATCAGATTGGTGATCGCGTAGCTGCTCTGACCCACGCGCTCTTCGCCGTTGGGTCCGGTGGCCATGGTGTACACGTGGCTCTGCCAGTTGACGCCGCCGCCGACCGTCAGCCGGTTCCAATCGCCGGGCAACTGATAGGTTGTGAACACGCGCACCAGGCTGCGCGGCTGATCGGTCTGTATGGCGTTGCCCTCGCCGTCGCTCGCGGTCCAGTGCGACCAGCCTGCGGCCAGGTTCCAGCCCGGCATCACCTCACCCGAGACTTCCAGGTCGAAACCCCGGCTGCGCGTGCCCTGCGCGGCGGTATAGGCCTGGTTGATGGTGCCAGGCACCATGTAGCCTGGATCGACCTGGGCCACATTGTCCTGCTCGATCTGGAACACTGCGGCGCTGGCGTTCAGCTTGCCCTCCAGGAATTCCCCCTTGATGCCGGCCTCGTAAGCCTTGCCCTCGAGCGGATCGAGCCAGCTGCCGCTGCGGTCCTGGTAGCTCTGCGGATTGAAGATTCCGGTGTAGCTGACGTAGGCGGTATAGGTATCGTTGATGTCGTAGAGCAGCCCGGCATAGGGCGTGAATTCGTTCTTCTTGAAAGCTTGGGGGCTGCCGCCCCCAAAGCCGACCGAATCCGTCTCCCAGGTGCTGTAGCGTCCGCCCACGATGAGCTTGAGCGGATCGGCGAGGTTCAGCCGCAAAGCGCCATACCAGCCAGTCTGCTTGGTGGTATAGCGGTTGGCGGTGACCGAATCGCCGCTCCATTCCGGTTCCGGATACGAGCCGTCCCAGTCCAGGAAGTTGCCCACGGCTGCGCTTGACAAGGCCGAACGATAGTCGAAATCGCCGTGCTGGCGGTTGAAGCTGGCTCCCACCACGGCTTCGTGGCGGCGGCCGAACAGCGTGAACGGACCGGACGCCTTGACGTCCAGGCTATTCTGCTTGCGCTCGCCAAGATACCAGCTGGGCGATGCGTTCATGCCCAGGCCGGTATTGCGGTCGGGCCAGCCATAGAGATAAAGGAGCTTGGCGTCCATTTCGTTCTTGGACTGCGATCCCACCGCATTGACTGTCCAGCCGTTGTCGAAGCGGTGCTCCAGGCTGGCGAAGGCCCCCTGCGTCGTGCTGCCCCACGACGTCCAATCCGCGCCCGTATTCAGCGATCGACTCCAGTCGGTGCGCCCGCCGTCCGCATACCAGAGCGGGAAGCCGCCCCAGCTGCTGCGCTTCGGATCGTTGTCCTGATAGTTGAAGCCCACGCTCAGCGTCGTGCGGGACGTGATGTCGGCGTCCACCACGCCGTAGAAGATCTTCTTGCGGTTCTGGTAACCGTCCAGGTACGAATGATTGTCCTGATAGGCCGAGACGATGCGTCCACGCACGCTGCCGGCAGAGTTGAGCGGCGTGGACAGGTCCACGGTGCCGCGGTAGGTGTCCCAGTTCCCGGCGCTTACGCTCATGTCCGCCTTGAACTCGCGGCTGGTAGCGTGCTTGCGCACCAGGTTGATCGATGCGGACGGGTTGCCCGCGCCAGTCAGCAAACCGGTCGCTCCGCGCACCACTTCGACACGGTCGTAGATGATGGGGTCCAGCGCTGACTCCCCTGCGGCGTAACCCGTGTCGAAACTCGTGGGGATGCCGTCATACATGTAGTTGCTGACGCTGAACCCGCGCGAATTGAACGAATAGCGCTCGCTGTCATAATTCTGCACCGAAATACCCGGCGTGCTCGCCATCACGTCGACCAGCGACAGCATGTTCTCGTCGTCCATGCGCTGGCGGGTGACTACCGTGACCGACTGCGGCGTTTCGCGCAAGGTCAGCGGCAGCCCTGTGCTGGCGGCGGTGGCGCGCGGCGTATACGAACCGGTGCCCTCGGTGATCGTGCTGTCGGTATTGCCGATCACCTGCACGGACGGCAAGGTGGCCACACCCTCCTCTTGCGCGGCGGACGCGCCGCATGCCAGTGCCATCAGCACCAGGCACGGCGTGCGCCGCAGGACGAAGCGCGGACGGATGAAACGATGACGGCCTGCAGGCCCGAGGTGTTGCATGTTGGCTTCCTTTCCCAGTCTGAAACTTCAAATTGGAAGAAAGTGTAATGCAAACGATTCTCAGGCGCTTTATTGATTGAATCAGAACTTCCGAGCGGAAGGACGTGATTTTCGGGGACGCAATCGCGCCGAGAAGCGCGCTGGCCTGACAACGGAACGACTGCGCGCGACACGCCCAGAATGAAAACGGGCGCGGCCACCATCGCGGCCACGCCAGGAATATCGTTGGCGCAGCCCGGGCCGCGCCTCGATGCGCTTTAGTCGGCCTTGCCCGCCGGCGCAAGCGTCGACCCAGCAGGCTCGCCCGCATCCGTACAGGCTGCCGGGCTGCGCTCCGCGAGTTCTTCCAGCAGATCGGCCGACGGCACAAAGAACAGGCCGCCCGTGACTGCATGGCTGAAGTCGAGCAGGCGGTCGTAGTTGCCGGGCGGGCGTCCGACGAACATGTTTTCCAGCATCAGCTCGATGGGGCGCGGCGAACGCGCGTAGCCGATGAAGTAGGTGCCGAACTCCCCTGCCCCCGGTCGGCCGAACGGCATGTTGTCGCGCAGGATCTTCAGTTCCTGGCCATTTTCCTCAATGGTCGTCAGGGCGCTGTGCGAAGACGTGGGCTTGATGTCGTCGTCGAGTTCCACGTTGGACCACTTGTGGCGGCCGATGACGCCTTCCTGGCTCTCGACCGTCAACGCGTTCCATGCCGCCATGTCGTGCAGGTACTTCTGCACCAGCACATAGCTGCCGCCAGCGAACTCGGCATCCTCTTCGCCGATGACGGTGAAGTCGAGCGCCTCGCGCCCTTCGGGATTCTCGGTCCCGTCCACGAAGCCGATGATGGCGCGCCGGTCGAAGTAGCGGAAGCCATGGACTTCATCCACGACGGTCACGGCATCGCCCAGCCCGCCGAGCAGCAAGGTCGCCAGCTCGAAACAGAAATCCATCGAATCGGCGCGGATGTGCAGCAACAGGTCACCGGGCGTGGCGACGGCCAAACGCTCACCTGAACCCAATTCGCGGAAAGGATGCAGCGCAGCGGGACGCGGCGCTCCGAATAGCGTGTCCCAGGCCTGGGAGCCAAAGGCGGTGACACAGGAAAGATTCTGCTCGGGCGCACGCGTGGACACTGTGCGGACGACGCCTGCGACATCGGCACACCAGTCGCGCACCGTGCCAGCGGCAGCGGCGCCCTCATTGAGCGTAGCAACGATGAAAATCGCGTGGCGGGTGGTCGTGTTGTGTACGGCTTGGGATGCGGGTTGACGGTCGGACATCGGATCGGGGACCTCAAGAAAACGAGCGCGGCGGCGCGGAAAGGCTAGTCCGATTCTAAGCGCGGACTGTGGCTGGGTGCACCGGGTTAGTTACGGCACCGCCCTCAACCACTCGCTCACCACATCCAGCACGATGCGGCTTTGTTCCCGATGGGGGACATGGCCGCAGTTCTCCAGCAGCACGGGGCGTCCGCCGGCCAGCGCCGCGATCTTGTCCTGGTGCTTGGGAGAGCCGTATTCGTCGATTTCTCCATGAAGCGCCAGTACCGGGCAACGGACCTGGCGCAACGGCTCGTCCAGATTCCAATCGGCGAAGTCCGGCGACAGCCAGGTGTTGATCCAGGCGCCCAGCACCCATTCTGCTTTCTCGCCGTGGTACTTCTTCAGTCGGTCCAGCTGTCCGGGTTCCGCAAAGTTCTGCTTGGCCGCGCGTATGCCTTCCAGCGTGCGGTCTTCGGCAAACATTTGCGCGGACTCGGTGATCAGCGCGCGACAATCGTCGGCGTATACGCCGGCGCTGCAGACGGCCATGCCGCCGCCCACGCTGTGGCCAAACCCCACGAAGGCGTCGATGCCCATTGCCTCGCGCAAGCGACGAAATCCGTTCCCCGCCTCTTCTTCCACAAAATCGGGCTTAAACACGGCGGTGTTGGGATCGGAGCGGCCGAAGCCCAGACGGTCGTAGGCGATGACGCTGCGTCCGGTTGCTTGCGCCAGTTGTTCGGGGAAATCCCGCCACAGTTCCACGCAACCCAGCGAATCGTGGAACATCACGATGGGCGCCGCGGCCACCGCCTCCCCTGTGGGGTCCCAGCGCCGCGCGAAAAGACGGCCCTGGCTGGTGTGCACGTAGACATCCTGGCTGGTAATGGCAAGCATGAAAAGTCCTGGGGAGAGTATGCGGCGATGCGCCATCGCACCGCGCTCCGATTATAGGAAAACCGGAAACCTCACCGCAGCCCGGACACCACGCCCGCTGCGATGATGAGCAGTACCAGCGCCGAAATCGCCGTGTAGGCGTAGTCGCGTTCGCGCAGGAAGATGGCCAGCATCAGCGCCACTCGCGCTATCGGCAGCAGGATGAAGAGAGCCACCCCGGCCCTGACCAGTTCGAGCCCGCACAGGCCGGCCTGCGCTTGCGGCAGGAAATCAAGCGCCATGCCCGCGGCGATGAGGGCCGAGGCGAGCCATGTTCCGTACCACAGCAACCCGGCGATGACGCGGTCGCGCCGCGCATGCTTGTCTGCCGCCTGGGTCATGCCGGGCCTCCCGGAATATGCACGCCCAGCGCGCTCAGCAGCATCTGTACCGCCAGCAGGGACAGCACGATCACGAAAAAGAGGCGCAGCTTGGCCGCTGGCAGGCCCATCAGCAGCCGGGCGCCGAGCAGCGCGCCCGCGACCGAACCCAGCGCGACGGGACCGGCGATGCCGATGTCGATGTCGCCGCGCACGAAGTAGGCGCCAGCGCTGGCCGCTGCCGTCACGCCGATCATGAAGTTGGAAGTCGCCGACGAGACCTTGATGGGCAGCTTCAGCGCCGCGTCCATGGCGGGGATCTTGAGCACGCCCGAGCCTATCCCGAGCAAGGCCGAAATCAGGCCGGCGCCGTACATCAGCGACAGGCCCAGCGGCACGCGATCCACCTGATAGTGCACCTCGCGGCCCAGCGCGCGATCTGGAAAACTGGAATGCAGGCGCAGCGCCGTGGCCCAGCTTGCAGCGCCGGGCGCGATGGCGACAGCTTCGCGGCGGCGCGCCAGCATCTGTTGGGCGGACAGCGCCAGGATGACTGCGAACAAGCCGTACAGGAATTCGGTCGAGACCAGGCCGATGAGGAACACGCCGGTCAGCGCGCCCAGCGTAGTGGCGGTCTCCAGCACGATCGCCAGCCGGACGTTGGTCAGCCGCCCCTTCAGGAACGGCGCCGCGCTGCCGCAGGAACAGGCGATCACCGAGATGATGCTGGCGCCGATCGCCACATGGATGTCCACGCCGAACAGCAGCGTCAGGATGGGCACGATGAAGATGCCGCTGGCCATCCCCAGCACTCCGCCCAGGGCGCTGGCGCCGAAGGCGGCGACGAACAGCCAGAAGAGGGTCGACGTCTCCATGGCCGCCGGCTCAGGTCCGCTTGCGCGGTTGCCGCGACAGGCGGGTGGTGAACCGGATCAGGTCGCCGCGGTAATACAGCTTTTCGTAGTCGACCGGCCGCTGTGCCTCGGTGTAGGAGGTGCGCTCGATCAGGAAGATCGGGCTTCCCACGGCAACGCCCAGCGCCTGCGCGACGCGCTCGTCCGCCGTCACCGCTTCAAGCTGGTACTCGGCCTCGATCAGCGGCAGGTCGTAGCGCAATTCCAGCAGGTCAAAGATGGGTTCGGCTTCCAGGTCGTTGCTGGCGACCTTTTCGCCTACGTCCAGCGGCAGATAGGTTTCGTCAAACGACATGGCCACGCCGTCCGCCAGCCGTATGCGCTCGATGCGGTAGACCAGCGCGCCGCGCGTCACGCCCAGTTGGCGCGCCACGTCTGCCGTGGCCGGCACCGGCCGCTTGTCCAGCAGGCGCGCCGTGGCCTGGCGGCCGAGCGCGTCCATGTCCTCGACGAATCCGCTCAGCGCCGTCAGCGCCTGCGTCAGCTTGGGTTCCGTGACGAACGTGCCCTTGCCGCGCCGGATTTCCACCAGCCCGCGGGCAACCAGGTTTTCCACCGCCTTGCGCACCGTGGTGCGACTGACGGCGAAGCGCTCGATCAGTTGGTCTTCCGTTGGCAGCTGGCTGCCGGGCGCCAGGCCGCCGGCTGAAATTTCCGCGGCCAGCGCCGTTTCCACCCGAGCATAGAGGGGGGCATATTCGGAGTCGTTTTGCATGAAGTCATCATAACATCATGATGTCATGATGATGCAAGCAACGCTCCACGTTACAACGGCGTAGCCAGCAACTGGTAGTCTTCGCAGGCCCGGCCGGCGCCTCCCGCGCCGGCGCCCACTCTCAAGCGAGACACGATATGAGCAGTTTCATGCACAGCGCCTCCGTACCCGTCCTGACGCAAATGCTGTCGGCCCTGTCCGATGTGCTGAAGAAGGCGGAAGCCCAAGCCACGGAAAAGAACATCGATCCGGACGCATACCTCGGCGCCCGCCTGTTCCCCGACATGTTCCCGCTGTCGCGCCAGGTGCAGATCGCGTCGGATTTTGCCAAAGGCATCGCCTCGCGCCTGGCCGGCGCCGAAGTGCCGTCGTGGCCGGACAGCGAGGCCAGCTTTGCCGGCCTGCAAGCCCTGATCGCCAAGACGCTGGAGCACCTGGGTTCCTTCGGCCCTGAACAGTTCGCACAGAGCGAAGCCCGCGAAATCGTGCTGCGTCCGGGCACGCCCAAGGAAAAGAAGCTGAGCGGCAGCGCCTACCTGCTGCACTATGGCCTGCCGCAGTTCTTCTTCCACGTCACCACGGCCTACGACATCCTGCGCCACAACGGCGTGGAAATCGGCAAGCGCGATTACATGGGCAAGTATTGATCCAGCACTGCGGGCCCCATGCCGCGGGGCCCGCGCCCGGCTACTCCGCGTAGCCGGGATTGCGGCGGTCCAGGCGGCGCAGCAAACCCGGCCAGGCCAGCATGGCCTTGTGCGCGCGGTCGGCCTGCGATTCCACCGTCGCATTCTTCAGGATATCCGGCGGAATGTAGGTCAGCTCGCCGCCGGCCTGGGCCCGCACCTGCACCATGCAGGCGGCCTCCAGCCGGTGCATGGCCTGGAAGGCCTCGGCCATGCTCTGCCCCACGGTCAACAAGCCGTGGTTGCGCAAGATCAGATAAGAGTTGCTGCCCAGGTCCCGCACCAGTCGCGGCTGTTCCTCGGGATTGAGCGCCAGACCTTCGTAGTCGTGGTAGCTGAGCGAGCGCAGCACGATGAACGCGAACTGCGACAGCGGCAGCAACCCGGCCTTCTGCGCCGACACCGCCACCCCGTTGATGGAGTGCGTGTGCAGCACGCACATGGCGTCCTTGCGGGCCGCGTGGATACAGCTATGGATGGTGAAGCCGGCTGGATTGATGTCGTATTCCGACTCCATGACCTTGCGCCCGTCCAGGTCGATCTTGACCAGGCTCGATGCGGTGATCTCGTCGAACATCATGCCGTAGGGGTTGATCAGGAAGTGTTCGGTTCCCGGCACCTTGGCCGTGATGTGGGTAAAGATCAGGTCGTCCCAACCAAACAACGCCACCAGCCGGTATAGCGCCGCCAGATCCTTGCGGACCTCCCATTCCGTTGCGCTGACCTGTTCGCGCACGCTGGCGCCCTTGCCTGCCGTATCCATACTGTCTCCATTTTTCGATGATCGCCTGCGGCTACTGCGCGGGCGCTGACTGGCACTTTATTCGTTTTACCCATGGCCGGCACGCGGCGCGGCCAAGGAGCGGTCACCGCAGCTCGCAAAGAATTCACATATGTGATGGAAATGGCGGGATGTCATTCCTATGATTCCGCTCAATAGCAGCCCAGTACAGATACCCCGCCACACCATGTCCGTTGATCTTCCCGATACCGATTTCCGTATCCATCAGCTGGTCAGCCGGCACCTGCCTGGCCTGGCCGCGCATACCGCCCTGATTTCCGACGAAGGCAGCTGGACCTATGCGGAACTCGACACGGTGGTCGATGCGCTGGCTGCCTATCTGCTGAGCCAGGGCTTGCGCGCTGGCGACCGCCTGCTGATCGCCGGGGAAAGCGGCGGTACCCAACTGGCCGCCGTGCTGGCCTGCAGCCGCCTGGACGCCTGGGCGGTGGTCGTCAACGCCCGCATGACAGGCGTCGAGGTTGACGCCATCAAGGCCCACTGCCAACCGCGGCTGCTGCTTGCCACCAGCGGCCTGTCGGCGGAAGCCCGGGCCCACGGTCTGCGCCATGGCGCGCGCGAGGTCGAGCTTGCCGGCCTGCGTTTTGCCTGCTCCGAAGCGGACTCCGCCGCGCAAGCCGAGCCCGTGCAGGCGGACTCGCGCGAGCAAGTGGCGGTGATGATCTACACCAGCGGCACCACCGGCACGCCCAAGGGCGTGATGCTCACGCATGCCAACCTGGGTCATTCGTCCGCCGTCGCACGCCACGCGCGCGGTACCGGCCCAGACGACCGGATCTATTCGGCGCTGCCCATCTCGCACGTGTACGGCCTGAGCACCGTGGCCCTGGCCGCGCTCGGCGCCGGCGCAACGCTGCACCTGGCCAGCCGTTTCGACGTCGCGCACGCAATCGCCACGCTGGCCGGCGGCATCACCATGCTGCACGGCGTTCCCGCCATGTACGTGCGCCTGCTCCAGGCGCATGAGCAAGGCACGCCGATCCCCGCGCCGCGCGTGCGCCTGCTGCATTGCGGCGGCGCGCCGCTGGATCCGTCGCTCAAAGCCCGCATCGAGGCGATATTCGGCGAACCGATAAACAATGGTTACGGCCTCACCGAGGCCTCGCCGACGATCAGCATGGTGCCTTACCGCCAACGGCGCGCCGACCTGAGCGTGGGTTATCTGATCCCGGGCATGCAGGCCCGCATCGTCGGCGAAAACGGCCAGGAAGTGGCGTCCGGGGAAGTCGGCGAACTGCAAGTGCGCGGCCCCAACGTCATGAAGGGCTATTACAAGGCGCCCGAGCAGACCGCGCAGGCGCTGGACGCCGCGGGCTGGCTGCGCACCGGCGACCTGCTGCGCGCGGAGCCGGACGGCGCGCTGTTCGTCATGGGCCGGATCAAGGACCTGATCATTCGTTCGGGCTTCAACGTCTATCCCAGCGAAGTCGAGGCCGCGCTGAACGCCTATGCCGGCGTGCGCCAATCCTGCGTGGTTGGCGTACCACTCGACGGCGACGAGCAGATCATCGCCTTCGTCGAAGCGGAAGACGGCCTCAGCATCGAGGCGGAAGCCTTGCAGGCCTTTGCGCGCGAGCGCCTCGCGCCCTACAAGCGCCCGCAGAAAATCATCCTGCTTTCCAGGCTGCCCGCGGCAGATAATGGAAAGATCCTCCGCAAGGCCGTCGTCGACATGGCGCGCGCGCACTGCAATTGACTCACCAAAACAAAATATCCATCCACAGGAGACAAACATGAAATTCGCAGCACGAAGGCATTTCCTGGCGGCCGTCGCCGCGTTGGCCGCGGTTTGCAGCCTGCCGGCGCAGGCGGCCGACAACGCCTGGCCCGAGAAGCCGATCCGCTTCATCGTGCCCAGCGCCGCTGGCGGCGGGGCCGACACGGTTGCGCGCCTGCTGGCCCAGCACATCGGCGGCGTGCTCAAGCAACCGATCGTGGTCGAGAACCGCGCCGGGGGCTCGGGCGTGATCGCCGGCAATGCCGTGCTCAGCGCGCCGGCCGACGGCTATACCTTCATGCTGGGTTTCACCACCATGTCGCAGCTGCCGGCGACCTCGACGGTCAAGATCCCGTACCAGGTGGACCGCGACTTCATTCCGGTATCCCTGGTCGCCCGTTCCTCCAACGTGCTCGTGGTCAATCGCAGCAGCGTGGACGTGGATTCGGTCAAGGCCCTGGTGGAAGCGCTACGCGCCTCTCCCCAGAAATACAGCTACGGGTCCTACGGCAACGGCTCCACCGGCCATTTCCTGGGCGCGCAATTCCTGCAGGAAACCAAGACCAGCGCGCAGCACGTGCCGTACAAGGGCGCCGCGCCCATGATGTCCGACCTGCTGGGCGGCGTGGTCTCCTTCGCCTTTCCCGACATCGGCTCGGCCCTGCCGCACCTGAATTCCGACCGCCTGCGCGTGCTGGCCGTGACCGGCGACAAGCGCATGGCGACCCTGCCGCAGACGCCCACCATGACGGAACTGGGCTACCAGGGCTTCAACCTGGGCGCCTGGTTCGGTCTGTTCGCGGCCAAGGGCACGCCCGACGCCATCGTCCAGGCCATGTCGACGCAGATCGCCGACGCGGTCAAGGCGCCCGAGGTCCAGTCCAAGCTCGTCGGCATGAACCTGGATCCCGTGGGCAGCGATCCCAAGACCTTCGCCACGTTCTTCCAGACCGATCTGAAGCGCTGGGCCGAACTGGCGGACAAGGCCAATATCCGCACCGACTGATCCCGAGGCACGCCATGTCACGATCCTCCCGCCGGCTCGAACTGCCTGACGCGTCCATCAAGGACAGCACGCGCGACCTGGGCCAGCGCTCGGTGAAATCGGCCCAGCGCGTGCTCGAACTGATCGAGCTGCTCGAACAGCTCGGACGGCCCGTCACGCTGGCGGAGATCGTGCGCGCCAGCGGCTATCCGCAGTCCAGCACCTGGATGCTGGTGCAGACGCTGATGCGCATGGGCTATCTGTGCCACAACCCGGACGACGGCACCTACATGCCCAGCCTGCGGCTCAATATGCTGGGCGGCTGGGTGCATGACCTGGCCCTGCCCCGCAGCAACCTGCGCCTGGCTATGCGCGCGCTGAGCGAACGGCTGGGCCTGAGCATCATCCTCGGCCAGCGCAGCGGCCGCTATGTCCAGTACGCCCACGTGCTTTACGGCGCCAAGGACCGCAAGACCCAGGTTCCCATCGGCGTAGTGCGCCCGCTGATCGACACCGGCCTCGGCTATGCGCTGCTGGCGCAGTTGCCCGACGACGAGGTCTGCGCTATCGCCAGCGTCTGCCTGGCGCGCGCCGAACACGAGTCGCCGGTGACGACCCTCCGCCAGGTCCTCACCATCGTCGACAAGGCCCGCAGCGCCGGCTTCGTCTACTCGCACCGGCTGCAAAGCGCCAACCGCGCCTCCTTCTCCTTCGCGCTGGTCACCGACCCAGGCGCCGGCGACCACACCGGGCTGATGGGCCTGGCCATCGCCGGCACGCGCCAGGACGTGGCCGCGCGCCTGCGCGACATCCCCCGCACGGTCAATGAAGTTGCCGCCGAATTCCTGCCCGATGTCCCCATCCACATCAAGGCCGCCCATCCCATTTCGCCGATCTGAAGGCGCCCCATAGAGCGATCATCACCATGGATATTGAAATCACGCCCGAAGAGCGGGAATTCCGCCAGGAAGTCCGCAGCTTCGCGCAGGCCCACCTGCCCGAAGGCGTCCGCCGCAAAGTGCTGTATGGCGAGAAACTGGAGAAACACGAATACGTGGATTGGCAGCGGCATCTGCACCGCCAGGGCTGGATCGCGCCGGCATGGCCCGTGCAGTACGGCGGCACCGGCTGGAGCCTGGGCAAACAGCGCATCTTCCTGCACGAGCTGGCCCTGCAATGCGCGCCCGAGACCATTCCGTTCGGCATTTCCATGGTCGGCCCGGTGATCTACACCTTCGGTTCGGACGAACAGAAGGCGCAATACCTGCCCGCCATACTCGGTTCTGAAACCTGGTGGTGCCAGGGCTTTTCGGAACCCAACGCCGGCTCCGACCTGGCCTCGCTGCGCACCCGCGCGGTCGATTGCGGCGACCACTATCTGCTCAACGGCCAGAAAGCCTGGACCACCCACGGACGCCATGCCGACATGATGTTCTGCCTGGCCCGCACCAGCGACACCGGCAAGCCGCAGCAAGGCATTTCCTTCCTGCTGCTCGACATGAAGACGCCGGGCATCGAGGTCCGGCCGGTGCGCACCATCGATGAAGGCGCCAGCATCTGCGAAGTGTTCTTCAACGACGTCCGCGTGCCGAAGTCCGGCCTGGTAGGCAAGGAAGGCGAAGGCTGGACCTACGCCAAGTTCCTGCTCGGCCACGAGCGCGCCATGATCGCCCGCGTCGGCCGCTCGCGCATGCAGCTGGCTCGCGCGCAACGCCTGGCCTCGCATCCGCTGGCCGACGGCAGCCGTCCTCTGGACAACCCGATCTACCGCCAGCGCCTGTGCGACATCGAGGCGCGCCTGCGCGCGCTGGAACTGACCGAACTGCGCGCCTTGTCGGCCTACCGCCCAGGATCCGGCTTCGACATTGCCGATTCCTCCATGCTGAAGATCGAGGGCTCCGAGATCTGCCAGGCGCTGACGGAACTGCTGCTGGACCTCGCCGGCCGCTACGGCATGGTCTACACCGGCCGCTACACCCAATCGCCGATCGGCGACGCCACCGCGCACGGCCTGCTGGGCGACCACCTGTTCAACCGCGTGGCCACGATCTACGGCGGCAGCTCCGAAATCCAGAAGTCCGTAATCGCCAAGAGCCGATTCCAGAAATAAGCAAGGACACGCCATGAATCTGAACCTCTCCGACGAACAAGAGATGATCCGCGCGAGCGTGTTCGATTATTTCTCGACCGCTTACGGCTTCGACCGCCATCTCGAACGGCTGGCAAACCCCGGCAAGGCCGACCGCGCCGTCTGGCAGGCCATGGGCGAGCTGGGCTGGTTGGGGCTGACCGTGCCGCAGGACGACGGCGGCCTGGGCCTGGGACCGCAGGAAACCATGCTGTTGATGGAAGGCGCCGGCGCCGCGCTCAGCACCGAGCCGCTGCTGGCCAGCGCGGTGCTGGCCGCGCCGTT
>NZ_DATCUY010000231.1:0-8863 GCF_036567245.1 Achromobacter sp. | reverse complement strand
AGCGTGCGCATCGGCATCATCGGCATCGCGCTCATCTGCGTGGTGCTGTACCGGCCCCAGGGCATTTTCGGCAACACCTCGACGCGCAGGAGATAGGGCATGACGCTGCTTTCCATCAATGGGCTGAGCGCCGGCTTCGGTGGCTTCAAGGCGCTCGACGACGTGTCGCTGGAGGTGCGCAAGGGCGAGCTGGTGGGCCTCATCGGCACCAACGGCGCGGGCAAGAGCACGCTGTTTTCGGTGGTCACGGGCTACATCCCGCCCAGTTCCGGTTCGGTGCGCTTCGCCGACGAGGACATCACCGGCGTGGCCGTGCACCAGCGCGTGCGCCGCGGACTGGCGCGCACCTTCCAGGTGCCGCGCGAATTCAGCCAACTGACGGTCTTCGACAACATGATGGCCGCCGCGCCGGACCAGCGCGGCGAAAAGCTGGCGGCGCTGGTCTTCGCCCGCCGCGAGGTGGCGCGCGAAGAAGCCCGCAACGCGGAGCGCGTGCATGAACTGCTGGCGTTCCTGAACCTGACCCGCGTAGCGGACGAGCCGGCCGGGAAGCTTTCGGGCGGCCAGAAGAAGCTGCTGGAGCTGGGGCGGCTGCTGATGCTGGAGCCGCGCTGCATCCTGCTGGACGAGCCGTTCGCAGGGGTCAATCCGGTGCTGATCGAAGAACTGTCGGCGCGCATCGTGGAACTGAACCAGCGCGGCCTGACCGTCGCCATCATCGAGCACAACCTGGAAGAGCTGTCGCGCATCGTGCCGCGCATGTACGTTATGGACCGCGGCCGCGTCATCGCCGAAGGGACGCCCGACAGCGTCCTGGCCAATGAACAGGTGCGCGAAGCGTACATGGGGGGAGTGATATGAGCCAGCTCGTCATGCAAGGCCTGTCCGGGGGCTACGGCGAGGTCGATATCGTCAGCGGCATCGACATGCACGTGGCGCCGCGCGAGATCGTCACCATCGCCGGCACCAACGGCGCGGGCAAGTCCACGCTGGTCAAGGCGGTGATGGGGTTGCTGCCGCGCATCGCCGGCACCATGACCTTCGACGGCCGCGACCTGCTTACGCTGCCGGTCGAAGAGCGCGTGCGCATCGGCATTTCCTATGTGCCGCAGGTGCGCAATGTGTTCGGCGCGCTGACCGTGCTGGAGAACCTGCAAGTGGTCGAGCACGTGCAGGCGCGCGAAAAGCGCATCCGCGACATGTTCGATCTGTTTCCCGCGCTGGCAGGGCGGCGCAAGACGCATGCCGAGAACCTGTCTGGCGGCGAACGCCAGCAGTTGGCCTTTGCCTGCGCGCTGATGTCCTCGCCGCGGCTGATGGTGCTGGACGAGCCCTCGGCCGCCTTGTCGCCGGCGCTGACCGAGCAGGTGTTCGCCGAAGTGCGGCGCCTGCCGCAGATCGGCGTGGGCGTGCTGATGGTGGAGCAGCGTGCGCGCCAGGCGCTGGCGTTCAGCGACCGCGGCTACATCCTGGATTCAGGCCGCATCGTGTTGACCGACACGGGGCAGGCGCTGCTGGCCAACCAGCATATGAGCGATCTGTATATCGGGCGCGGCGGCCACGCGAGTGGCGGGCATCCGGGGGGCGGCCATCGAGAAGAAGCTCGTCCGCCCAGCGGCAATACCGCCGCTTGAAACCGGCTGGACCGTCCCGCCGGCAGTGGCCCGCGCGGACGGCACGTTCACTTTTCCATATTCCTTTGCAGGAGCCGTATCTTGCCTAATTCCTTGCCTACTTCCGAAACCCTGGTTTCCCCGGCGTCCGTTGCGCGCCGCCCGGCGCCCGGCGCCATCGCCGCCCTTACCGCCACCGAGGGCCTGGCCGCGCTGGAGCAGGGCAAGCTGACCTGCGAGGCCTGGGCGCGCGCCTGCCTGGACCGCATCGAGGAACGCAACGGTGGCGTCAAGGCCTGGGTTCGGGTGGACGCCGAAGGCGCGCTGGCCCGCGCCCGCGAATGGGACCGCCACGGCCGGCGGCGTGCGCTGGACGGGGTGCCGCTGGGTATCAAGGACACCATCGACACGGCGGCCATGCCTACCGAACTGGGCGATCCCGAGATCTTTCCCGGCCGCCAGCCCGAGGCCGACGCGCCCGTGGTGACGCAGGCGCAGGAATTGGGCTTCAACCTGCTGGGCAAGAACACCGTGTCGCGCCACGCCATCATGCTGCCGGGTCCGGCGCGCAACCCGCACGACCTGAGCCGCACCCCGGCCGCGTCCTCGGCGGGTTCGGCGGCGGCGGTGGCTGACTTCATGGCGCCGCTGTCCATCGGCACGCAGACGGCGGGCTCCATCCTGCGGCCGTCGGCGTTCTGCGGCGCGGTGGGCTTCAAGCCCACGCTGGACGCCATTCCCTACGTGGCGATCCGGCGCTATTCGCGGGTATTGGATGTGATCGGACCGATCTCGCGTTCGGTCGACGACGCGGCGCTGTTCATGCGCGCCTTCACCGGCGACCCGCGTTTTGATCCGGCATCTTCGCTGCGCAGCGATTTCCGCCTGGGCGTGTGGCGTCCCAAGGATTGGGCGGATACGGAACCCTGCATGCGCGAGAGCTTCGAAGCCAATCTGCGCGCGCTGTCGGCCGCCGGCGTGAAGGTCACCGAACTCGCCATGCCACCGGCCTTCGACACCATGGGCGAAGCGCAGGACGTGATCATGGCCTATGACCTCGCGCGCGAGTATGCGGCCATCAAGCGCGACCACGCGGCGCTGTGCGATCCGGGCCTGATCGAGTACCTGACCATGGGCGAGGGGCTGTCCGCGGCCGATTACGCGGGGGCGCTGGACGCCGCCGATGCGTGCCGCCGCGCTTTCTACGATGCCGCGCGCGAGGTTGACGCCGTGGCCATGCCTTCGACGCTGGGCGAAGCGCCGCCTGCCAGCTCCACCGGCAGCTCGGCCTTCATCCGCATCTGGTCGCTGCTGCACAACCCGTCCATCACTTTGCCCGTCGCGCGCGGCCCCAACGGCCTGCCGCTGGGCTTACAGATGGTCGGTTTCGTCAAGGAGGACGCCCGACTGTTGTACTGGGCGCGTTGCGCCGAGCGCATCCTGGGATCCACCGCTCACCAGGCCTGACTGGCTCCGGGCCGGGCTTGATCCGCCGCGCGCCGCCGGGGCGCGGCGGATTCTTTGGCGCCTTCGGGCGCCTTTTTTGCGCCTGTTGCTTCGGGGTTTTCCCCAGTAATTCTCAGTATTCGGGAATAAAAAGTGGTTCAAGAGCCATAAATTGATAATCTGCGCTCCGTTAGCTTGGAGCCAAATGTTGAAAGCGGATCTATCAGTCGGGGCAGGCGCGGATCGCGTGCTGTATGTGCTGGCCACCCTGGCCAGGCATGACGGCCCCCTCAGCATCGCCGCTTTGGCCGAACAGACCGGCCTGGCGCAAAGCACCCTGTACCGGCAGGTGGCGCTGCTCAAGCGCTGGGGCTTCGTCGCCGAGCACGACGGCGAGTACGGCCCCGGCCCGCTGTGCGTGCAACTGGCCTGGGGCTTTGACCAGTCCTCGTTCCTGATCCATGAGGCGCAGCCCGACCTGGCCGCGCTGGCCGCCGCGTCCGGCGAAACCATCGGCCTGCTGGTGGCGGTCAAGGACCAGGCGGTCTGCCTGGACATGATCGAAAGCCAGCATCCGCTGCGTTGTTCATTCACCAAGGGCCGCGGCCTGCCGCTGGCGCGCGGCGCCTCCGCCAAGTCGCTGCTGGCCTTCATGCCGCTGGCCCGCCAGCAGGCCGCGCTGGCCTATCTGGCGGCCGAGGCCGACGTGGATGCCGATCGTCTCGGACACGAGCTGGAAGCCATCCGCGCCCAGGGTTACGCCATGACCGACAGCGAGGTCGACGCCGGCGTCTGGGGCGTGAGCGTGCCGATCTTTCAACGCGCCAATCAGGCCGTGGCCTCGATCACGCTGATGGCGCCTTCGACCCGGGCCGCCCAGCGGCCCGAGGCATTGACCGAAATGACCGTGGCCGCGGCCCGGCGCATCTCGGCGAAGTTGCAGGCTCATTGAGACCGCTACTTGTATTCCTCGCCCCACCCGTACACACCCGACCGCCGTATCCACTTTCCATAGAGGACCCACCATGACCACTCGCCGCACACTGCTGACCGCCGCCCTGACGCTGGGCCTCGCCTGGAGCGCCGGTCCGGCGTTCGCCCAGGACACCATCCGCGCCGTGACCGACGCCACCTTCCCGCCGATGGAATTCGTCAAGGACGGCAAGCGCACCGGCTTCGACATCGAACTGGTGGAAGCCCTGGCCGGCGCCATGGGCAAGAAGGTCGAATGGATCGACATCGACTTCAAGGGCCTGATTCCCGCCCTGCAGGCCGGCCGCGCCGACATCGCCGTGTCCGCCATCTACATCACGCCCGAGCGCGCCAAGGTCGTGGACTTCACCGATCCCTACTACGCCGGCGGCCTGGTGGTCATGACCAAGAAGGACGGCCCGGTCAAGACGTTGAAGGACCTGGACGGCCGCAAGGTGTCGGTGCAGGTCGGCACCAAGTCGGTCAACTACCTGAAGGAACACTACCCGTCGGTGCAGCGCGTGGAAGTCGAGAAGAACCAGGAGATGTTCAACCTGGTGCAGATCGGCCGCGCCGAAGCCGCGGTGACGGGCAAGCCCGCCGCCAAGCTGTTCGCCCAGAGCACGCCTGACCTGACGGTGCTGAACGACCAGATCACCACCGAGGACTACGGCATCGCCGTGCCCAAGAACAAGCCCGAGCTGACCCGTGATCTGAACGCCGCGCTGCAGAAGCTGAAGGCCGACGGCAGCTACCAGGCCATCGTCAACAAGTGGTTCGAGGCTCCCGCGAAATGAACCTGGATTTTTCTCCCGTCTTTGCCGACTTCGGCGCGCTGGTCAATGGCGCCGTGGTCACCGTCGAGGTGACCGCGGGCGCCTTGCTGCTGGCCTGCGTCATCGGCCTGCTGGTGGGCGTGGGGCGCCTCAACCCGAAGCGCTACGTCATCTACAACCTGTGCAGCGTCTATCTGCTGCTGTTCCGCGGCACGCCCTTGCTGGTGCAGCTGTTCATCTGGTTCTTCGGCCTGCCGCATTTCGGCATCACCCTGCCGGCGTTCGCCTGCGGCGTGCTGGGCCTGGGCATGTACTCCGGCGCCTATGTGTCGGAAATCGTGCGCGGCGCGATCCAGTCGGTGGACCGCGGCCAGACCGAGGCGGCGCGCTCGCTCGGCATGTCGTCCGGCCAGGCCATGCGCATCATCGTGCTGCCGCAGGCGGTGGTGCGCATGATCCCGCCGCTTGGCAACGAATTCATCGCGCTGATCAAGAACTCGGCCCTGGTGTCGCTCTTGACGATCCACGACCTGATGCATGAAGGCCAGAAGATCATCAGCGTGTCCTATCGCTCGCTGGAAACCTATCTGGTGGTGGCGCTGATTTATCTGATCCTGACCACGGCCACCATGCTGGTGCTGCGCAAGGTTGAACACCGCCTGCGCGCGGGGGGGATGGTGCAATGAACTCCGCAATGAACTCCGCCGCGAGCCGGCCCGCGGCCTCGCAAGAAATGATCCGCATCCGCGGCCTGCGCAAATCCTACGGCGACCACGAGGTCCTGAGCGGCATCGACTTCGACGTGCTGCCGTCCCAGGTGGTGGTGGTGATCGGGCCCAGCGGCTCGGGCAAGAGCACCTTGCTGCGCTGCTGCAACGGCCTGGAAGTGGCGCAAGCCGGCACCATCGACATCTGCGGCCAGACGCTGCTGGACCACGGCAAGCTGCTGCCGGAAGCCGAACTCAACCAGCTGCGCATGCAGGTGGGCATGGTGTTCCAGGGCTTCAACCTGTTCCCGCACCTGTCGGTGCTGGACAACGTTACAGTCGGTCCGCGCAAGCTGCGCGGCATGGGCCGCGAAGAAGCCCATGCCTTGGCCGCGGATCTGCTGGACAAGGTCGGCCTGGGCCAGAAGATGTCGGCCATGCCCGCCAGCCTGTCGGGCGGGCAGAAGCAGCGCGTGGCCATCGCCCGCGCCCTGGCCATGCAACCCAAGGTCATGCTGTTCGACGAGCCGACCTCGGCGCTGGACCCGGAGCTGGTGGGCGAAGTGCTGCAGGTCATGAAGCTGCTGGCCAAGGAAGGCATGACCATGATGGTGGTCACGCACGAAATGGGCTTTGCCCGCGACGTGGCCGACATGGTGGCGGTGATGGACGGCGGCGTGATCCTGGAATCCGGTTCGCCCGACGTGATCTTCACCCAGCCGCGCGAGGCGCGTACCCGCGAGTTCCTGCAAGCGGTGCTGAGCGCGGGGCAGGGGGCTGCATGAACGCCGCGCAATTCGACAAAAGCCTGTGGAAGGCCCGCGACGACAGCGCCGAACAAGGCGACACGCGGCGCCTGGCGCATATCGTCGAAGCGGCCGCAGGCCAGGTCCGCAAGGGCGAGGCGGTGCTGCTGGGCTTTGCCTGCGACGCCGGCGTGGCCCGCAACCAGGGGCGCATCGGCGCGGCCGAAGGCCCGCAGGCCATCCGCAAATTCCTGGCGGGCTTGCCGGCGCATGGCCTCACGCGTTTGCTGGACGCCGGCGACGTGGCCTGCGAGGGCGACCGGCTCGAAGACGCTCAGGAGCAGCTGGGCCTGCGCGTCGCCGAACTGATGGAGCAGGGCGCCCGGCCGCTGGTGCTGGGCGGCGGCCATGAGATCGCCTGGGGCAGCTTCCAGGGCCTGGCGCGCTGGCTGGATGCCCGCGGCGACACGGAGCCCGTGCTGGTGCTGAACCTGGACGCGCACTTCGACCTGCGCACCGGGCGGCCCGGCAGTTCCGGCACGCCCTTCGATCAGATCTCGCGTTACTGCGAGGAGCGCGGCCGGGCCCTGCAATACGCCTGCCTGGGCGTATCGCGGCTGGCCAACACGCCGGCGCTGTACGCGCGCGCCGCCGAAGTCGGCGCCATCTGGGTCGAGGACCGCGACATGCAGGAGCGCCACCTGGCGGCGCGCCTGGCCAATGTCGACGCCTTGCTGACGCGGGCGCGGCATGTCTACCTGACCATAGACCTGGACGTGCTGCCCGCGGCGGTCATGCCGGGCGTGTCGGCGCCGGCGCCCTATGGGGTGCCGCTGACGGTGATCGAGGAAATCGTGCTGCGGGTCAAGGCCAGCGGCAAGCTGCGCCTGGCCGACATGGCCGAGTTCAACCCGCGCTACGACCAGGACGGCCATGGCGCGCGGGCGGCGGCGCGTCTTGCCTGGCAGTTGCTGAACGACTGAACGCATCGCGTGCCTCATCCGCCGGATGATGCATGGCGAGACCCGATAGGACGGCTTCCTTAGTAGGAAACCGTCCTATTTTTCATTCTGCTCACGGCTGCCGTCGAGGGCTCGCGCAGCTGGCTGACAGGCTGGACGCTGGCGGTTTCGCGGCTTAGGATAAGGGCAGCATCAGGCGCGGGTTTGCGACCCGTTCGGTCGCCACAACAGTTATATGTCCCTATTTAAAATATTTTTGTTTTAAATGGGGACGTCATAACTTTCGTGGATAAAATGGCGCAACTTAGTCAGGAGAGCATGCTCATGTCTCAAACTCCCACCCACGCCTTGCCGTCTTATCTGAATGCCGACGACCTCGGCCCCTGGGGTAATTACCTGCAACAAGTCGACCGGGTCACTCCGTATCTCGGCTCTCTGGCGCGGTGGGTTGAAACCCTGAAGCGCCCCAAGCGTTCGCTGATCGTCGATGTGCCGATCGAACTCGACAACGGCAGCATCGCCCACTTCGAGGGCTACCGCGTCCAGCACAACACCTCGCGCGGCCCCGGCAAGGGCGGCGTGCGCTTCCACCAGGACGTCACGCTGTCCGAAGTGATGGCGCTGGCGGCCTGGATGTCGGTCAAGAACGCCGCGGTGAACCTGCCCTACGGCGGCGCCAAGGGCGGCGTGCGGGTTGATCCACGCAAGCTGTCGGCCTCCGAACTGGAACGCATGACGCGCCGCTACACGACGGAAATCGGCGTCATCATCGGACCGTCCAAGGACATCCCGGCTCCTGACGTGAACACCAATGCCCAGACCATGGCCTGGATGATGGACACGTACTCCATGAACGAAGGCGCCACCGCCACTGGCGTGGTCACCGGCAAGCCGATCGCGCTGGGCGGCAGCCTGGGCCGGGTCGAGGCGACCGGCCGCGGCGTGTTCGTGGTGGGCTGCGAAGCCGCGCGCGACCTGAACATCGACGTGTCCAAGGCGCGCGTGGTGGTGCAGGGCTTCGGCAACGTGGGCGGCACCGCTGCCCGCCTGTTCCATGAAGCCGGCGCCAAGGTCATCGCCGCGCAGGACCACACCGGCACCGTCCACAACGCCGAAGGGCTGGACGTGCACAAGCTGCTGTCCCATGTGTCGCAACATGGCGGCGTGGGTGGCTTCTCCGGCGGCCAGGCCATGGACAAGAACGAGTTCTGGACGCTGGAAACCGAATTCCTGATCCCGGCCGCCCTGGAAAGCCAGATCACCGCCGCCAATGCCGCCAAGGTGCGCGCGAAGATCGTGGTGGAAGGCGCCAACGGCCCGACCACGCCGGAAGCGGACGACATCCTGGCCGAACACGGCGTCTATGTGGTGCCGGACGTGCTGGCCAACGCCGGCGGCGTGACGGTCAGCTACTTTGAATGGGTGCAGGACTTCTCCAGCTTCTTCTGGAGCGAGGACGAGATCAACCAGCGCCTGGAGCGCATCATGCGCGAAGCCTACGCGGCGGTGTCGCAAGTGGCCAAGGAGCACAAGGTCACGCTGCGCACGGCGGCGTTCATTGTTGCTTGCACGCGCATTTTGCAGGCGCGCCAGGTGCGCGGCCTGTATCCGTGATACCCGATACGGCGGGGCGTCCCCGGA
>NZ_DATCUY010000230.1:0-17137 GCF_036567245.1 Achromobacter sp. | reverse complement strand
GGTCGACGAGATCGGGCCGGGCGCGCTGTTCGGCGGCTCGGCCGCGCTGCTGCCGCTGTTGGGCGCGTTCTTCGCCCGGGCACTCAAAGCGCGGACGGCGATCCAGCAGGCCTGAGGCGCGCCATGCGGCGCAAGCAGGCAGGCCAAAAACACCGCGGGCCTTGCTCATCCTGGAATGAGCAAGGCCCGCGGTGTTTTTGGCAGGGCGTTTAGATCGCTGCCAGGCGCTTGAGCACCGTTTGCTTGCCCAGCAGCGCCAGCACGGCATCCACGGCCGGAGTCTGGGTCTGGCCGGTGACGGCGACGCGCAGCGGGATGGCCAGTTGCGGCATCTTCATGCCGCGGTCGGCCAGCACGGCCTTGATCAAGGCGGACAGGGCCTCGCGGGTCCAGTCCGTGTCCTGGGCGCGTTGGGCGAAGTCGGTCAGCGCTTCGCGCGCGGGGGCGGTCAGGTGCTGTTCGGCCAGCTCGGCGGGCGCGCCCTTGAACTCGGCGCAGAACAGCATGGCGCCGTCGGCCAGTTGCTCCAGCGTTTCGGCGCGGTCCTTCAACAGGCCCATGACGCCCGGCAGGTCGATCTTTTCCGGATGGCCGCCGCGGTTCGCCACGCGCGGCGCCACGCGCTCGGCCAGTTCGGCGTTGTCCATCTGCTTGATGTAGTGGGCGTTGACCCAGTTCAGCTTCTTCGGATCCCACTGCGAGGCCGACTTGGACAAGTGCTTGGTGTCGAACCACGACACCAGTTGCTCGCGCGAGAAGAGTTCGTCGTCGCCGTGGCTCCAGCCCAGGCGCGCCAGGTAATTGACCATGGCCTCGGGCAGGTAGCCCTCGTTGTCGTACTCCATGACATTGACGGCGCCGTGGCGCTTGGACAGCTTTTCGCCATCCGGGCCCAGGATCATCGGCACGTGGCCGTATTCCGGCAGGGCGGCGCCCAGCGCGCGCAGGATGTTGATCTGGCGCGGGGTGTTGTTGACGTGGTCATCGCCGCGCAGCACGTGGGTGATGCCCATGTCCCAGTCGTCGACCACGACGCAGAAGTTGTAGGTGGGGGTGCCGTCCGGGCGCGCGATGATCAGGTCGTCGAGCTCGGTGTTGTCGAAGCTGATCGTGCCCTTGACCATGTCGTTCCAGGAGGTCGCGCCTTCCTGCGGGTTCTTGAAGCGCACCACGGGCTTGCGGCCTTCCGGGATGGCCGGCAGGGTCTTGCCGGGCTCGGGGCGCCAGGTGCCGTCGTAGCGCGGCTTGTCGCCGCGCGCGCGGGCGGCTTCGCGCATGGCTTCGACTTCCTCGGGCGAGCTGTAGCAGTGGTAGGCGGTGCCGGCGGCCAGCATCTGCGCGACCACTTCGCGGTAGCGGTCCATGCGCTGCATCTGATAGAAGGGGCCTTCATCGGGCTGCATGCCCAGCCAGTCCATGCTGTCCAGGATGGCCTGCACCGCTTCCGGCGTGGAGCGTTCGACGTCCGTGTCTTCGATGCGCAGCACGAAGGTGCCCTTGTGGTGGCGCGCGAAGGCCCAGGAGAACAGCGCGGTGCGTGCGCCGCCCAGATGCAGGAAACCCGTGGGCGAAGGCGCGAAACGGGTACGAATGGGGGTAGAGGCGTTGGAAGTCATAGGTGGCAATGATAGCGGCTGCGGCGCCACAAATCGGCGTCAGGCTGGGCCCAGGTCAAACGTAGGGCGGGGTTGTCTTGTTACGATGAAGGGTATTTTAGATTAGGGCCTGCTAACACCATGTTGCGACACGCTCTCGCCCCGATGTTCGAGCCCGCCTCGCTGGTGATCGTCGCCGACCGGCCGCTGCCGGCGACGGCTTCGCTGCCGCCCACGCTCAAGGGCAAGACCACGGTGGTTGCCTGCGAAGTCGGCGCCGCGCCGGATCTGCCGGACACGCTGCAAGGCCTGGCCAAGGGCGAAAGGCCTGATCTGGCCCTGGTTTGCGTATCGCCGGCTGTGCTGCCGGAAACGCTGCGGCGGCTGTCGCCCCTGGCGCCGCGCTCGGTGATTTTGCTGCCGCATGAACTCCCCGATCCCTATCCGCGCGGCACGCTTGCGCTATGCCGCGCCTGGGCCGAGGAAAATCGCTGCGAACTGCTGGGTCCGCGCTCTTTCGGCGCCCAGCGGCCGCACGCCGGCCTGAACCTGAGCCAGCACCCGGTGCTGGCGCGCGCCGGCCGCGTGGCGCTGCTGGCGCAGTCGCGCTCCATCATGGCCGCGGTCATGGACTGGGCCGAGGACGTGCACATCGGCTTTTCCACCGCTGTGTCGCTGGGCGACGAGGCGGTGGTGGGCCTGTCCAAGGTGCTGGACTACCTGGCCAGCGATCCGCGCACGGACAGCATCGTGCTCTATCTGGAAGACGTGGGTCCGGCCCGCGAATTCATGAGCACCTTGCGCGCCGCGGCCTCGGTCAAGCCCGTGATCGTGCTGAAGGCGGGGCGCGCGGACACCGATAGCGCCGACGCCATCTTCGACGCGGCCCTGCGTCGCGCGGGCGCCGTCCGCGTGCGCTACTTCGTGCAGCTGTTCTCGGCGGTCAAGGTGCTGGGCTACACGCGCCGCCCCAAGGGCCGGCGCGTGGCGCTGATCTCCAACGGCAGCGGGCCTCCGCAACTGGCCATGGACCTGATCGGTCCCGACGCCGCCGTGCTGCGTGCCGACCTTGCACCGGCGACCCGGCGCGCGCTGGTGGCCATGCTGGAGCCGGACGCGGCCACGGCGAATCCCGTCATCACCTTCACGCCGCTGACCCCGGAGCGCATCCGCGCCATCCTGGACGCCGTACTGGACGACGCCGGCGTGGACGGCGTGCTGGTGCTGCTGGCGCCCGACGCGCTGGCGGACATGCCGGCGGTGGCGCGCGAGTTGGCGCAGATCGCTCCCAAGGCGAAAAAGCCGGTGGTGACCTGTTTCATGGGCGATGCCGGCATGCGGCCGCTGCGGCGCATGCTGGATGACGCGGGCACCCCAGCGTTCCGCACGCCCGAATCGGCCGCCGACGCCTTCGGCGTGCTGGCAACCCACCACTACAACCAGCAATTGCTGCTGCAGACGCAACCGCCGGAACCGGCCACTCACGTGCCGGACCTGACGGCCGCGCGCGAGATCCTGGCGCGCGTGCGCGCCGAATGCCGGCGCGAGCTCAACACCTCCGAAATCCGTAGCTTGCTGGCTCTGTTCTACGTGCCGCTGCGCGACACGCCGATGGACGTGGCGGCCGTCGAACCGGAATCCCGCCCCATGGCGATCCGGGTGCGGCGCGATCCGCAGTTCGGCCCGGTCATCCGTTTTGGCGCGGGCGGCCCCGACGCGATGCTGTCCCAGTCCGACCGCGGCGTCGACCTGCCGCCGCTCAACGGCTTCCTGGCCCGTCAACTGATCGAGCGCAGCCGGCTATGGCGCCGCGTACTGGCGCCGCGCATCGGCCATATGGCCTCCGAGGCGTTGCAGCAGGCGGTGGTGCTGGTGTCCGAGCTGGTGTCGGAACTGCCCGATATCGAGTCCCTGGACATCGACCCGCTATATGCCGGCGAAACGCATCTGCGCGCGGGCGGATTGCGCATGACGCTGACCGAGAAACCGGGATGCGCAACGCCGCAGACTGCCGGCTATCCGCATATGGCGATCCACCCGTATCCGGCGCGGCTGGTGCAGGTGCGCCGCTTCGCGGACGGCATTCCCTGGGTGCTGCGTCCCATCCGTCCCGAGGATGCCGACCCGCTGCAGGAGTTCATCCGCGGCCTGTCCGAGCGTTCGCGCTACATGCGCTTCGTCTCCATGATGCGCGAGCTGACGCCGCGCATGGTGTCGCGCTACACGCAGGTGGACTACCACCGCGAGCTGGCCCTGGTGGCCGCCACGCAGGTGCCGAACCCGGCCAACCGCGGCCATCCGCGCGAGGTGCTGGTGGGTTTCGCGCATTACCTGCGCAATCCGGACGGGCGGGGCGCGGAGTACGCCCTGGTGATCGGCGACGACTGGCAGCGCCGAGGCCTGGGCCGCCAGCTGATGACGGCGCTGATAGCCGCGGCGCGCGAGCAGGGGCTGGAATACATCGACGGCCTGGTGCTGTCGACCAACCGGCCCATGCTGGCGCTGATGACCAGCCTGGGCTTCACCAACGACGCAGATCCGGAAGACCCGACGATGCGCCGGGTGTGGCTGGACCTGGCCTGATGTCAGGCTCGTTCAGGCGGTCTTTCTGGCCGTCTGGGCGGGCTTGAGCCGCGCGATCGATTCGTCCACCGACAGCACGTCGCCGAAGAACAGCATCCAGCCGTGCAGCGAGTGTTCGTGTTCGGCCGGCGTGACCGCAGCCAGCGCGTCGTCCACCATGATCGTGCGGAAGTCCCGCATCATCGCGTCGCGGGCGGTGGATTCGCAGCACACATTGGTGACCGTGCCGGCGATCAGCAGCGTGTCCACGCCGCGCCCGCGCAGGAGCGGCTCCAGTTCCGAAGATCCCGGCGCCATTGCGCTGTAGAAGCGCTTGGTCACCCGCAGATCGCTGTCGTGCGCATGCAGATCCGGGTGCAGCGCATAGCCGGGGGCGTCGTGGCGCAGCGTTTCCAGGCGCCTGGCGCTGCGTTCCGGCGTCAGCATCACGGCGTGGTGGTGCGACCAGAACGAGTCGGCGTTGTCGGAAGCGGTCTGCACCCAGACGATGGTGCCGCCCGCGGCGCGCACCGCGTCGCACAGGCGGTTGATGGGCGCGATGATTTCGCGCGCCGGCGCGCATTCGCCCTGGTAGCCGGGCAGCGTGAAGTACTGCTGCATGTCCACCACCACCACGGCCAGGCGCGCGGCGGGCAGTTCGTCATAGGGGTGCAGGCAGCCCTGCCTGGCGATCACGCGGTCCTGCACCCATTGCGGGAATTCCATGGCGGTTCCTTATCCGTAGCGCCGCGCGATGGCGGCTTCGATGCGGTAGACGATCAGGTACATCACGCTGGAGATCAGGGCCAGGATGGCGATGGCGGTCATGACGATGTTCAGCTTGAATACCTGGCTGCCGTTCATGATGAGAAAGCCCAGACCGGAATCCGCCGACTGGAACTCGCCCACGATGACCCCCACCAGCGCCAGGCCGATGTTCATCTTCACGGCCGCGATCAGCGTGGGCACGCTGCCCGGGAGCACCACCTTGGTCAGCACCTGCCAGCGGCTGGCGCCGAAGGTATGGGCCAGCTTCACCTTGTTCAGGTCTATGCCGCGAAAGCCGGCGTAGATCACCATGATGGTCACGAACACGGCGATCGCCACGGCCATGCCGTACACCGCGTAGTCCGAGCCCAGCCACAGGTAGAAGATCGGCACGAAGGCGATCTTGGGCATGGCGTTGGCCACCACCAGAAAGGGGTCCAGCACCTTGTACAGGAAGTCCGACCACCACAGCGCGGCCGCCACCACGATGCCGATCGCCATGCTCAGGCCGAAGCCCACCAGCGTGGCGCTCAGCGTGGTCATGATGTGCTTGCCCAATTGGCCGTTGTTCCAGAGCTCGATGAACGTCGGCCACAGCGCGCTGGGGTAGCTGGTCAGGAGCGGGTTGAGGATGTGCATGCGCGGCAGGATTTCCCAGGCGCACAGGAAGACCGCCAGCAGCAGCGCCTGCGCAATGCGGATATGCCTGCGGCGCGCGCGGTCGCGTTGCAGGTAGTTCAGGTATTTCTCGCTGGGTGCGCGTACGGCGCGCAGCGGAACGGTATTGGCGACGGGCGCGTTCATGGGTCAACCCTCCACGTGGACGTCCAGCTCGTCCCACAGCTGTTTGAAGTAGGTGTTGAATTCCGGCCGCGAGCGCGCCTGGAACGGCGTAGGCCGGGCCCCGTCGCCATAGTGGATGCGGTATTGACTCTTCAGCCGGCCGGGCCGGCGCGACAGCACGATCACGCGGTCCGTCATGGCTATGGCTTCGCCGATGTCATGGGTGACCAGCACCACGGTCTTGCCCTCGCGCCGCAGGATGTCCACCACTTCGTCGGAGATCGCCAGCCGGGTCTGCGAATCCAGCGCGGAGAAGGGCTCGTCCAGCAGGATCACGTCGGGCTCGGTCACCAGGGTGCGGGCCAGCGCGGCGCGCTGACGCATGCCGCCCGACAGCTGGCGCGGCGTGTGCGACAGGAAGGCGCCCAGCCCGCATTTCTCCAGCAGATGCACGGCGCGCGCCTCGCTGCGCGCGTCGCCGCGGCCCTGAATCTCCGCGCCCAGCATGACGTTGTCCAGGATGGTGCGCCACTCGAACAGGTAGTCCTGCTGCAGCATGTAGCCGATGCGCGGATTGGGCTTGGTCACGGCCTGGCCGTCTATCATCACCGCGCCCGCGGTCGGCGGAATCAGCCCGGCGATCAGGGACAGCAGCGTGCTCTTGCCGCAGCCGCTTTGCCCGATCAGGCTGACGAATTCGCCCGCCGCCAGCGTGAATGACACGTTAGCCAGCGCCTCGGTCTCGCCTTCCTGGGTGAAGTAGGAAAGACAGACCTCGCGCAGTTCGATCTTGGCCGTGGCGGGATCCGGCTTCAGATTGTGGATGACGGCGCCCATCATTGGGCCTTCTTGGCGAAGTCGGTCACCACCACGTCCTCATACTTCACGCGGGCGCTGTCCTTCATGACCGCGCTGGCGATCAGCATGTCCTGCAGCTGGTTCATGGCCTCGGCCGTCACCAGCGGCGTGGTCTTCCAGATCTGGTACTTCTTGTAGCGCTCGATGGCTTCGGTCACCGCGGCCTGGTCCATGCCGGGGAAGTAGCTCATGATCTGCGGAGTCAGCGTGGCGGCGGGCGTGTCCTTCACATACTTCTCGGCCCGCGCCACCACGTTGGTCCAGGCCTGGATGACCTTGGGGTTGTCGCGGATGTATTTGTCGGTGGCGGTGAAGACGGTGTAGTCCACCTGGCCGACCTCGTGGCCGACCGAGGCGACGATGTAGCCCTTGCCGTTGCGCACCAGTTCGCCGGCCTCGGGTTCAAGAAAGATGCCGTATTCGCCCTGGCCCGCCATCCACGCCCCGGCGCGCGCCGGGATGCCGATGTTGTTCAGCAGCTTCACGTCCTTTTGTGGATCCACGCCATGCTTGCGCAGCGCCGTTTCCAGGAACACGATGGGATTGGACCCGGGCCGAAATCCGATGACCTCCTTGCCCTTGAGCATGGACCAGTCGAACTTCTCCACCGGCTTGCGCGCCAGCAGGAAGAAGCCGTCGGTGGCGGTCAGCCCGGCGAAGATCTTGGGCTTGACCGGGGATTCGCTGTTGTGGACATAGATGGACGCCTCTGGGCCGATCAGCACGATGTCGGCGCTGCCGGAGAGCAGGGCGGTCATGCCCTTGTCGGTTCCCTGCGAGGTCTTCATGGACACGTCCAGGCCGGCGTCCTTGAAATAGCCCTGCGACAGGGCCACGTATTTGGGCACGTAAAGAATGGACCGCACCACTTCTTCGTAGCGGACCTTCACGGGGGGATTGAGGGCTTCGGCCTGGGCGGCCAGGGGGGCGAGCAGCGCGAGCAGCGCCGCAGCCGCCAGACGGGGCGATGGCAAGGGTTTCACGGGACTTTCTCCTGCGTCTTGAATGCCACGCCGAAACCCGGCGCAACACGGCCAATGGGATGGATCGACAACAACAACAGGGAAGCCCGAACTGGTCGCCCGGGCCGGTAAGGCTTGGATCGAATACTATATTCAATACAAATAGGCGACAAGCTTTTTGCAGTTGGCGTTTTTCTCTATGGACGAGGGAAGGGCGGCCCGTTAAAAAATCAGGCTGGAATATCAGTTGGTATACAAAATGAAATCGCAGGCCGCCAGGGCCTGCGATGGATCGGCAGGGCGCGCAGCGCCCTTACGCCGGGATCAGGGCCGCCGGGCGCGGCCCTGCATGGTCTTCACTTCAGACCAGGACTTGGTTCAGGAACTTCGAGATGTCGGCCACTTCCTCGGCGCAAACCGAATGCGGCATCGGGTAGGTATGCCATTGCACGCGGTAGCCCAGCCGTTGCAGCTCGGCCAGCGAAGCCTGCGCGCGCGGCAGCGACACCACTGGATCGTACTGGCCGTGGGCCAGGAAGATCGGCGTGTCCTGGTTGGCGCCGTGGCGCTCGGCCTCGGCCGTATCCAGCAGCGGCAGATAGCCCGACAGGCCCATCATGCCCGCCAGCTTTTCCGGCAGGCGGATGCCCGTGTGCAGGGTCATGGCGCAGCCCTGCGAAAAGCCTGCCAACACGATCCTGGAAGTAGGGATGCCGCTGGCGTTCTCGCGCGCGATCAGCTTGTGGATGGCGGCTTCCGAGGCGCGGATGCCGCGGGCGTCCTCGACGCGCACCAGGTCCATGACCAGGATGTCGTACCAGGAGCGCATCGCCATGCCGTTATTGATCGTCACGCGCTGCACCGGCGCGTTCGGGAACACGAAGCGCACCGAAGCGCCGGCCGGCAGGTCCAGCTCCGGCACGATGGGCGCGAAGTCGTTGCCGTCGGCGCCCAGGCCGTGCAGCCAGATCACGGCATGCGTGGGATTGGGGGCGGTTTCGATCTCGATGCAATCGAGCAGGTCGGTCGGAGCGTTCATGGACGGCGGGCGGTGAAAATCAGAGGGTGAGGGTCTTCAGGGCCTGGAACAGCGCGCGGTAGTGCTTCTTTTGCGGCTCCTGGCCTTGCAGCAGGGCCGCGTTGGCCTGCTTTTCCTTGCGGGCGGCGCGGATCAGCGCGCGCAGCTGCTGGACGTCGGCCTGCGGATTGCTGTTGAGCAACTTGGTCAGGGCCTCGTCGTCGTCCAGCAGACGGTCGCGCAGCGTCTCCAGCCGGTGCATGGCGGCGGTTTCCTCGCGCGAGCCGTTTTCCCAGATGTCGAGCTGGGTGCGGATCTCGTCGGCCGGCGCGTCGCGCATCAGCTTGCCCACGAAGTGAACCTGGCGCCGCTTGCCCTCGCGCCCGGTGGTGCGCTGCGCCGTGCGGATCGCCTCATATAGGCGTTCCGCCAGCGGCAATTGCTTGAGGCGTTCGGGGGACAGTTCGATCAGCTGCTTGCCCAGGTCCAGCAGGGCGTGCATTTCGCGCTTGACCTGGGACTTGCTGGGACGGTCGTAGCCGTTCTCGTCGTAACCGTCGTCGACGGATTCTTCTTCAGTATGGGAATTCATGGAAAACTGCGCAATGACAGACTTGGCTATGATAACCGTCTCTGCAAATTGGACTGCAATGGTTAAAACCTCCTCATCCTTGCCGCTGGCGGCGAATCACGCGCGTTTTTCCGAACTCGTCGAACAAACCCTCGCCTATGCGCGCCAGATCGGCGCCTCCGACGCCGCGGCGGAAGTCTCGGAAAGCCTGGGCCTGTCGGTGTCCGTGCGCAAGAACGACATCGAAACCGTCGAACAGACCCGCGACCGTTCGCTGGACCTGACGGTCTACGCCGGCCAGAGCCGCGGTTCCGCCTCCACCTCCGACTTTTCCGAAGCCGCGCTGCGCCAGACCGTGGAAGCCGCCTGGCACATCGCGCGCCACACCGCCGCCGATCCGGCCGCCGGCCTGCCCGACGCCGACCAGCTGGCCACCGAATTTCCCGACCTGGACCTGCACCGCGCCTGGAGCGTGTCCACCGAAGAGGCCGCCGAGCTGGCGCTGCGCGCCGAACGCGCCGCCCGCGAGGTCGATGCGCGCATCACCAATACCGATGGCGCCACCGTGGGCACCTACGAAGGCCAGTTCGTGATGGGCAACACGCGCGGTTTCCTGGGCGGCTATCCGTACTCCCGCCACAGCCTGTCGGTTGCACCCATCGCCGGCCGCGGCAACGGCATGCAGCGCGACTACTGGTATAGCTCCGAGCGCGATCCGGCCAATCTGGCCTCGCCCGAAGCCATCGGCCGCTACGCCGCCGAGCGCACGCTGTCGCGCCTGTCGGCCCGCCGCATCCGCACCGGCAAGTTCCCGGTCCTGTTCGAAGCGCCGCTGGCGCTGGGACTGGTGGGCGCGCTGACCCAGGCCGCCAACGGCGGCGCGCTGTACCGCAAGGCCAGCTTCCTGCTGGACGCGTTGGGCAAGCCCATCTTCCCCGATCACATCAACCTCACCGAAGACCCGCACATCCGCGGCGCCATGGGCAGCTCGCCCTTCGACGATGAAGGCGTGCGCACGCGCCGCCGCAACGTGGTGTCGGCCGGGGTGCTGGAAGGCTACTTCCTGTCTTCCTATACCGCTCGCAAGCTGGGCATGGTCACCACCGGCAATGCCGGCGGTTCGCACAACCTGGTGTTCAGCTCCACCCGGACCCGCCGCGGCGACGACTTCGAAGCCATGCTCAAGAAGATGGGCACGGGCTTCCTCGTCACCGAACTGATCGGGCAAGGCGTGAACTACGTCACTGGCGACTACTCGCGCGGCGCGTTCGGCTACTGGGTGGAAAACGGCCAGATCCAGCACGCGGTGCAGGAAATCACCATCGCCGGCAATCTGGCCGACATGTTCAAGCAGATCGTGGCGATAGGCGCCGATACGATTTCGCGCGGCACCAAGACCACAGGTTCGATCCTGATCGAGCAGATGGCCATCGCCGGAACCTGATCTTCCGGACGCGGCCGTGGCGCCATGCGCCGCGGCCGTCTTGAGATCCCCGCAGTCGTTCCGGTCTTTGCAATCCCTTACCTGATAGTGTGGCCAGGCAGGCCGATATCAGCGTGTAATATCCGCCGGGTATCGCTTGATGTCCCAGGTGTTGCTGTAAAGGAGCAAAGAGATGCAACGACGTTCGTTCTTGAAGCACGCCGGTCTCGGCGCCGTCGCTACCGGAGCCGCAGTCAGCGCGCCCGCGTTCGCGCAGGACATGCCGTCATTGAGTTGGCGCCTGTCGTCCGGCTTCCCCAGCTCCCTGGATCTGCGCATCGGCGCCGGCGAAGGCTTCTGCAAGTTCGTCTCGGAAGCCACCGGCGGAAAATTCAATATCCGCCACTTTCCCGAAGGCGAGATCGTGCCGGCCGCGGACCTGATGGAAGCGGTGTCCACCAAGAAAGTGGAGTGCGGCCACGCTTCGTCCCGCGCCTACTACGCCAAGAACCCCGTCTTCTGCTTCGACGCCGCCGTTCCCTTCGGCCTGAACGCCCGGCAGATGAACGCCTGGATGAACGAGGGCGGCGGCCTGCGGCTGACCCGCGAACTCTTCAAGCCTGAAAAAATCATCAACTTTCCGCTGGGCAACACCGGCGCCCAGATGGGCGGTTGGTACACCAAGGAAATCAAGCGCGCGGGCGACCTCAAAGACTTGAAAATGCGCGTCAGCGGCTTGGCCGGCGACGTGCTGGCCAAGCTGGGCGTGGCGCCGCAACAGGCCGACCTGGCCAAGCTGACAGAAGCTTTCGAGAAGGACGGCCTGCAGGCGGTGGCGGGCGCGGGTCCATACGATGACGACAAGCTCGGGCTTAATAAGGTTGCTAAGTATTACTACGCACCCGGCTGGTGGGCGCCCGGCGAGCAGCTATCGCTCTATATCAATGACGAGGCCTGGAACGCCCTGCCGAAGAACTACCAGGCAGTGGTGGACGCCGCCGCCCAGGCCGCGCACGCCGCCACCATCGCCCGCTACGACGCCCGCAATGCGGCCGCGCTGGCCCAACTGACTGCAAACGGCGCTCAAATCCGCACATTCCCGCGGTCCATCATGGACCTGGCCTTCGAGGCCACGCAGCAGGTCTATAAGGACTTGGGCGCCAAAGACCCCAGATTCAAGGCGATGCACGATAGTTACATGGGTTTTCGCGATAGCGAAATGCCATGGTTCCGTTTGACCGAAGGCGCCTACGACCAATATCTGGGCGTAGCGTTATCGGCCAGAACGTAGGACACTTACGCCTGCCGAATAACATTCGGCGAGTGTTAGGGTTTTTGCTAGTAACCACGCGTTTTTTACAAAAAAATGGGCGGTTTGTAGGCTTTTGTTGAATGGCGTTCGAGTAGCCGCCTGATACAAAGGAGTAATATCCCGGGTCTTGACGCGCAAACATGACGCCTTTAGGCGGCATCCGACGTCAATCCGGCAGGATTACATCAGCCCGGATACCAATATTCCGAGACAGACTTTAAGGTGGTAACAACCATGCAATCCAAGACCAAGAAGCTGCTGGCCGCGCTGATCGCTGCCGGTATCGTCCCGGCTGCCCATGCAGCCGATATCAAGCTGGGCGTGGCGGAAGCCCTGTCCGGCGGCGCCGCTCAGTACGGCGTGTCGATCCGCAATGGTTTCCAGCTCGCGGCTGATGAAATCAACGCCGCCGGCGGTATCAACGGCAACAAGATCGTGCTCGTGGTCGAGGACGAACAAGGCAAGAAAGAAGAAGCGATCAACGTCTTCAAGAAGCTGATCTTCAAGGACAACGTCCTGATGGTCTTCGGCCCGACGCTGTCGAACTCGGCCCAGGCCGCCGACCCGATCGCCCAGGCTGCCAAGACGGTCGCCTTCGGCACCTCCAACACCGCCGACGGCATCACCTCCATCGGCAACTACGTGTTCCGCAACTCGGTTACCGAAGCCGACGTGCTGCCGGCCACCATCTCCACCGTCAAGGCCAAGACCGGCCTGAAGAACGTGGCGGTGCTCTACGGCAACGACGACGTCTTCACCAAGAGCGGCTACGACAACTTCAAGAAGGCCCTGGAAGACCAGAAGATCCCGGTCACCACGACCGAAACGTTCGCCAAGGGCGACGTGGACTTCAAGGCCCAGCTGACCAAGATCAAGGGCACCAACCCCGACGCCATCGTGCTGTCCGCACTGCTGGCCGAAGGCGCCCCGATCATGGTGCAGGCCCGCCAACTGGGTCTGAACGTGCCCGTCATCGGCGGCAACGGCATGAACTCGGTCAAGATTTTCGACCTGGCCCCCGGCGGCGCGTCGAACAATCTGTGGATCGGCAGCCCGTGGTCGATCGAGAACAAGGCCCCCGAGAACGTCAAGTTCATTGATGCCTACAAGGCCAAGTTCAACGGCGCGCCCGACCAGTTCGCGGCCCAGTCGTATGACGCCATGTACATCGCCGCCCAGGCGCTGAAGAACGTCAAGCTCTCCGGCGATCTGCCCAAGGATCGCGCAGCCCTGCGCGATGCGCTGCCCTCCGTGACCTGGACCGGCGCCACCGGCCCGTTCAAGTTCCGTCAGGCCAACGACCGCGCCGGCAAGCCCGCTGGCTACGACGCCGACCAGGCGCCTATCGTCAGCGTGACCAAGGACGGCAAGTACGTCATCGAAAAGTAAGCGCTACGCATCCCCGCGCGGGGGGATGCGCCTTGCGGGCGGCGCAGCCGTCCGCAAGGCGCTTTTTATCGCAGGGCCGTCACCCTAGAAAAAATGCCTCCCCGCCGGGAGGCTCAAGGCCATGCAGTGGGCGCTGCATGGGGCCCTCACAGCTTTGGAAAGTCCCATCATGTTCGAACAACAATTCGTCAATGCCTTGTCGCTGGGCTGTGTGTATGCACTGTTCGCGCTGGGCTTCACGCTGATCTTCGGCGTGCTCGGGGTGATCAACCTGGCGCATGGCGCCGTCTTCATGGTTGGCGCCTACGCGGCACTGTTCGTCGTGCAGCAATTCAGCCTGCCCCTGTGGGCCGGGCTGATGGCCGCGTTCTTCGTCGCGGGCTTCACCGGGGTCATCATCGACTACCTGGTGCTCAAGCCGCTGCGCAAGCGCAACGCGCCCCACCTGATCCCCATGATCGCCACCATCGGCGTAGGCATCATCCTGAACAACGGCGCCCAGAGCATCTTCGGCGCCAGCAACCTGCGCTTCCCGCACGGCACCGTGCCCGAGGAAGTGATCGAGGTCGCCGGCCTGCACCTGACCGTGATCGAGCTGGGCATCATCTTCATGTCTTTCGCGTTGATGGCCGTGCTGATGTACGTCATGCGCCGCACGCAGTTCGGCCGCGCCCTGCGCGCCATCGCCGAATCGCCCAAGGCTGCCTGGCTGCTGGGCATCAACGTCGAAAAGCTGTTCGTCACCACCTCGTTCGCCGCGGCTGCCCTGGGCGGCGTGGCCGGCGTGCTGATCGGCCTGTACTCCAATGCGCTGTTCCCCCTGATGGGCCAGCCGATGCTGCACAAGGGCATCGCGGTCATCATCCTGGGCGGCATGGGCGACATCCGCGGCGCCATGCTGGGCGGCCTGTTCCTGGGTTTCGCCGAGGTGCTGTCGGTGGCCTACATCGGCTCCACCATGCGCGATGCGGTGGCTTTCGGCCTGCTGTTCCTGATCCTGCTGGTGCGCCCGCAAGGTCTGTTCGGCAAAGTGGTTCAACGCAAGGCTTAAAGAATGAGCGGATTCGAAAATTTCTGGGCCATCTACGGCAACCTGGTGCTCACGCTGGGCACCAACGCCTTGCTGGCCCTCTCCATCTGGCTGACCCTGGCCTGCGGCATGCTGGCCATGGCCAACGCCGCCTTCATGGGCATCGGGGCGTACACCGCCGCGCTGCTCACCATGAACTATGACGCGCCGTTCTCG
This sequence comes from Achromobacter sp., assembly GCF_036567245.1. GTDB lineage: Bacteria > Pseudomonadota > Gammaproteobacteria > Burkholderiales > Burkholderiaceae_B > Achromobacter. The sequence continues at coordinate 2,650 of NZ_DATCUY010000230.1, read as the reverse complement.
GTCGCCTTGGCCGGCGGCATGGCGGCGCCCGCGCTGGTGGCGGCCCTGATCGGCTTGCCGACCTTGCGGCTGTCCGGGGTCTACCTCGCCATGGCTACTCTGGGCTTTGGCGAAGTGGTCCGCGTGACCATCCTCAACACCGAGTCCATCACCGGCGGCGCGCTGGGCCTCAATGGCATCCCGCAGCTGACGCAGTGGTGGCACGTGGTGCTGGCGGTCGTCATCGTCCTGTTCGTGCTGTGGCGCGTGCGCGCCTCCAAGATCGGACGCTCGTTCGACGCCATCCGCGGCGACGAAACCGCGGCCGGCCTGATGGGCATCGACGTGCGCGCCAACAAGATGCTGGCCTTCGTGGCCGGCGCGATGATCGCGGGCCTGGCCGGCGCCCTGAACGCGCACCTGACCTTCTTCATCGGCCCCAACGAATACGGTTTCGACCGTGGCGTGGAAATCCTGACCATGGCGATCCTGGGCGGCATCGGCGGCCTGGCCGGTCCCGTGCTGGGCAGCTTCATCATTACCGTGCTGCCCGAAATGCTGCGCGGTTTTGCCGACCTGCGCCTGATCGCGAACGGAGTGATTCTGGTGGTGATTGTGTTGTTCCTGCCGCAAGGCATCTGGGATCCGGCGCGCTTCAAGCGCTGGATGCGCCAAGGACGCCAGGGAGGCAAGCGCCATGCTTGAGCTTTCTTCCGTCTCCAAGAGCTTCGGCGGCCTGCATGTGCTGCATGACGTCAGCCTGTCGGTGCCCGAAGGCGCCATCTTCGGCCTGATCGGCCCCAACGGCGCCGGCAAGACCACGGTGTTCAACCTCATCACCGGCCTGCTGCCGCCCAGCGGCGGCACCATCACGTTCAACGGCCAGAGCGTCCTGAACAAGAAGCCGCACCGCATCACGCGCATGGGCATCGCCCGCACGTTCCAGAACATCCGTCTCTTCAAAGAGATGACGCTGCTGGAAAACGTGGTGGTCGGCGCCTATCGCCACATGAACTACGGCTTCCCCAGCCTGCTGCTGGGCCTGCCGGGCTATCGCGAGCACGAACAGCGCGCCCGCGAGCGCGCGCACGAACTGCTCACCTGGATGCGCCTGGACCATAAGGCCAACGATCTGGCGGACAACTTGTCCTACGGCGAACAGCGCCGCCTGGAGCTGGCGCGCGCGCTGGCCACCGAGCCCAAGCTGCTGCTGCTGGACGAGCCGGTCGCCGGCATGAACACCGGCGAACGCGCCGAACTCATGCGTGAGATCCTGGCCATCCGCGACCGCGGCTACACCATCCTCATGATCGAGCACGACATGCGCTTCGTCATGGGCTTGTGCGAACGCATTGCGGTGTTGAACTTCGGCAAGATCATCGCTTGCGGCGGACCCGACGAGATCCGCAACAACGAACAGGTCATCGAAGCCTACTTGGGCCGCGAAGACGACGAAGACACCGAACAGGCGGAGGCTGCACAATGAGTCGCCGGGCCGCTCCCAAGACGAATACCGTAGCGCATTGCGCGGAGGCTGCACAATGAGCGCCATGCTGGAAGTCCGCGGGCTCGAGGTCAATTACGGCCACATCGAAGCCGTCCGCGGCATCGACCTGGACCTGAACGCCAAGGAAATCACCGCCCTGGTCGGCGCCAACGGCGCCGGCAAGTCGACCACGCTGCTGGCGCTGTCGGGCCTGCTGCCCAAGGCGCGCGGCAAGATCACCTTCGAAGGCGAGGACATCACCAACCTGGCGCCGCACCAACTGGTGGCGCGCGGCATCGTCCAGGTGCCGGAAGGGCGGGCCATCCTCACCACCATGACCGTGCTCGAAAACCTGGAGCTGGGCGCCTACCGCCGCGGCCTCAAGAACGTCGATTCGGACCTGGAATACGTGTTCAACCTGTTCCCGCGCCTGAAGGAACGGATCACCGGCATCGCCGGCAACCTGTCGGGTGGCGAACAGCAAATGCTGGCCATTGGCCGGGCCCTGATGGCCAAGCCGCGCCTGCTGCTGCTGGACGAACCCTCCATGGGCCTTGCCCCTATCGTGGTGCAGGAGATCTTTCGCTCGCTGCGCGCGATCAACGCCGACGGTCTGACCCTGTTCCTGGTCGAACAGAACGTGCGCCAGGCGCTCAAGATCGCCCAGCACGGCTATGTGCTGGAGAATGGCGCCATGGCACTGACGGGCAGCGGCCGGGAACTGCTGGGCCATCCCCGCGTGCTGGAAGCCTACCTGGGCGCCTGAGCGGCGGGTAGGCGGGGCTGTGTCCCTGTTATTGGCATGGCCGGGCGGCGCCGTGGGGCGCCGCCGCTGCATTTCCTGCGGCCAATCAGTTGCCCACTTTTTGAGCAGCTGTGTTAGAATCGCAGGCTTTCCCTCGTTTTGGCTATTGCACGGGCGGGTAATAACGCTTAGGCGGGACGCTGATATCGGCTGAAGTCTGCTGGAAACCCAACGGGTTTTTCCACAATTTCGGCCCAGTTTCGGGGAAAAGAACTGGCTGGATGGTCCAGTCAGGGAAATTTTTATTCTTAGGAACCATCATGAAGACCTTTGTGGCCAAGCCGCATGAAGTCCAACGTGACTGGTTTGTGATCGACGCCAAGGGCAAAGTCCTCGGTCGTGTGGCCAGCGAAGTCGCACGTCGTCTGCGTGGCAAGCAC
>NZ_DATCUY010000229.1:0-5805 GCF_036567245.1 Achromobacter sp. | reverse complement strand
AAACCGCCCGTCACGCCACCCAGGCCCAGGCCGCCGGTCAGCGAGGCCAGCGCGCCTGTGGCGTTCGTCAGCGTCGCCCCCAAGGGGTTGGCATTTCCCGGCGTGGCATGGAGCACGCCGCCCGCGCTGGCGACCGCGCCGCCCAGGCCTTGCAGCACACCGTTCAAGCCGCCCACGCCTCCGGGCAAGGAGCCGCCCAGATTGGTGACCGTGCCGCCCAGGCTGCTCAGCAGGCCGGCGACTGGCGCGCCGAGCTTGGTCGTGTCGCCCACTTTCTGGGTCAGCCCGATGGCCGTGCCGGCCAGCGGACTGGCGGTGGGATCCAGCGCGCCGCCCACGCCTGCGAGCGTGGGTTGCAGACCCAGCGGCAGGACGTTGTCGACCGTCTTGCCGACATTCCCCAGCGCGGGTTCAAGCAGTGGTGTCGAGGGGCCGCCCAGCACGCCGCCAGTCACGCCGCCAACCACTTGGGTAAGGGGCTGCAAGAGTCCGCCCTGGCCCGACAGGCCCGCGGTCAAGGCGCCTACGGCGCCGGTGGCGTTGCCCAGTACGGTCGTCAGGGGATTCGGATTCTGCGCGTCCGCATGCAGCAGGCCGCCGGTGCTGGCCACCGTCTTGCCCAGACCGTCCACCAGCCCGCCCACGCCGGCGCCCAGGCCACCAGGCAGGCCTGAGCCCTTGACGGTGGTGCCCAGATCGCTGACCAGTCCGCCGACTTGGCGGACCACGCCGTCCGCGGGTTGCCCCAGGCCGGTCGTGGCGCCGATTTGCTGCGTCAAGCCGACCACCGTGTCCACCACTGGCTTGACCGTGGGATCCAAGGCCTTGCCTACGCCGCCCAGCGTCTTGTCCAGGTTCAGGGGCAGGGTGTTGTCAACCGCGCCGCCGGTATTGCCCAGCGTTGTTTCCAGCACGCCGCTCACGCGTGGCGTGCCGGGGTCGGTACCACCGGGGTCGGTGCCGCCGGGGTTGGTGCCACCGGGATTGGTGCCACCGGGATTGGTACCGCCAGGGTTGAGGCCGCCGCCGCCGCCCGGATTGGTCGGAATGTCCGTTCCCGGCAGGCCCGCGGACTTTTTCCCGCTGCCGCCACCACCGCCGCAAGCAGCCAGGGCGCTGACAAGCGCGGTGGCCATGACGGTAGCGGTCAGAATACGTTGCAGGCGGCGTGCTTCGGAATGGGTATGCATGGCGAGCTCCTGTTGTTGGAAGAGTCAGGCTAGGAAACAACCCGATACGCTCCTTCATGCACAAACCATGCCAAGATTTTTCAAGCACTGTTCCAAACGGCAAATACCAAAATTTTTGATGAATTAAAGTGCTTTGTTATCAATAGGATATAAATAAAATTAAGGGTTTTCCTTAAATCTGGAAAAACCGCATATTTGCGATCGAGGGGAGCCTGTGAATGTTACGAATGGCCGCTTATCCGACGTTACGTTACGGCGGACGTTACGTAACGCGAGCGGCAATCGGGCAAGAAAAAACGCCCGTCGTGACGGGCGTCCGCAAGTCTGCTGCGTCTGGCGCCGCTTGGGCTAGAACGCGTCGTAGAACAGCGAATAGTTGGCGTTGAAGCGCACGCTGCGGCTGTCGTTGACCGTGGCCGATCCCACCGGTTTGGCCAGGTTGAAATCGAACAGATAGTATTTGTCGTCGGTAAAGCGCAAACCCAGGGCCACGGAAGACAGGTGCCGCTGGTTCAGGGTCTGCAGGTCCTTGTTGTTGTACCAAGTGCGCGCGTAGTCGATCAGGGCGTAGGGTTGAACGCTTGAAAGGTATTCCCAGCCCACGCCGAAGCGGCGGTTGACTTCGGCCGAGACGCCCACGCCCTTGTCGCCGCTTTGCTCGCCCTGCGGATAGCCCATGGCGTAGCGCCAACTGCCGTACGAGACCTGTTCGGACGACGGCAGAATATTGCTGGAGTACTGCGCGGCGCCCGAAAACACCAGGCCGATCTGGGCCGGCAGCAGAAAGGTCTGTTTGGCGTTCAGGTTGTAGCGGGTGAAGTCCAGGTCCAGTACCGGGGTCGCGGAGTACCCGTAGTTGGTCGAGATGTCCTTTTTGGCGCCAGCGGCGTCAAAGCCCTTGGCTACGCTCAGCGCGACGTCCGTGGCCTTGCTTTCGGACACCTGGATATAACGCATTTCCGCGGTCGCCGCGCGCACTTGCGCATCCTGCTGCAGCCAGCGGTCGGTGCTGCGGGATTCGTACCGGTCCTTCGAGTTGGCGGCGTAGACGCCCAGAGTCCCGGTCAGCGAGCGGGTGTTGTTCAGCAGGAACGGGTAGCTGACGCCGACGCCGATGCGGTCGTTTCTCACGCGGCGCTCGAAACCCAGCATTTCGATCGCGTCGTCCTCGGGCCGGGCGTCGTAGTGGTAGCCGTCGATTTTCACGGCCAGACCGTCCGCGCCGATCGGCACGCGGATCTCCCCAGACACGTACTTCACGTCGTCGGTATTGAAGGGGATCGAAGCGGTCAGCTTCACCTGTTCGCCCAGGGGAGTCAAACTGTTGGTCCCCGCGTTCACCACGGGCTGCATGCCGGTGCCCAGGTCCGCGACGCCGCCGGTCACGCTGACCGGCTGGCGGCTGGCAGCCAGCACCAACTCGGTGGCGCCATCGGCGCGGCGGGGCAGATCCAGGCTGGGCGTGAACTTGACGCCAGGCACGGTGCGCATCAGGTTCAACTGGCGTTCCAGGGTGGCCTGCTTGAGCGGCCTCTCTTCCAGCATCGGTGCGGCCAGCGTTTCAAGCCGGTCCTGCGCATTGCCGATGTCGCCTTCGATCCGCACGTTGCCGATGTAGCCCTCGACCACCGTCACCACGACCAGGCCGTTGGCGAAGGTCTGGTTCTGCAGCAGCGCGAACGACAGGGGAAAGCCCTTGTCGCGGTAGAGCTGGGTGATCTTGTCGACCTCCTGGACAAGCTCGCCCAGGCTGATCTCCTTGCCCGCGAGCGGACTGAGCATGCCGGACACTTCCTCGAACGGAATGGCGCGCACGCCGCTGACGTCGAAATTGCGCGGCACGATGCGCTGCGCCAGCCGGGCCTGCAAGGCCAATTGTTCCGGCGTCGCGGTCTGGACAAAAGGCGGGGGCTGGGTCGCCGAGGGCGGGCGCTCCAGCCGCGGCAGGGCGTCCACCGGGTTTCCGCGGAGGGGGCCTTCCGCCCGTGCCTGGGAACTGGTTGCCAGTATGCAAAAGAGGGCGAGGCAAAGCGGACTCGCCGGGGACATGCTTCTCTTGCCTTTTTCGTCTCTCATTTCCGCTGGCGCTTCTGGACGGATAGCCGATATCGATCGAGTATCGAATGGAAAAGGGTGGCAACAGTGTTAAGAAAACGTTGCATTTATAGGTGGGCCTATGGTGCCATTATTTCCCGTTGAATGACAATTCATTTCAAATTCAGCCCGCATAAAGTCGGCGAATTTACATTCTTTCCGAATATTCTATTGTTGCGGAATATATTCGCGGGCAAAGATAAGTGCTATTTCGCTGTTTTTATTAATGTTTTCGAAAACTTAGGAGGGTTGGTTACACATCTTCTGTCGCAATATCGCGAAATTCAGTAAAAACCCTGATGTGTATGATTTGGCAATATATAAACTAAAGATGCGTATCAAAAATACGCAAAATGTGTGGGCCCGCCCGGAGGCAAAGATGGCTGGGGATTACCGCAAGAAGCACTGCAACAGCTTGCCGGCCGCGCACTGCCGCAGCCGCTTGCCACACAGGGAGCGCAGATGAGCCCGGGCGATGTCGTTCCGCTCTCCTTCAACGGCAGTCTGGTGGCGCTTTCGTTCCTGATTGCGGCGTTGGGTTCGTATGTGGCGCTGTTGGCCGCGGCGGGTATCCGCGCAGAAACCCAGGACGGTGAAATCCGCGTCGGCTATATCGTCATCGGCGCGGTGGCGATGGGCGGCGTGGGTATCTGGAGCATGCATTTCATTGGCATGCTGGCGCAGAACCTGCCTTTTGCGGTCGGCTACCAGGTCGGCCTGACGATACTCAGCTTCATGGTCGCCGCCGGGTTTTCCGGTTGGGCATTCTGGTATGTCGGCCGGGAACGCTTCACTTTTCTCCGTTGCCTGGTCGGGGGCTGCGCCGCAGGGTTCGGCGTGGCTTCCATGCATTATGTGGGCATGAGCGCCGTCCGCATGCCGGCGGTATTGCTCTGGAATCTGCCGCTGGTGGTTTTGTCGGTACTGGTCGCCGTCGTCGCGGCCACCGCCGCGCTCTGGCTCGCCTTCAATACCCAGAATGAGCGCCAGCGCATCGGCGCGGCCATTTTGATGGCGGTCGCGGTCTGCGGCATGCATTACACCGGCGCGGCTGCGGGCGCGGTCATCTGCACGACCACGAACGACGCCGTCGGCCTGCATATCGGCGGCGCCATGCTGCCGTATATCGCTTTCGCGCTGTCGGCGGTCACCTTGCTCCTCATGCGCTGGCATTTGCAGCGCGCCTCCGAACGTTTTCGCGCGCGCACGGCGCAGCGCATCGACTCGATCATTGAATCGGCCCCTGGCGTGGCTACGGACAGATTGCCCGGAGCTACGCCGGGGCCGGGTTAGCTGGACCCTGGACGCGCTCCGCGGCAACAAGCGCGGCGCGTGGGCGGTTCCAGGCTTTAGGGGGCTGGCTCTGCTTCTTGAGGAACGGCCCGGTTACCAATCGAGACCTATGGAGCTCGACATGAAAGCAACACTTGCGCAGTTCTGGAATGACGAAGACGGCATCACCGCCCTGGAGTACGGGCTGATCGCAGGAATGGTGGCGGTAGCCCTCATTGTTGCGGTGGGTACATTTACCGGGTCCTTGAAAGGCATGTTCGAGGAACTAGGCACCAAGCTGGACAACGCCAAGACCGGCACCAGCACCCCGCCTCCGACCTAAGTCGCAAGCCTGTCCGCGTCGTGGCGGCGTTGTGTTTCTAACCGCCGCGGCGCGTACCCGCAACATGGCATCGCTTGATTGAAGGAGTCCGCGTCAGTCACGACGCGCCTGTCGTCGAATCCGATTTCTCAGAAGGTCTTGCCTTGTATCCAGGGGTAGTGCTGTGGTGGCTGTTGTTTGCATGCTGGATTCTTGCGCTGATCCACGCCGATCTGCGCTATCGCCGCGTCCCCAACCGACTGATCGTCGCGGGACTCGCGGGCCAATTGCTATGGCTGCTGGCAGCCTTGCTGGCGCCCGGCTGGGCCTATCCGCCGCGCTGGTCGGGATGGCTGATGGCGCTGGCCGGCTTTCTGGTTGCAGTGCCATTCCTGCCGCTGTGGCGCTGGCGCCTCATGGGAGCGGGGGATATCAAGGCCATCGCCGTGCTCGGCTTGCTGCTGGGCTTCGCGCCGTTGATGGTGACGCTGGCGCTGGCCAGCGTGCTGGCCGGCCTGCATGGCCTGCTGTATCTGGCGGTGTCGCAGGTCTGGGCGCTGAGCAACCGGGCGCGCCAGATTCCCTATGCCGCTTATCTGGGCCTGGCCGCCTTCAGCGCGGTTCTTATTCCGTGGAGTTCGCCCTGGTATTCGTGGTGTTCTTCCTGGTGTTTTACGGGATCCTGACGTACTCCCTGGTGGTCGCCGCGCAGCATTCCGTGACGCTGGCCGCGCAGGACGGCGCGCGCAAGGTCTTGCAGTGGCAGGCCGGCTCCGCGTCGCTGACGGCGCGGGCCAATGCTGGGCGCGATTCGGCGCTGTACCAGGCGGAGTGGATCAGCACCATGTCCGCGGCGCCGGTGCAGGTGGCGGTCTGTGGCAGCGCGGGCGCGCTGAGCAGCGCGGCCGGGGGCGCCTGCAGCGGCTT
>NZ_DATCUY010000228.1:0-13923 GCF_036567245.1 Achromobacter sp. | reverse complement strand
GCTCCGTCGGCCAAGGCACAGGCCCTGCATGACGTGGTCAACGCCGCCGGGCTGCAGTGGGTGGAAACCGATCCGGACCGCCACGCACAGACCCAGCTGCGCATCGCCGCGGCGCACACGCCGGTCCGCCTGGGCCGCGAGCGCAAGCCGGTCGCGTCCGTTTCCAACGAGCCGCTGGTTCAGGTCGAAACCCGCCACTAAGCCGCAAGCCCGCCAGGGCTTGCGCTTGGCAATACCCCGCACCCCGGGGAACTGGATAGCAATCCAGTTCCCCGGGGTGTTTTCATTGTGGGCCGCGCGGCTCGCGGTCGCGCCCGATGCGATCCATCCCCGGTGCGTCAGTCCCGCACGCGATTCGCCTGCACGCCCCGTCCCAGATCAATCGCCTTCTATCCGGTCCTCAGGCAGGTTCAAGGCCAGCCCGGCCTCTTCGACGAACGCTTCAGCCAGCGCCGAATGCGGCATATGCCGGGCCCAGAGGATCCCCATGCAGCGCAGCGGCGCGCGCCCCGGCAGCGGCACGCGCTTGACGCGTCGGCTGTCCAGCCAATCCGGCGCCCAATCGGGCACCAGCGACACTCCCAGCCCTTCCGACACCATGCAGGCGATACCCATGAGGCCATCGACCTCCAGGCGCTCGCGTGGCACGATGCCATGCTGGCGCAGGTACTGATCCGCCAGGCGGCCTCCCCAAACGTTGCGGTCGTAGCGGATGAAGGGCTGCGTGCTCATCAGCTCGTGGGCGTCGTTGCTTGCGGTATCGGGCGGCGCCAGCACCACCAGCGGCTCTTCCGCCACCAGTTTCCAGGCATAGCCCTTGGACAGGTTGAACTGGGGTTTGACGATGAAGGCCGCGTCCAGATCGCCGTTGATCACCCGGTGATACAGGTGATTGGACGTACCCGGCTCGACGAAAACGGCAAGTTTGGGCAGGCGCCGGTACAGGCGCGCCAGCACGGTGGGCATGATGCCCGTCAGCGCCGACACCGACACGCCCAGGCGCAGTTCTCCCAAAGGCGCGTCGTCGCTGGCGCTGGCGCGCAGGTCCCGTACTTCACGCAGCACGCAGCGGGCGCGCTCCAGCACCTTCAGGCCCGCCTCGGTGGCCTTGACGCTGCGGCCGACGCGCTTGATGAGGGTGGCGCCCAACTCCTCTTCCAGGGTGCGCACCCGGGCCGCGATGGCGGCAGGCGTCAGGTCCAGCCGCCGCGCCGCCTCCGCCAGCGATCCACATTCGACCACTGACACAAAGCTCTGCACATATCGCGTATCCAAAACGTCCCCCTTTTTTCTGAATGCATGGTTTGCGCCAGGGCAAACCACAACAATTTTATGGATTGAAGCAATTAAACAGCAGATGTTCATCGGCCGGTTCGGTGCCAGAATCAGACGTTGCCGCCGCGCCGCCTGGCGCGTCCTTTTCATTCATCAGAAAACGAGTAGAGACAATGAGCACGCAAGCCAGCATTCCCGGCGTTTTTTCTCCGGTCCTGACGCCGTTCGACCAAGCCTATCGCCCGGCCTTGGGGCGCTACGTGAAGCACTGCCGCTGGCTGCGCGAGCAATCCGTCGGCCTGGCCATTTTCGGTACCAACTCGGAAGCGAACTCGCTCGCCCTGTCCGAAAAGCGCAGCCTGCTGGACGCGCTGCTGGAAGCCGGCGTGGAACCCTCCGCACTGATGCCCGGCACCGGCGCCTGCGCGCTGCCCGACGCGATCGAATTGACCCGCCACGCCGTGCACAGCGGCAGCATGGGCGTGCTGGTCCTGCCGCCGTTCTACTACAAGGGCGTAAGCGACGAGGGCCTGTTCCGCTACTACGCCGAACTGATCGAAGGCGTGGGCGACGACCGGCTGCGCATGTACCTCTACCACATCCCGCCCGTGAGCCAGGTGCCGCTGAGCCTGGACCTGATCGACCGCCTGCTGGACCGCTATCCCGGCCAGGTCGCGGGCGTGAAGGACAGCGGCGGGGACTGGAACAACACGGCGGCCATGATCGAACGCTTCGCCCCGCGCGGCTTCCGAGTCTACGCGGGCAGCGAAGCCTTCCTGCTGCAAACCCTGCGCGCGGGCGGCGTGGGTTGCATCACCGCCACCGGCAACGTCAATCCGGGCCCCATCGTCGCCCTGCAGCAGCGCTGGCAGGAAGCCGATGCCGACGCCCGCCAGGCCGGATTGAACGCGACCCGCAACGTCTTTGGCAAGTTCCCCATGATCCCCGCCATGAAGGCCGCTATCGCCTGGAAATCCGGCGATCCGGCCTGGGCTACGGTGCGTCCGCCCTTGGTGGAACTGAACGCCGAACAACGCACTGCCCTGCAAGCCGCCCTGAACGAAAACGGCTTCAACATGCCGGGCGCGGAAACGCTGGCGGACAACTAGCCTCCTGTCCCGCCGGCGCACCGCGACCGGCGGGTTCGAACAGCGCAACCTCTGCAGCACAAAGCGCCCCGGCGCACGGCCATCCAGAGCCGTGCGCCGGGGCGCTTTGTTTGGTGCTGCAACTCGCCGCTCAGCTCACCACGCCGATGTTCCACGGCACGAACTCATGATCACCCAGCCCCAGGAGTTCGCTCTTGCTGCGGGTGCCAGAGGCCACCAGCAGGATTTCCTCGAAGATGCGCTGCGCCACTTCCTGCAGGGTCGCGGTGCCGTCCAGGATGTCGCCGCAATTGACGTCCATGTCTTCGGTCAGCCTTTCATACATCGGCGTATTGGTCGCCAGCTTGATCGAAGGCACGGGCTTGGCGCCGAACATCGAGCCGCGCCCGGTGGTGAAACAGATCATGTTGGCGCCGCCGGCGATCTGCCCTGTCGCCGACACGGGGTCGAAGCCGGGCGTATCCATGAACACCATGCCGGGCTGGCGCACCGGTTCCGCGTAGCGGTAGACCTCCATCAGCGCGGTGGTGCCGCCCTTCATCGAGGACCCCAACGATTTCTCGAAGATGTTGGCCAGCCCGCCCATCTGGTTGCCCGGGCTGACCTTGCCATTGATCTGCACGTCGCGCCCGGGCGAATACTCTTCCTTCCACCAACGGATACGCTGCACCAGTTTCTCGCCGACTTCCCGGTTGCGGGCGCGCGACGTCAGCGTGTGCTCCACGCCGTAGATCTCGGGCGTTTCGGACAGGATGGCGGTGCCGCCGTGGCGCACCAGGATGTCCATGGCCGCCCCCAATGCCGGATTGGCCGTGATGGACGAAAACCCATCCGACCCGCCGCACTGCAGCCCCACCGTCAGGTGCCGCGCCGGCAGCGGCACCCGCTCGACCTCATTGGCCCCGGGCAGCAGGGCCTGCACCGCGGCGACGCCGGCTTCGATGGTTTTGCGCGTGCCGCCGGTCTCCTGCATGATGAAGGTCTTCAGACGGGCTCCCGCCTCCAGGCCCTGATCCTTGAGCAAGGCATCCAGCTGGTTGCGCTCGCAGCCCAGCCCGACGATCAGCACGGCCGCGAAGTTGGCGTGACAGGCGTAGCCACCCATCGTCCGCCGCAACAGGTCCATGGGTTCGCCCGACATTTCCATGCCACAGCCCATGCCATGGCTCAGCGCCACCACGCCGTCCACATTGGGGTAGGCGGCCATCAGCTCCGGGGTGAAGGCTTCGGCGATGCGGTGCACCACCGTCGCCGAACAGTTGACCGTCGCCATGACGCCTATGTAGTTGCGCGTGGCGATCTGCCCATTGGCGCGCACGATGCCGAGAAACCGCGCTTGCTCCGACTCCGGCAGCACGGGCGTAGGCACGTAATCGCGGGCGTGCGCGTAGTCGCGGTCGAACTCCTGGAAGTCCATGTTGTGCGAGTGGACGTAGGTGCCGGCCGCAATGTCGCCCGCCGCAAAGCCGATGCAGACGTTGTACTTGAGGATGGGCTCGCCGGCGCGCAGGTCGCGCGCCGCGATCTTGTGGCCGGCCGGGATCTGGCTGCGGCTGACGATACCCTCGGAAGGCACGGCCATGCCTATGCCGATGGGCACGCGCGCCACCACGACGTTGTCCGCGGAGTGCAGCCGGATGACGGGGCCGGCGGCGCGCTTTTCGCTTAAATCGATCATATCTTGGTCTCGCAGGAATGAAGGGAACGCCCGGCCGCTGATGCGCGGGCGGGCCGGCTATTCGGGTTTGATGCCGATGTCGCGGATCAGGACGGACCAGCGCGGCAACTCGGCGCCCACGAAGCGAGTGAAGGTCTCGGAATCGCTGCCCACCACCGTGAAACCCTGCTCGCTCAGCTTGGCCTGCATGTCGCTCTGTTGCAGCGCGGCGCGGATGGAATCGGAAAGCTTGCCCACCACGGGCTTGGGCGTATTGGCCGGCGCGAACACGCCGTACCAGGTCGACACTTCGAAGTCCTTGAAGCCCGATTCAGCCAGGGTCGGAATCTGCGGCGCCTTGGGGTCCCGCTTCAGGCTGGTGATGGCCAGCGGCCGGACCTTGCCCGAATTGATGTGCGGCAACGCCACGGGAAGATTGGCGAACATGAACGGCACATGCCCGCCCAGCACATCGGCCATGGCAGCCGATTCCCCCTTGTAAGGCACGTGTGTCACTTTGGTGCCCACCATGTGCGCGTACAGTTCCCCGGCGATATGCTGCGGGCCGCCCTGGCCCGACGAGGCGTAGCTCACGGCGCCGTCACCGGCCTTGCGGATGTGCTCGGTGAGCTCCTGCACGGTCTTCGCGTCGACCAGGGTCGGATTGACCACCAGGATCAGGGGCATGGTCACCACCTGCGACACCGGCGCGAAGTCCTTTTCAGGCTTGAACGGCAGGGACGGGAACAAGGAAGGGGCGACCACCATGGTGGACTGCGAGCCCAGGAACAGCGAATAGCCGTCGGCAGACGAACGAGCTACGTTGTCGGCGGCGATAGTGCCGGTAGCGCCGGCCCGGTTCTCCACCACCACCTGCTGCCCCAGGCTTTCGGCCATCTTGGCGCCCACCAGCCGCGCCACGATGTCCGCGCCGCCGCCAGGAGCGAAACCCACCACCATGCGCAGCGGCTTGTTCGGAAACTCCTCGGCCCATGCGGCGGATGCGCCGCAGGACAGCGCGAGGGCCAGGCCGAGGGCGGCGGTCATGCGCGTCAGCGGACGCGCGGGCGTACAGGGGTAGTTCATGCGTTGGTCTCCGTTTGCCGTCGTCGCGTCCCCTCCCCTGGCGCGGCCATGCGGGCTGCGGAGAATCGGGGTCGTGCGGCGGCTCATTGTGTGTTGTGCGCTGCCTGGGCATTCTGGCCATTGCACTCCTTACCAACAAGTATGTGTACGCAGCGTCAGAACATAATATTTTTGTTGTTTTAGATTGAGCGGGAAACAACGCAGCGCGGCAGCCCAAAAAAAATCCACCCCTGAGGGTGGATCTCTCTGTTTGGCGCGCCCTGGGGCCGCGCCAGGCTCGCGCAAGGCGGGATCAGAACTGGTAGGTGTAGGTCAGCTGCACCACGTCCAGGCCCGGGTTCGGGCGCTTGATGCTGGCGTTCGAGAAGTGGGAATAGCGCACGCCGATGCGATTGTTCGGCGTCACGAGAAAGCCCATGCCGATGTGGTCGCCAAACTGGAAGGCCGTGCTGATGTTCTCGTCGGCGAAGCGCGTGCTGGAGAAGAGCGTGGCGCCGATACCCGCTTCGATGTAGAAGCGTTCGCCGGTCCACCAGCGGAACATCGGAATGGCGTTGAGCTGCCACACATGGCTGGGCGAACGCGAACCGCTAGCCTTCCAGTACGACACGCCGAGTTCAGGCGTCAGGTCCAGGCGGCCCCAGTTGCCGCCGAACTGGTAGGTCCAGACCGAGGGGGTTTCATAGTTCAGCGTCAGGCGCTGGTAGTGGTCTCCAATGCCGTAATGCATGCTGACGCCGCCCTTGGTGCCTTCAGACGATTGGGCGCTCGCCAGCGACGCGGTTGCGGCCAGGGCAAGTCCCACAAGGCCGGTAAGCATCTTCTTCTTGGTCAACTGCATTGGAAAACTCCGTAGATTTCAAACCTAGTACGCAACATAGCAAAATCCGGGCCGGACGACTTGATTTCTGTCGCAGGCAGGCAACATCGCGGATGGAAAAGACTGTTCCGAATAACGTCCGTCACATGCCACCTGACAAACTCCCTAAACGAGAATGCCGCCGGGAGCCCGAGGCTGCCGGCGGCATCCGATCACCGCCCATCCAGTCCGCCCGAAAAGGCCGGCCGGATGGCAGGAATATTCAGGCCGTCACCACATCCGCGGGCTGGTTGGTCAGCAAGGCCAGCAGGCGGGCGATTTCCTCGCGCAATTGGCGACGGTCCACGACCATGTCGATGGCGCCCTTCTGCAGCAGGAATTCGGCGCGCTGGAAGCCTTCCGGCAGCTTTTCGCGCACGGTCTGCTCGATCACGCGCGGGCCGGCAAAGCCGATCAACGCCTTGGGCTCGGCGATGACCACGTCGCCCATGAAGGCAAAGCTGGCCGACACGCCGCCCATGGTGGGATCGGTCAACACGCTGATGAACGGCAGGCCGGCCGCCGACAGGCGGGTCAGCATGGCGTTCGTCTTGGCCATCTGCATCAGCGACAGCAGGCTTTCCTGCATGCGCGCGCCGCCCGAGGCAGCCACGCAGATGAAGGGCGTCCTGTTGTCCAGGGCAGCCTGGGCGCCGCGCGCAAAGCGCTCACCCACCACCGAGCCCATGGAGCCGCCCATGAATTCGAATTCGAAGCAGGCCAGGGTCGCAGGCACGCCGCGGATCGAGCCGCTCATGACGACCATGGCGTCGGATTCACCGGTTTGCTTGACCGCTTCCTGCAGACGCTCGGGATATTTGCGCGTGTCCTTGAACTTCAGCGTGTCGACCGAACGCGTGGTCTGGCCGATTTCGACCCGGCCTTCCACGTCGAGCAGCGAATCGATGCGGGCGCGGGCCCCGATACGCATGTGGTGGTCGCACTTGGGGCAAACGTGCAGGTTGGCCGCCAAGTCTTCGCTGTACAGCACCGATTCGCACGACGGGCATTTCACCCAAAGGCCTTCGGGAACGCGGCGGGGGCCGCTTTCGCTGGTTTTGTTGATGCGAGGAGGCAGGAGTTTTTCGATCCAGCTCATTGATTATTCATCCCGTATGAAGTCGCGCCCGCCGCTCAGGCCGACGCGCTTGCTCGTTTTACTTGATCCAGCGCTTGCCGGATGGTGCCCAGCCAGCCGCTGGCGGCGGTGACTGCGGCGTCGGTTTTCTGGGCCGCGGGGGCATCCGCCACCGCCTGCTCCATGGTTTCAATCAGTTTGCTGCCGATCACGACGGCGTCGGCCACGCGCGCCACGCGCTGGGCGCTTTCGGCGTCGCGGATGCCGAAGCCCACGCCTACCGGGATATCGCGCACATGGCGGCGGATCACGGCCAAACGTTCGGCGACGTCATCGGTATTGAGCGAGCCCGAACCCGTGACGCCCTTGAGCGACACGTAGTACACGTAGCCCCGGGCGACAGCGGCAACGGCCTTGATGCGCGCTTCCGTGGACGTGGGCGCCAACAGGAAGATGGGCGCAATGCCATGCTGGCCCAGCGTGGCGGCAAACTCGACCACCTCTTCGGGCGGATAGTCCACCACCAGCACGCCATCCACGCCGGCCTGCTCGGCGCGGCGCGCGAACTCGGCCTGGCCCATGCGTTCTATCGGGTTGGCGTAGCCCATCAGCACTACCGGGGTAGCGGCATCGCGCTGGCGGAACTCGGCCACCAGGTCCAGCACGCGGGCCAGGCCCACGCCCTGGGCGATGGCGCGGTCGGCAGCGCGCTGGATCACCGGGCCGTCGGCCATGGGATCGGAGAACGGCACGCCCAGCTCGATGACGTCGGCGCCGGCCTCGACCAGCGCGTGCATCAGGGGAACGGTGGCGGCGGGCGAGGGATCGCCCGCGGCAATGTAGGGAATCAGCGCCGCGGCGCGGCCGGATTCGGCGGTGCGCGCAAAAGCGGCGGCGATGCGGTCGGTGCGAGTGGTCATGGACAGGGCCTCAGAGCTCGATGCCGGCCTGTTCGGCCACGGTATGCATGTCTTTGTCGCCACGGCCCGACAAGTTGACCAGGATGACGGCGTCGCGCGGCAGGGTGGCGGCCATCTTCACGGCTTGTGCGATGGCGTGCGACGATTCCAGCGCGGGCATGATGCCTTCGATGCGGCAGCAGTCGTGGAAAGCCTTGAGGGCTTCCGCGTCGGTGATGCCGACATATTCCGCGCGGCCGGAGTCCTTCAGCCAGGCATGCTCCGGGCCGACGCCGGGATAGTCGAGGCCGGCTGAGACCGAATGGGTTTCCTGGACCTGGCCGTCGGCGTCCTGCATGACGTAGGTGCGGTTGCCGTGCAGCACGCCCACCTGGCCCGCGGCCAGGGAAGCGGCGTGGCGGCCGCTGTCCATGCCCTCGCCCGCCGCCTCGACGCCGATCAGGCGCACGTTTTCGTAGGGGATGTAGGGATGGAAGATGCCCATGGCGTTGGAACCGCCGCCCACCGCCGCCACGACGCAGTCGGGCTGGCGGCCGGCCGCTTCTGGCATCTGCGTCAGGCATTCGTTGCCGATGACGGTCTGGAAATCGCGCACCATGCGGGGATAGGGGTCGGGACCCGCCACCGTGCCGATGATGTAGAACGTGTTTTCAATGTTGGTGACCCAGTCGCGCATGGCTTCGTTCAGCGCGTCCTTCAGGGTGCGCGAGCCGGAGTTGACCGGCACCACCGTGGCGCCCAGCAGCTTCATGCGGTAGACGTTCGACGCCTGGCGGCGGACGTCTTCGCTGCCCATGTAGACCACGCATTCCATGCCGTAGCGGGCTGCCACCGTGGCGGTGGCCACGCCGTGCTGGCCGGCGCCGGTTTCGGCGATGACGCGGGGCTTGCCCATGCGCTTGGCCAGCAATGCCTGGCCGATGCAGTTATTGACCTTGTGGGCGCCGGTATGGTTCAGGTCTTCGCGCTTGAACCAGATCTGGGCGCCACCCACCATTTCCGACCAGCGCCGGGCATGGTAGACCGGGCTGGGACGGCCCACGAAATGCTTGAGTTCGTAGTTGAACTCTTCCTGGAAGGCAGGGTCGACACGGTAATGGTCATAGGCCGCGCGCAGTTCGTCGAGCGCGTGCATCAGCGTTTCCGCCACGAAAACACCGCCATAAGGGCCGAAATGGCCCTGGGCATCCGGAAAATCGTAAGGTTTCACCAAGCATCTCCCCCGGGTATCGCAGCGGCCACTGCCTGCCGCAAATCCGGTTTGCAACCCGTCATTTTACCTGACGCCGGCAGCGGCCGGGCGCTATGCCCCGGCCGCCCCGGCAATCGCCAGCTTGCCGTCAGAGCGACTGCCCCAGACGGCGCAGAAAGGTGTCGCAGGCGGCCAACTGGTCCAGCGCGACGTACTCGTCGGGCTTGTGGGCCTGTTCGATATGGCCGGGGCCGCAGACCACCGTGGGGATGCCGATGCCCTGGAACAGGCCGGCCTCGGTGCCGTAGGCAACCTTGCGGGTGGCGCGGTCTTCGGTCAGGGCGCGCACCAGCTGGGTGATGGCGGCTTCCTCGGACGCTTCCAGGGCGGGTGCGGCCGCGCCCGTCTCGATCTCGATGCTGGCGCCGTCGAACTCGGCCTGCATGCGCGGCAGGAGCTCTTCGCGCACGTATTTTTCGACTTCTGCCTGGATCTGGTCGGGCTGCATGCCCGGCAGGTTGCGGAACTCGTAGGTGAATTCGCACAGTTCGGGGATGGTGTTGACCGCGATGCCGCCCCGGATCTGGTTGGTGGTCATCGTGGAGAACGGCACGTCGTAGAACTGGTCGTAGGGGCCGTTGGCCTTGAAGCTGTCGGCCAGGTCGCGGATGCGGCAGATCAGGCGCGCGGCGTATTCGATGGCGTTGCAGCCGCGCGGGGTCAGCGACGAGTGCGCCGCCTTGCCGTGCACCTTGCAGCGGAACAGGTTGATGCCCTTGTGCGCCACCACCACCTGCATGCCGGTGGGCTCGCCCACCACGCAGCCTTCGGGGCGGATGCCGCGCTCGTGCAGATCGGCCAGCATGTACGGCGCGCCGGCGCAGCCGACTTCCTCGTCGTACGAGAACGCCAGGTGCATCGGCTTCTTGCGCGGCATGGCCAGGAATTCCGGCACCAGCGCCAAAGAGCTGGCGATGAAGCCCTTCATGTCGCAGCTGCCGCGCCCATAGAGCAGGCCGTCTTTTTCGACGAGCTTGAACGGATCCGTGCTCCATTCCTGGCCGTCCACCGGCACCACGTCGGTGTGGCCGGACAGCACGATGCCGCCCTGCATGCCGCCGTCCTGGGCGGGCAAGGTAGCGAACAGGTTGGCCTTGGTGCGCTCGGGATTGTGCGCCAGCCATGCGTCGACGCCCTGGCCCTTGAGCCAATCCCGAACGGTTTCGATCAGGGCAAGATTGGAATTGCGGCTGGTGGTGTCAAAGCCAACCAGCGTTTCCAGCCAGGTGCGCGCGTTCATGTCACTACTCTCTTGGGGAAAAAGAGGAGTGTAAGGCCAGCGCGCGTCCTCGTCTCGGGCAAGGCCCGGCGCGCAAGCGCCTAGAATGTCGCCCGGTTAGGCAAACCCCCAAGGAGAAACCGTGCAGCACAAAGCAGTTCCCACGCGCAACATCGTGGCGGCAGTCATAGGCAACGCCCTCGAATGGTATGACTTCCTGGTGTTCGCGTTCATGACGCCGATCATCTCGAAGTTGTTCTTCCCCACCGACCCCAACGTTCCCGGCAGCGAACTGAACGCGATCCTGATGACCACCGCCATCTTCGGCGTCGGCTTCTTCATGCGTCCGGTCGGCGGCATCATCCTCGGCCTGTACGGCGACAAGAAAGGCCGCAAGGCGGCCATGGTGATGGTGACCTCGCTGATGGCCGTGTCGATCGCCCTGATCACCGTCGCCCCCACCTACCACGCGGCCGGTATCCTGGCGCCGATCTTCATCCTGATCGCGCGCCTGCTGCAGGGCTTCTCCGCTGGCGGCGAGTTCGGCACCTCGACCGCGCTGCTGATCGAAATGGCGCCCAACGGCAAGCGCGGCTTCTACGGCTCCTGGCAGATGGCGGGCCAAATGCTGGCCCTGCTGATCGGCGCGGCCTGCGGCACGCTCATCACCGAATTCTTCACGCCCCAGGAAATCGCCGATTGGGCATGGCGCCTGCCCTTCGCCTTCGGCCTGGTAATTGTTCCCATCGCCATCTATATCCGCCGCAACGTCGATGAAACCGATGCCTTCAAGCAGCTCAAGGAAGAAGAGCGCCAGGCCGCCGCGCGCGGCGAGGTGCAGCGCCTGAGCCTGGGCCAGATGCTGAAGACGCACACCCGCGAAACCCTGATCGGCGTGGGCCTGGTCGTGACCGCGACGGTGTCCATCTACATCACCTTCACGTATCTGGTGACCTACTCCACGCAGATCCTGAAGCTGCCGCTGAACCAGACCTTCCTGGTGCAGATGGCCGGCGCGGCGCTGATGGTGCTGCTGACGCCTTTCATGGGCGCCTGGTCCGACCGCGTCGGCCGCCGCCCCATCGTGATCGGCTCGCTCATCGGCTACCTGATCGTGCTGTACCCGCTGTACTACTGGCTGTCGGACGCGCCGTCCATCGGCCGCCTGCTGGCCGTGCAAGTCGTGGTCTGCCTGTTCGTGTCGGCATTCTTCGGCGTGTTCAGCACGGTGATGGCGGAGCTGTTCCCGGCCCGCGTGCGTTCGGTGGGCTTGTCCCTGGCCTATAACGTGGCCGTGATGATCTTCGGCGGCTTCGCGCAGTTCATCGTGACCTGGCTGATCAAGACCACCGGTTCGCCGATGGCTCCCGCCTACTACGTGATGTTCGGCGTGGCCCTGGGCCTGATCGCCGCGTTCTACATGCGCGAACGCGCGCACGAGCAACTGGACGACTGAGTCGCGCCTGCGCCCGGGCCGCGCGCGGCCCGGGATTCTAGCGGCGCGTCGCCGACGACACGCCCTGCACTTCAGCCAGGGCGTCCAGCGCGCGGGACAGGGATTCCCCGCCGCGCACTTCCACCGTGAACACCATATGAGCCAGCGACTGCTTGCTCTGCGTATTCACGCCCACCACGTTCAGGCGCAGCCGCGCGAAGACCTCGGACAGGTCCCGCAGCAGGCCGGAACGGTCGTGCGCGCGCACGCTGATGTCCACCGGATAGAAGGTGTCGGCAGTCTCGCCCCAGGCCACTTCGATGACGCGCTCGGGTTCGCGGGCGGCCAGCGCCAGATAGCTGTGGCAGTCGCTGCGGTGGATGGACACGCCGCGCCCGCGTGTAACGAAGCCGGCGATGAGGTCCGGCGGCGCCGGACGGCAGCAGCGCGCCAACTGCGTCAGCAGCGATCCCACTCCCACTACCAGCACGCCACTCTTGCCGCTTTTCTCGGCACTGCCGGCGCTGGCGTGGCGCAAGGCGGCCGGCTGCGGTTCGACGGCCGGGCCAGGCTGCTGGAACAAGGTATCGATCTGCCGCAGGCTGAACTCTTCCTTGGCCGCCGCCACGTATAGATCGTCGGCGCGAGCGAACCCCAGGTTCTGCGCCAGCTGCTCCAGATTGACGGCAGTCTTGCCCAGGCGCTGCAATTCCTTTTCAACCAGGGCCTGGCCCTGGGTGATGCGCTGCTGCAGTTCGATCGCGTTGAACCACATGCGCACCTTGGCGCGGGCCCGCGGGCTGGCCAGAAATCCCAGTTGAGGATTGAGCCAGTCGCGCGACGGCCCGCCGGACTTGGCGGAGATGATCTCCACGGTCTGGCCGGTGGACAGGCGCGTCTGCAGCGGCACCATCTGCCCGTCGACGCGGGCGCCGCGGCAGCGGTGGCCCAGGTCCGTATGCAGGTGATAGGCGAAATCCACCGGCGTGGCGCCGGCGGGCAATTCGATCACGCGCGCCTGCGGCGTCAGCACGTAGATGCGCTCGTCGGTATGCGGCGGCGCGGTCGCCTGGCCGCGGCTTTTGCCCGATGCAGTCTTGGCGGGCGTGGGCTTGGCGGGCTCGCCGCCCTCGACATCGCTGTTCCAGGCCAGCAGTTGGCGCATCCATGCCAGTTGCCGGTCGTATTCGCTGGAGGCCGCCACCTGACCGCCCTTGGCGCCTGCTTCCTTGTAGCGCCAGTGCGCGGCCATGCCGTACTCGGCGAACTGGTGCATCTCGCGCGTGCGGATCTGCACTTCGAAGGGGCGGCCGTCGTCGTCGGCCACTACCGTGTGCAGGGAACGGTAGCCATTGGGTTTGGGCCGCGAAATATAGTCGTCGAACTCCTCGGAGATCGGCGTCCACATTTCATGCACCATGCCCAGCGCGGTATAGCAGGCGCGCACGTCGGCAACGATGATGCGCAGCGCGCGCAGGTCGTACATCTGCGAGAAATCCAGCCGCTTCACGCGCATCTTGTTCCAGATGCTGTAGATGTGCTTGGGCCGGCCGCTGACCTCGGCCTCGACGCCAGCCTTGGCCAATCCCGTCTGCAGGCGCTCGATGGCGCCGGCGATGAAGGCTTCGCGCTCCGCCCGTTTCTCTTCCAGCAGGCGGGCGATCTGCTTGTATTTTTCAGGCTCCAGGAAGCGGAACGCCAGGTCTTCCATTTCCCACTTGATCTGCCAGATCCCCAGACGGTTCGCCAGCGGCGCGTACAGGTCCAGGGTTTCCCGGGCAAATTCGATGGAGCACGGCGCCTTGCTTTCCGCGTGCCAGCGCAAGGTGCGCAAGCGCGACGCCAGCCGCATCAGCACGATGCGCAGGTCGGCCGCCATGGCCAGCAGCATCTTGCGCTGCATTTCCTTTTGCGAACCGCTTTCGGCAGCTACGTCGCTAGCCTGCCGCGCCACCACGCCCAGGCGCAGCAAGGCGCGCGTACCCTGCACCAGCCGCGCGATCTCGGCGCCGAAAGCGGCCGCGACCGGATCG
>NZ_DATCUY010000227.1:0-3476 GCF_036567245.1 Achromobacter sp. | reverse complement strand
GCTGGCCAGCGTTGAGCCCCCCCATGGCGGCCTCGGCTTCGCGAACCTTCGCCACCAGCGGTTCGTACACGTCCCGCGGCAGGCCGGCCGCCTCTGCCTTGTACTGCGCGACTTCGGCCCGCGACCGCCCCAGCGTGTTGGCCAGGCGCTCCAGCGACTGCCTGGCGCGCTGCTGCGAGGCGGTCAGCTTCTGCGCCGCCCCCTCGGCCGTGGTGCCGATACCCTGGAGGCTCCCGGATGCCTTCACGGCGGCGGCCGCGGCAACGGTGGCCATGTTGTTGACCTCGCGGCCAACCTCCTGCACTGCCGATTTGACGCCGCTGTTGTCGGCACCGAACTCCAGTGTGGCTTTGCCTACAACGTCCGTCATATCAATCCTTGTGCATTTCTTCCAGGGCGGCGCTTTCCATCACGCGCACCGCATCCCAGATCTCAGGCCACTGCCCCCGTTTGATGCCCATGAAGCGCATCACGGTGGGCAGCGTTCCGTAGTCCAGCCCCGTGGCGCCGCCGGCACCGACCCGCCATTGCGTATCCATGGCGCAGAAGACGCTGAACGGCAGCTGGTTCTCGGGCAACAGCACCACCAGGGGCGGCGCCACGTCTGCCTGGGTCAACCCCAACCACTCGTAGTCCTCCGCTGGCGGCGCACGCCAATAACGCCGCCGGGCCGCGGCGATCAGTTTCCCCGGCGGACCTCCGTCAGTTCCGACAGGTACTTGTCGATGATGGCCTCGACGGCAGGGCGGTGGTAGTTGCTGATCAGCAGCGCCAGCGCTTCGGGCGAGAAGCCCGTGTTTACGCCTTCCCAGCCCGCGACGATGACGCCGAGCCATTCGGCGTCCGACTGCGCATCCTTGCCGCTGGCCAGCCATGCGTTGAGGTCTTCCTTCGTCTTGTGGCGGAAGGTCAGGCGCAGCTTGGCCGGCTCGGCGCCGGGGCGCGGAATGTCGACGGTGGCGGCAAAGGTCGCTGGCGGGGTAAGGGAAAACAGCTGCTCTTCGTTGTGTTTGGGCATGGTTGGTCCTTACGCGGCGTAGCGGGTCGGGGCGCCAGTCAGCGACAGCGTCACCTGCTGCGTCATGGCTTCGTTCTTGGTGGTGGTGGGCATTTCGCTGAACGTCACGTAGGCCCGGAAATAGATCGTGGAACCGGACGGCAGGCGGAAACGGATCACGCGCGGAAGGCGGTCATCGTTCGCGGCCTTCAGCACTTGGTACTGCGGCAGCGTGTCGTCGTCGGCGATGGTGAGGTTGATCGAACGCGCGCTGCGCGTGGTCGGAATCTGCCGTTCGTCGCCGGTGTCTTCCAGGAACGAAAAGCTGTAGAACTGCTGTTCGCCGCCCTGGCTTGCCGATTCCATGACCTGCGAAATCTGCATCCAGTCGATGACGCGACGAACCGACCCGAGGCCGCCCCCTGCCGGGTAGCGGTTCAAGTCCGTCGTATCGATGCCTTCCAGCGACAGCTGGTCCGCAGTGACGGCGTCGGCGCGCGCCACACGGCCATCGAGCGCCGTCCAGGCCGAGGCCATTTCCACCACGTCGCCATCGGAGGCACCGTGTGCTGCCGCCGTCACCACGGCAGGGGCGGCATTAGAAACGGCCGTGGTAGCCGCCACAGCCGCATAGGTCTTGGCGATCGAGAAGATTGCGCCATTGGGAAGTTTCACGCCCATTTGGGCCTCCTGAAAATGAAAAAGCCGCCCGGAGGCGGCTGTGTTGAAAGCCCAAGGCGGGCTAGTCTTTGAACCAGATGGAAAAAGTCTGTTTGCGTGCGTAGAGGCCCGTATCGGGCTCGTGATCGGAAATTGCCCCGCCCTCAGTCAAGCCGAGGAGGCGCGGATCCAAGCGAATGACGTCCTCCGCTCGCCGGATGATCCTGGCCGCCTCCGTGTCCAGCTTTGCCCAGACATCGACCTGCAACGTGCCGTTGCGCTTGTCTGGAACGCCCTCTAGGAAATTCAGCGGCTTCCCGCCTATCCAGTGGTACGTGATTCGAGGCGACCTGGCCTCGGGTGGCGCAACTCCTGGATATACCTCGTCATTCACGAGCGGCCCCAGCACCGCGAAAATGTCTTCTTCAACCATGGGAATGCTCCGCGATGATTTCCGCCGTCAGTTCGCGCGCCCGATTGCGAGAGGCGTCCAGCGCTCTTTCGTAGAAATTAAAGGCTGGCCGGATAAAGGGCTTGGGCCCGTGCCGGCTGTTGCCATACTCCATCCAGTGGCCGTGAGGGGCCTTGGTATGGTTCCAGCTGATTTGGTAAACCTTCAGGTCATCGGATGAGCGATCTTCAGAGAACACCCGGTAGATGGCCGCCCTCAGCTGCCCCGGCTTTATTCCCTTCTTTTCCGGTCCCACGTACAGCGGTGCCAGTTCACGGGCCCGCTCGTAGAACACCAGCGCCCCCGCATGGGCCGCCGGTCGGACGACGCGCTGCTCCAGCGATTCGGCCAGCGCCATCAAGCTGGCCTCTAGATCGCCCGTCATCGTGGTGGAAATTTTCATGCCGACTCCCCCGGGATGGACTGACACACCAGGTCCACGTATTCGCGCCGTGCGTGATCTGGTAGAACCGCCTTGATGTCGAAAAGTGCGCCATCGTGGGCCAGCCGCATCGCCGCGGTCAGGTCGCGCCGGTACCGCACGCGATAGCTCGCCTTCACAAGCGAAACATCGCTTTCCGCTTTGATCGTCCCGAGCCCCGTAAGCTTCGCCACATTCGCCCAGGCGCGAGCGTGCTCCACCCATTCATCAACGACCTGCCCGCCCGGGGACCGCAACTTGTCGCGCCGAAAGATGACGATGCGGCAATTCAAGCTTCCTGCTTGGAGCATGGCACCTCCCTTAGAACTGCTTGCGATACCAGAGGAGCCTTTCGACCCCGAGTTGCACCTGGTTCGAGACCGCACCGACCACAACCCCTTCGCGGTTGGAGTACCAGTGCCCGACCAGCAGCAGCACCGCCTGTTCTACGTCGGTCGTCATTGCCATTTCGCCAGGCCCGTTAGGCTCGCCCGTAACGATCTTGCGATCGCAGTGCTGCTCGACGTGCGCGATGGCGCCATCGATATAGCCCTGAATCAGCACGTCGTCATCAAGAAAGTTCGGATCCAGGCGAAGGTGGGCCCTCACCCGGCCCACGTCCATTACTGCGCCCCCGTGCCATCCAGCAGCGCCGCCAATTGCTCCTTGGTGGCACCCTCAGGGATGGCTACGTTCTTCTCCGCCAGCGCCTTCTTCAGCTGGGCCGGCGTCATACCGTCCGACGCCCGCGGCGGCGCTTTGCCACCCTGCACTTCTTCGGCCAGGCGGTTGCCGATCAGCGCATGGCCATACTCCGGGTCCACGTTGTCGAAGGTATCGCCGGCACGAACGCGCCCGTTGCCCTTACCCAGCTTCGCAGCGTCGCCGCGAAAGCCCCACAGTGCTTTGATTTTCATGTTCTCTCCAGGTATGGCGGGGGGGGGGGG
>NZ_DATCUY010000226.1:0-5007 GCF_036567245.1 Achromobacter sp. | reverse complement strand
GCCCTCGGTCCCGGCCGCGCCCGCCACCCCGGCCGCTCCGGCCGCAGGCGACAAGCCCGCCGAAACGCCGGCGAAGTAAGCGACCGCAAACGGAAAGGCCGGCGCATGCCGGCCTTTTTCATGGGCGGCGCGTGAACGCCCGGATATCCTGTCATCTGCGGCCCGTAGCATGCGCCGTCGCCGCGCCGGCAGCGGGTAGGGTATCGTTGCCTGCGCATCCGGTTTCCGTTCCTCGACCTCCGCCATGGCCACATCCAAACGCTCCCCCCGAACGCAATCCGCCGCCGATCCGCAGCGGGGCTCGCCGCAGGCCATGCTGGCGCGCATCCAGAGCCTGTTGCCGTCGATGGGCGCGGCCTCGCAGCGCATCGGCGAATTCGTCATACGCCATCCTGCGGACGTGGTGCACATGTCGGTCAGTGAAGTCGCGGAACGCACCCAATGCAGCGAAGGCAGCGTGGTGGGCTTTTGCAAACTGCTGGGCGCCACGGGCTTTCAACAGCTGAAGATCGCGCTGGCGCAGCAGATCGTGCAGCCCGTGCAGTACATCCACGAAGACCTGGCCGCCAAGGACACGCCCGAGCAGGTGGTCAGCAAGATCTTCCACAGCAACATCCAGACCCTGCAGGACACCGAATCGGTGCTGGACGTGGCCGCGTTGAAGGCGGCGGTGGACCTGATCCGCCGCGCCCGCCGCGTGGAAATCTACGGCATCGGCAGCTCGGCCGTGATTGCACACGACGCGCACTACCGCATGTTGCGCATCGGCTTGCATGCCACGGCTGTGACCGATTCCCACGTGCAGGCGATCAGCGCATCGCTGACCGGGCCGGACGTCGCCGTGCTGACCATTTCGCATTCCGGCAGCACGCACGAAACCGTATTGGCGACGCGGCTGGCGAAGGAAGCGGGCGCGCGCACCATCTGCATCACCAATTTCGGCAAATCGCCGATCCAGGAACATGCGGACGTGGTGCTGCACACCATGTCGCGCGAGACCCGTTTCCGCACCGAGGCGATGACCAGCCGGCTGGCCCAGCTGGCCATCATCGACACCCTCATCGCCTGCCTGGCCTTGTCCGACTATGACAAAGCCGTTTCCACGCTGCGCAGCACCTTCGACGTGCTGTCGAACAAGCGCTACTGATCGCCTTCGATGCCCGTCGGCAGCGCATGCCTGCGCGGACTTGCGCTATCCAGCAGCCCGGCCACGTCCGGCGCATCCGCGTAAGGCGCATTCCCAACCAGCAGATAACCCAGGCCCAGGCGCACCGCGCCCAGGCCATCCGTGCGCACGTTGTCGCCGATGACCGTGGTGTCCGCGGGCGTCAGGCCCAGCCGGCGCAATCCTTCCTCCAGCAGCATGGCTTCGGGCTTGCCGAGTATGCGCGGGCGCACGCCGGGCGCGCAGGCCAGCACCGACTGCAGCAGCGCGCCCGTCTCCGGGATGATGGTTCCTTGCGGGCCGGGGTGGGTGAGATCGCCGTTGCTGACCATCAATATCGCGCCTCGGGCGAGTTCCCTTGCCAGCATCTGCAGCGTCCCATAGCCGAAGGCGAGATCGCGCGCCAACAGCACGATGTCCGCGTCGCGCTCCACCAGCGCCAGCCCAAGGCCTGCGGCGCAGGCCCGCAGCGCATCCGAGGCGCAGAGCAGCAGCTTGGCGCGCGGGTGCTGGCGGGCGATATGGCGCAAAGCCTGCTCGCCGGCCAGGACCAGCGTGTCGGCCTCTACCGGCAAGCCCATTGCCCGTAAGCGTGGCGCCAGGCCCATCGCGGTATCGGTGGAATTGTTGGACACGATGACGTAGCGCCCCGCCCAGCGGGTCAGCAGTTCGCTGGCGCCGGGTATTACTTCATGCCCGCGTATCAAGGTCCCGTCCAGGTCCAGGATCAGGCCGCGCGAGCGGACGGTCCAGGGCGGTTCGGCCGTCGGGGCTTGGGCGGATGCGGAGAGGGGAGTGCAGGCAATACGGGTCATGGATCGGCGTATAGGCGTCGAGGCGCGTGCATGGTTGAAGGAGTGGGCGCCCGCTTCGATTCGAGATGCCCGGCGGCTCAGATTCTATCTGAACAAAATTCAAAAATTCATTTTTTTGATTTGAGCAATTTTCATTTGCCTGTCATGTGCGGTGACTAATCTGCGTTCCGGAATCAGGGCCGAACACGTTGCGCCCCGATGGCAACCTCATCAGACTAGGAACAATGAAATGAAAATCCGCACCTGCGCGTCTGTCCTGGCGCTCGTTTCCCTGCTGGCCGCCGCGCCTCTCGCGCAAGCCCAAGCCTTGGCCGACGGTTCGCAGCAACGTCCGCTGCGCGTGCTGCTCATCCCCGCCGACGGCGGCACCGAGTCGGGCACCAAGGCCGACTACGCCCCGATCTTCAACGCGATCACGCGCAGCACCGGCCTGCATTTCCAGCTGACGGTGGGCCAGTCCTATGGCGCCGTGGTCGAAGGCATGTGCAACCAGCTGGCCGAGGTTGCATTCCTGGGGCCCGTCTCCTACGTGCAGGCGCATGAGCGCCAATGTGCGCAGTTGCTCGCCGTGGGCGTGCAGAAGGGCGAGTCCGCCTACTACGCGGCGATGTTCGCCAAGGCCGATTCGCCCATCAATACGCTCGCCGACCTGAAGGGCAAGCGCGCCGCGTTCGGCGATGTGAACTCGGCCTCCAGCTTTACCTTCCAGGTGGCGTCCATGATCAAGGACGGCATGGACCCGGCCAAGGACCTGGCGGCGCTGCAGCTGACTGGCAGCCACGCCAGCAGCCTGGCGGCGCTGGTGCAGGGCCAGGTCGACGCGGCCGCGCTGTCGTTCGATTCCTTCGACAAGGCGGTACGCCAGGGCGCGGTGGATCCGAAGTCCGTGAAGGTGATCTTCAAGAGCGAGCCCATCCCGTATCCGCCGCTGGCAATGAACACCAAGCTGCCCGAGACGCTGAAGGCCACGCTCAAGCAGGCTTTTGCCACGGTGCACCAGGCGCCCGGCGTGACGCCGGACATGGTGCGCGGCTACGGCGGCGCCAAGCTGGATCGTTTCGATACCGAGTTTTCCGAGGCGCAGTTCGCCGGCCCGGCTTCGAAGATGGCCTTGCTGACCGATGAGATCAAGGGCGAAATCCTGCAGAAGGCGGCCCAGCGGTGATCGCCGGAGCAAGCGGAATGGGCATGCTGCGCTACGAAGCCGTGGGCATGCGTTACGCCGACGGGACCACGGCGCTGAACTCGGTTTCGCTGCAGGTGCCGCGCGGCCAGTTCTGCGTGATCCTGGGAGCCTCGGGCGCAGGCAAGTCGACCTTGCTGCGCATGGCCAACGGATTGACCACGCCGACCCAGGGCGAAGTTTGGGTCGACGGCGCGCAGGTGCAGCCATCGACGTTGGCGGCCGTGCGGCCCCGGATCGGCATGGTGCATCAACACTTCAACCTGGTGTCGCGCGCCACGGTGGCGACCAACGTGCTGTCGGGCGCTTTGCCCAGCCTGCCGGCATGGCGCACCTATCTGATGCGTTTTCCAGCGGAACTGCGCGAGCGCGCCTGCCATCTGGTGCGTGAAGTCGGCCTGCAGCCCGAGCATCTGCAGCGCCGCGTGAGCGAATTGTCGGGCGGCCAGCAGCAACGCGTGGGCATCGCCCGCGCCTTCATGCTGGCGCCCGCCTTGCTGCTGGCCGACGAACCGGTGGCCAGCCTGGACCCGCGCATCAGCCGCGACATCCTGCAGCTGTTGCGCAATCAGGCCCGGGAACGCGGCGCCACCGTGCTGTGCAGCCTGCACCAGGTCGACCTGGCGCGGGAATTCGCCGACCGCATCGTCGCCTTGCGCCATGGCGTCATGGTGTTCGACGGGCCGGCCGGCGCGTTCGATGAGGCCACCGCGCGCGCGCTGTATCAGGCCCCGCAGCCGGAGAGCGGCATGGCCGAGCCCGATCTCGCGGGCCGCGGCGGTATTGGGTCGCGCATGGCAATGCCGATCCGGCCGGCGGTCTTGTCCGCGGGAGGCGCGCAATGAACACGCACGCATTCAAGACGCCGGTGGACAACACGGCCTGGCGCCTGGATCCGCCCTACGGCGCCCGCGCGCTGCTGATCGTGATCGCCGCGCTGATGCTGTTTCTCTACACCGGCCAGCGGGTCGAGATGGGCCGCATGGCGGCGCTGACCCTGGACGGCGCGTTGGCCGCGGTCGGCCTGAAGGAGCAGTCCCAGGTCACGTCCGGCCTGGGCGCCCTGGCCGACAGCCTGTTCCCGCTGCAAATCTCGTATCGCACCGAGACTTCGCGCATCGAGGGCTTCGATCCGGACCAGCTGCCGTGGCTGGCGCGCGTGGAAACGTTGCAGGTGACCGAAAGCCGGCTCAATCCGCACACGCTGAAGATGGAAGACGAGGTATCCACGCAGACCTACCTGGTCGAGCCGCTGGGTTATCTGTGGCGGGTGGCGGTCAAGATGGTGGAGACCTTCGAGATCGCGATCTGGGCGACCCTGCTGGCCGTGTTGGGCAGCGTGCCGCTGGCCTATTGCAGCGCCAGCAACTACGCACCCAACCGGCTGCTGTACGTGGCGGCGCGGGCGACCGTCAGTATGTTCCGCGCCATGCCGGAACTGATCTGCGCGCTGTTCCTGGTGCTGGCCTACGGCTTCGGCCCGATTGCCGGGGTGCTGGCGCTGGCCATCCATTCGATGGGCTTCCTGGGCAAGTTCTACGCCGAGGATATCGAGACGGCCGACACCAAGCCGCAAGAGGCGCTGGCGGCGATCGGCGCCAGCAAGCCGCGCGTGCTGGCCTACGCCGTACTGCCGCAGGTCATGCCCAAGTTCACCGGCTACACCCTGTACATCCTGGACCGCAACGTGCGCATGGCCACGGTGGTGGGCCTGGTGGGCGCGGGCGGCATCGGGCAGGAACTGAAAGGCCGCTACGACATGTACCAGTACGCCCACGTCGGGACCATTCTCGTCGTGATCTTTATCACCGTGTTCTTGCTGGACCAGGTCGCCGCCCGGTTGC
>NZ_DATCUY010000225.1:0-32471 GCF_036567245.1 Achromobacter sp. | reverse complement strand
CGGCCGGGCGTATGATGGCTGACTCGCAGACGGCCGGAGCGCCGGCCCTGGCGATCTCATGCCGTTCGACTCGACAAAGTGCGGGAAATCACCATATAATCAAAGGCTTTCCCGGATCTGGGTCGTTTTTTGCCCGCCCTGGAAAGAATCCGCCGGGCAGTAATGCCGGCGGGAAGTACCCCAGAAGTGGCAACAGGTACACCAAGTTTTGCCGCCATGAAAGGCTTCATCGGCCCTTCATGCGTCAAGCACCTGGCGTCATGTAAATCAACAATGAGTGTTTAAGTTTAGGGAATCAACATGCCCAAGATGAAAACCAAGAAAAGCGCCTCCAAGCGCTTTAAGGTTCGCGGCAGCGGCTCCATCAAGCGTGGTCAGGCGTTCAAGCGTCACATCCTGACCAAGAAGACCACCAAGGCCAAGCGTCAACTGCGCGGCTCGACGGCGGTTCATGAATCCAACGTGGCCTCCGTCAAGGCCATGATGCCTTTCGCTTGATCTAAGGGAGATCTACTATGCCTCGCGTCAAACGCGGCGTAACTGCCCGCGCACGTCACAAGAAAGTCATTGCCGCCGCCAAGGGTTACCGTGGCCGCCGCGGTAATGTGTTCCGTATCGCCAAGCAAGCAGTCATGCGCGCTGGCCAATACGCCTACCGCGACCGTCGTAACAAGAAGCGCACGTTCCGTGCTCTGTGGATCACGCGTATCAACGCCGCCGTCCGCGAACATGGCGTCAGCTACAGCGTGTTCATCGCTGGCCTGAAGAAGGCTTCGATCGAACTCGACCGCAAGGTCCTGGCCGACCTGGCCGTGCGCGACAAGGCCGGCTTCGCCGCCATCGTGCAGCAAGCCAAGGCTGCCTTGGCTGCCTGATCGCGCTTTAACTCATCGCGCATCGCTGCAAACGGGGCTGTAATGGCCCCGTTTGCGTTTTGAAGGCTGGATTTCATGACTCTGATGGTTGACGACCTGGTCTCCCAGGCGCAAGAACGTTTCGCCGCGGCCACCGATGCCGCCGCGCTGGAAAACGCCAAGGCTCGGTTCCTGGGCAAGGAAGGCGCGCTGACGGTGCTGCTGAAGGCCCTCGGCAAGCTTGATCCCGAGCAGAAGCGCGAGATGGGCGCCCGGATCAATCAGGCCAAGCAAAAGGTCGAAGAGCTTCTGAACCTGCGCCGCGCCGCGCTGGCACAAGCCGAACTGGACGCCCGCCTGGCATCCGAAACCATAGACGTCACCCTCCCGGGCCGCGGTCGCGCGCCGGGCGGCATCCATCCGGTGATCCGGACCTGGGAACGCGTGGAAGAGATCTTCCGTTCCATAGGCTTCGACGTGGCCGACGGCCCCGAAGTGGAAAACGACTGGACCAATTTCACCGCTTTGAACAGCCCGCTGGACCATCCCGCGCGTTCCATGCACGACACGTTCTACGTCGACATGCAGGACGCGGAAGGTCAGCCGTTGTTGCTGCGCACGCACACGAGCCCCATGCAGGTGCGTTACGCGCGCATGCACAAGCCGCCCATCAAGGTCATCGCGCCTGGGCGCACCTACCGCGTCGACAGCGACGCCACGCACTCGCCCATGTTCCACCAAGTGGAAGGGCTCTGGATCGCCGAAGACATCTCGTTCGCCGACCTGAAGGGCGTGTACACCGATTTCCTGCGCTGCTTCTTTGAAACCGACGACCTGGCCGTGCGCTTCCGCCCGTCGTTCTTCCCGTTCACGGAACCGTCCGCCGAAATCGACATGATGTTCACCTCGGGTCCGAACCGCGGCCGCTGGCTGGAGATTTCCGGCTCGGGCCAGGTGCATCCGCAAGTGGTGCGCAACTTCGGCCTCGATCCCGAGCGCTACATCGGCTTCGCCTTCGGCTCCGGGCTCGAGCGCCTGACCATGTTGCGCTACGGCGTCAACGATCTGCGCCAGTTCTACGAAGGCGATTTGCGCTTCCTGCGCCAGTTCAACGAATAACAGACGGCTGATCATGCAATTTCCCGAATCCTGGCTGCGTACGCTGGTCAACCCCGCGATCGCCACCGAAGAACTCGCGCACCGGCTCACCATGGCCGGCCTGGAAGTCGAAGACACCGTGCCTGCCGCGCCCGCCTTCAGCGGCGTGGTCGTGGGCCATATCGTCGAAATCGCGCCGCATCCCGACGCCGACAAGCTGCGCGTCTGCAAAGTGGATGACGGCTCCGGCGAACTGCTGCAGATCGTTTGCGGCGCGCCCAATGCCGCCGCCGGCCTGACGGTGCCGCTGGCGCGCGTCGGCGCCGAGTTGCCTGGCGGCATGAAGATCGGCGTGGCCAAGATGCGCGGCGTGCAGTCGTCGGGCATGCTGTGCTCGGCCCGCGAACTGGGCCTGTCGCAGGATCACGGCGGCCTGCTGGAACTGCCGGCCGGCATGACGCCGGGCCAGTCGATCCGCGAAGCGCTGGACCTGGACGACACGCTCTTCACCCTGAAGATGACGCCCAACCGCGCCGACTGCCTGTCGATCCTGGGCGTGGCGCGCGAAGTCGCCGCGCTGACCGGCGCGCCGCTGTCCGTGCCCACCGCGGTCGCCGTGCCCGTCACACTGGACGAGCGTCTGTCGGTCAAGGTCGAAGCGCCTGAGCTGTGCGGCCGTTTCGGCGGCCGCGTGATTCGCGGCGTCAACGCCCGCGCCGCGACGCCCGACTGGATGAAGACGCGCCTGGAGCGCGCCGGCCAACGTTCGCTGTCGGCGCTGGTGGACATCTCCAACTACGTCATGCTCGAACTGGGCCGCCCTTCGCACGTGTTCGACCTGGACAAGATCCGCGGCGACCTCAGCGTGCGCTGGGCGCGCGAAGGCGAAACGCTTGAACTGCTGAACGGCCAGACCGTCACGCTGGATGCGACGGTAGGCGTGGTGGTCGCAGGGGATCAGGTGGAAAGCCTGGCCGGCATCATGGGTGGCGAAGCGACTTCCGTCACGCTCGACACCCGCAACATCTATCTGGAAGCTGCGTTCTGGTGGCCGCAGTCGCTCGCCGGCCGCGCGCGCCGCTACAAGTTCAGCTCGGAAGCCAGCCACCGCGGCGAGCGCGGCGTGGACTACGCCACGATCCCCGAGCACATCGAATTCATCACGCGCCTGATCATCGACATCTGCGGCGGCGAAGCCGGCCCGCTGGACGACCAGATCGTCAACCTGCCCAAGCGCGAACCGGTGCGGATGCGCCTGCCGCGCTGCCATCGTGTGCTGGGCGTGCCGGTCACGCAGGCTGAGGTCGCCAAGATCTTCGGCAGCCTGGGCCTGGACTTCAAGGTCGAAGGCGATGACTTCATCGTCACGCCGCCTTCCTATCGCTTCGACCTGGAGCTTGAAGAAGACCTGATCGAGGAAGTGGCCCGCATCTACGGTTTCGAGAACATCCCCGTGGAGCCGCCGATGGCGCGCGCCAAGATGTTCTCGCAACCGGAAATCCGTCGCGGCGCGCATGCGCTGCGCCGCCTGGCTGCCGCGCAGGACTACCAGGAAGTCGTGAACTACAGCTTCGTCGAAGCCGACTGGGAACGCGACTACGCCGGCAACGAAACGCCGGTGCGCCTGGTCAATCCCATCGCCAGCCATCTGTCGGTCATGCGCTCCAGCCTGATCGCCAGCCTGGTCGCCAACATCCGCCACAACGCCAATCGCAAGCAGACGCGCGTGCGCCTGTTCGAACTGGGCCGCGTGTTCATGCGCGATGCGTCCGTCCAGGATGGTCCGCTCGAAGTGGCAGGCGTGCGCCAGCCGATGAGGCTGGCAGGCGCGGCCTGGGGCCCGGCCGTGGAAGAGCAGTGGGGTGTGGCGACTCGCCAAGTGGATTTCTACGACGTGAAGATGGATGTCGAGGCGCTGTTCGGCGCGCGCGGCAGCCGTCTGCGTTTCGAAGCCGCGGCGCATCCCGCACTGCATCCGGGCCGCGGCGCGCGCATCGAACTGGACGGCAAGCACGTTGGCTGGATTGGCGAACTGCACCCGCGTTGGGCCCAGCAAGCCGACTTGGCGCATGCGCCCGTCGTGTTCGAACTGGACGCTGCCGCCTTGTCCGAAGGCGAACTGCCGCAAGTGCGCGAGCTCTCGCGTCAGCCCGTGGTGGTGCGCGATTTGGCGCTGTGGGTCGATGCCCATGTGTCGGCGCAATCCATGCTCGACACCGTCGCCGCGGCCGTCAAGGCGGACCCGCAATTGGCGGTGGTACAGGACACGCGCCTGTTCGACGTGTGGCGCGAGAAGGTCCAAGGCAGCGAGCCCGTCACCGAGAAAAGCCTTGCTTTCCGTTTCTGGCTACAGGACACTGAGGTCACGCTGGACGAAGCCAGGGTGGCGGATTGCCTGGCGCGTATCAAGGAAGCCTTGGTGGCTGCGCATGGCGCGCGCCAACGCGCTTGAACCATGGGGAACAGTATGCTTGCTGCCGAGCCGCGCACTCTGACCAAGGCCGAGCTGGCCGAACTGCTCTTTGAGCGGGTCGGTCTGAACAAGCGCGAAGCCAAGGACATCGTCGATACCTTCTTCGAGGAAATCCGCGACGCCCTGGCGCGCGGAGATTCCGTCAAGCTCTCGGGCTTCGGCAATTTCCAGGTGCGCGACAAGCCGCCGCGTCCTGGCCGCAACCCCAAAACCGGCGAGACCATTCCCATCGCCGCACGCCGCGTGGTCACCTTCCACGCGAGTCAGAAACTCAAGAGCGTGGTGGAGCAGGCGGCACCCGCAGAATCCGACGCCGAGGAGTGATACGCTTTGTCGGCAATTGTTATCGGCACCTGACGCATCGCGGCATAAAATCCCCTTATGACACGTACCGAATCCACCGTTACCTTACCGCCCATTCCCGCCAAGCGTTACTTCACCATCGGTGAAGTCAGCGACCTGTGTGGCGTCAAGCCCCATGTCTTGCGGTATTGGGAACAGGAATTCACGCAACTCAAGCCGGTGAAGCGGCGCGGCAACCGCCGCTACTACCAGCATCACGAAGTGCTGCTGATCCGCCGTATCCGTTCCCTGCTGTATGAGCAAGGCTTCACGATCAGCGGCGCGCGCAATCGCCTGGGCGATGCGCGCGACGTGCCGCACGATCAGGACGCTGCAGTGCGTCTGTCGGGCGCCGAGATGCAAGCCTTGCGCAACGAACTGGGCAACGTCTCGACGATGCTGGCCGAAGCCTTGGGCACGGCGGCAAACGTTGCCGGCGCAAGCGCCGGCAATGCAAGCCCTGCGGCTTGAACGCAGCGCATCGTCATTCCCCACATGGTTTGAACGCATTACCTGCAACGCGCGGCGCAAGCCGCGCGTTGCATTGAGCAGTACCTCGCGCCGCGCGCATCGATGCGCATGCGGTTGATGCAATCGATGAGCGCAGCGCGAAAATTTTTTTGAGTATTCAGCGCTTTTTTTGCACGAATGCGTGCAAACAAATTTTTGTTCTGCTATACTCTTTTTCTTTCGGGGCGTAGCGCAGCCTGGTAGCGCACTTGCATGGGGTGCAAGGGGTCGCGAGTTCGAATCCCGCCGTCCCGACCAGCAGTTCCAAAGGCCGTCAGTGAGAAATCACTGACGGCCTTTTCATTTTGTTGGCCTGATTTCAGCGAGCGCGGTGCAAGCACGTTATGCGAATGGCTGATAAAAACTGCCGGCGTAAAACGGCACCCTAGCAAAGTGTCAGCCATGGAAAAAGCCACCCGCAGGTGGCTTTGTTTTTTTCCGTTCAGCTCCGATATTCCAGACGGATCAACGGGTAGGGCCTGCCTTGATCATCAAGCAGCGAGCGGCCTATACGCTTGAAGCCCATCTTTTCATAGAAGCCTACCGCCTGGCCGTTCTGTTCATTGACGTCCGTCGTCATGTTGGGATGCAGCAAGAGGCCGTGCCGCACCAGCGCGGCGCCTATGCCTGTTCCACGGCAGGCAGGATCGACGAACAGCGCCTGCATGTGGCCGTTGTCGATCAGCATGAATGCCTGGGGATAGTCATTGGCGTCGACCGCAAGCCAGAGCGGCACTTGGGGGAGAAAATCGCACACCATCTCATCGATGGCTTGGCGATCCTCGGGTGATAGAAAGTCGTGCGTGGCGTCGACCGCGTTGCGCCAGATTTCGACGGCGCGTGCGCCTTCGTCGGGGCGGGAGGTTCTTATCGTAATCATCGGCGCAGAGTATTGGATTTCCTTTTGCGGCGTCAAATTGACGACGAACGGCTCCACACCCGAATGGTATAAGTGCACGGCAGCGCAATGACGGTGCGCTTGACGGTCACTGATAACTCCAGGCGGTCTGCGGAATGAAAGTCATGAGAACTCTTGCTGTGCTCCTTTTGCTGACGCTACAGGCGGCCGGGGCTGTCGCTGAAACGCAGGCGGAGGCGTCGGTCGCGCGCGTGATGCAAGGCGGCCGCTGGACCGATGGCGCGGCCACGGGCGCGTACCGTATCGTGGTGGAAGAGGTGGGTTTCGAGCACGTCAGCTGCCGCGTCCGGATTCAATGGGTCGCTTCCGCGACCTCCGGCCGTCCCGCCACGCTTGTTGCGGAGCAGACCTTCGCGGAACTCTCGACCACCTTCTGGAGTTGCGGGCAGGGCAAGCAGAGCGTGGTTGTCGCCGGCAATGTGCTGCAAGTGCAGGCCACGCACGCATATTCCGGCGAGCCATGCACGTTCACTGCAAAACTCGGCAAGCCGGGACAATATCAATACGCGGGGTGCCGCAACGAGGAACCGGCGCCGAAGGCCGGCGGCTGAAACGCTCGCTGCACCGATGCATCGCGCGCGTATCTTGCGGCCTCCAGGCCGGTGCGCGGCTTGGTTAAGATAATGCCCACTCTTTGACATGCCTACCTGATGCCTCCATTCCAACGCACGTCCCTGCTCAAAAGAATATGCGCCAGCAAGATCACGCTCTTGCTCATCGCCTGCAATATCGCGGTGTACTGCGCCGCGGGATTTCTGGACACGCGCGCGTTCGAGAGCCTGAGCCAAACCTCCTTCCTGATAGCCTGGGGCGGCAACGTGCCGGCGTTGACCTTGTCGGGCGAGTATTGGCGCTTGTTCACCAGCATGTTCCTGCACGTAGGCTTCCTGCATCTGGCAATCAACATGCTGGCGCTGTGGTCGCTGGGGATCATTCTTGAAGCGCGCATGCGTTCCTGGGTGTTCCTGGGCGTGTATCTGCTGTCGGGCCTGTGCGGCAGCCTGGTCACCGCGCTATGGCATCGCGACGAGTTTTTCCTGAGTTGCGGGGCGTCTGGTGCGATCCTGGGCATTTTCGGGGCGGCCATCGCTTATGGCCTGCATGACCGGCGCATGGGCCGGCCGCACATTCCGCCTGGCAATCTGCTGTTCAGCCTGCTGCTGACCTTCGGCGCGGGCTTCGCGTTCGACGTCGATAATGCGGCGCACCTGGGAGGTTTGCTCGCGGGGGCGCTACTCGCGGGCATCGCGCTGTATGCCGAGCGCCTGCGGCCCATGACGGCGACTATGGTCCTGGTCGGCAGCGGCATGCTCGGCGCCGCGGCGCTGGTTGCGGTAACGCTCGGCAATCATGACCGCGACATGCAGGAACAGCTTGCCGCCGCGCGGTTTGGGCGCACGCTGGGAAACATGGGATTGCTGGGCTCGGCCCAGGCGCTTTGGAAAGCGCCGTCGTTGGATGAGTGCATAGCGGACACCTTGTCCGCCGCTGCGCGCGACGGATCGCAAACGCCGGATCTGCGGCGCTGCGCGAAACCTGGCGACAGGGACCTGGCTTTGTTGGCAAGGTTCATGCCGCTGCAGTACCAAAGCTGCCGTGCGCAGATCGCGGGATTGCGCAAACTCTATACGGATGCCGCGACGCAAGAGGCGCTGACCGCGGCGGACCAGTACTGCGAAATCCAAGCACGGATCTATGGCGCGGTGTTTCAAGCTGAGGGCGCCGAACTCGATCTTGAAAAGGCGCGCCAGGCGCGTTTGAAGATGAACTTCCTGCTCGACGAGCGGGGAATGTACCGGACGGATTCAGCGCCATTGCGGGCGCAGGCAAGCGCCCTGAAGGGCATGCTCCGCCAACCGGGCGAGCTGGCTTCGGCCATCATCGGGCGCTCGGGCTGCCCGTACTGGAGTTGCGAGCGGTAGCGCGGGCCGACGCCAGGCGGGAGCGCCCGCCGCCATTCATACAAGACGGCGGGCAGGGTCCGCGACATGGGTCGTGACGATGTCGATAAACCGCTCGAGCGGCGCCGACTGATTGTCGGCCCGCCAGACCAGCTCCCAATGCTGGACCACGTCCAGATCGGGCAGTTCCTTGAAGGCGACGGTGGGCGGCGCCGCGCGCGTGGCCGAGTCAGGCAGAACGGTGCAGCCCAAGCCTGCGGCGACCAGGGTCAGCATCGATCCGACATCCACGCCCTGTATCGATGAGCGGGGCACGAATCCGGCCTTGAAAAAGCAGTGGATCAGCCTGTCATGCCAGACGGGCGCTGCATTGCGCGGCAGCCAGATGAAGTCCCGGCCGGCGAGTTCGCGCAAGGACGTCGGGCTGCCATGGTCCCAGTGCCAGTCGGCGGGATAGGCGACCAGCATCTTCTCGGAATAGATGGGGATGCCTTTGAACGCCGGGTCGTCGACCGGCCTGAATAGCGTGAATCCCGCGTCCAGCCTGCCCGTAGGCAGAAGTTCGATCTGTGCATCCGACAGCAGATGACTGAGCGTCAACGAGACCCCGGGGGCTTCCCGGCGGAACTGCCGCAGCGCGTCGGCAAGCAGGGAGCGCAGCGTCAGCATGACTGGCAAGGCAATGGTCAGGTGCCCGATCTCGCCGCGTCCCGCGCGCTGCGCGCGCTCCATTGCCGCGGTCGCATCGCCCAGCAGACGGTTCGCGTCCAGGAGCAGCTGCTTGCCTGCTTCGGTCAGGTGGACGCCGCGAGTAGTTCGTTCAAAAACGGCAGTGCCCAGCTCTTCTTCCAATGCCTGGATCTGGCGGGTCAATGCCGGTTGGGCGATGTGCACCGACTGAGCCGCGAGACTGATGCTGCCGCGTTCGGCGACGGCAACGAAGTAGCGCAACTGCCGCAGATCCATGGATATACCTTATTAGTATGACGGGCATCGTTAAATAGCATTTTACGGCATGGATGGCGTGTCTCTACCATTCGGGCGGTAGTGAACATGCGTAGACCAAAACTTCAATAGCGAAGACCCAAGCCCATGCCACAGAAACTCCTTGATCATTTGTCCGCGGATGCCGCCAGGTACAGGCAGATACGGCACGACTTGCACGCGCATCCAGAATTAGGTTTTGAGGAACACCGAACGGCGGCGCTGGTTTGCGACGAGCTGCGTCGGCTCTCCATCGGATTCCACACCAACATCGGACGCACCGGCGTGGTCGGATTCATTCCAGGCCGCGAAACGAGCAGCGGACGGGCGATCGGCCTGAGAGCGGACATGGACGCGCTTCCCATGCGCGAATGCACGGGGCTGGGGTACGCGTCGGCCGATGACGGAAAGATGCATGCCTGCGGCCACGACGGCCACGTCGCCATGCTGTTGGCCGCCGCCGCTTATCTGCAGCGCACCCGCAATTTCAATGGCGGGGTCTATCTGATCTTTCAACCCGGAGAAGAGGGACACAACGGCGGGTTGGAAATGGTCAGGGATGGGCTGTTCGAGCGGTTCCCGATGCAAGAGGTATACGCGCTGCACAACTGGCCGGCGCTGCCTCTGGGGACGGTATCCATTCCGGTCGGGCCCGTCATGGCGGCGTCCGATCGCATCACGATCCGCATCCGGGGCAAGGGCGGCCACGGGGGAATTGCGCCTCAAAGAACGGTAGACCCGGTCTTGATCGCCGGCCACGTCATCGTTGCGGCGCATTCCATCGTGAGCCGCAACCTGGATCCGCTGGACGCCGGCGTACTCAGCCTGTGCGCCGTGGCGGGAGGCAACTTGGCCGGCTTCAACGTCATACCGGACGAGGTGGTGCTTACGGGTACCGCCAGATCGTTGCGGCCGGAAGTCCAGCATGTGCTGCAGGCCCGCCTGCGGGAAACCGTGGAAAGCGTCGCGAGAGGGCTGGGCGGATCGGCGACCCTGGACTATGAGCCGAACGTGCCGGCCACGGTCAATACGGAACCGCAGACCCGCTTGGCCAGGCTGGCGGCGCAGGACGTGGTGGGCGAGCAGCATGTCGTGCGGCATCCGGTGCCCAGTCTTGGCGGGGAGGATTTCGCCTACATGCTGCGCGAACGGCCCGGGGCGTATCTGCACCTGGGAACGGGCGATCCGGATCATGTGCACGGGCTGCACACTTCGCACTTCGATTTCAACGATGCCGCCATTCCAGTTGGGAGCGCGGTGCTTTCCCGGATAGCCGAAAGAGCGCTGCCGCTGGATAACAACGACTAAATAGCAGTTGGGAGGAGACTGGACATGAATAAGGCAAAAAAGAAGAGCGCCCCGCGATGGCTGCAATTGACGGCGGCGATATTTGGCAATGCGCTCGAATGGTATGACTTCGGCGTATTCGCGGCGATGGCGTTCATCATTGCCAAGGTGTTCTTTCCCGAAGCGGGCGAGCATACCGCGCTGCTGTTGACGCTGGCGACCTTCGGAGTCGGTTTCGTCACGCGCCCAATAGGTGGCATTGCTATCGGCATGTACGCGGACCGCAAGGGCAGGAAGTCAGCGCTGCAACTGATCATAGCGTTGATGACGGTGTCCTTGCTCATCATGGTCTTCACGCCTTCGTATGCGACCATAGGCGTGGCCGCGCCCGTCCTGATCGTGCTGGCCCGCCTGCTGCAGGGGATTGCGACCGGGGGCGAGTTCGCATCGTCCACCGCCTATCTCGTGGAAGCCGCGCCCAAGGACAAAAAGGGGCTCTATGGCGCGTGGCAGATGTTCGGCCAGAATCTCGCCAATCTAGGCGGCGCCGCCACGGGGTTTCTGCTGACATCGATCTTCACCGAGCAACAGCTGCTCGACGGGATGTGGCGCATTCCGTTTGTCGTGGGACTGCTGATCGCGCCGCTGGGATGGTGGATCCGGCGGTATCTGGATGAGCCCGAAGAGTCCGCGGCGTCGCTGCGCAAGGGGGAGACGGTCAGTCTGGCAGCCATGTTGGGCCGGTTTCCGCGGTCCATCGCAGCCACGCTGTGCCTGACCACGTGCGCCACGGCTTCCGTTTATACATTCATCATCTATCTGCCGACCTTCGTGACCCGTCAGTTCGGCTTCGCGCTGCATGATGCCTTCACCGCGCAGGCCATCGGGCTGCTTGCACTGATCGTCGTCATTCCCATTTCCGGCGCGATTTCGGATCGCCGTGGAAGAAAGCCGGTGATGCTGTCGTTTCTGCTGCCCTATGCGCTATTGATGTATCCGCTCTTCTCGTGGGTGCAGTCGACGCCGACCCTGCCGAATCTGATCGTCGCATTCACGGTGCTGAGCATATTGCTGGGCGGCTTTCTTGGACCCTTCGCGACGGCGCTCGGAGAACAGTTTCCGACGAATGTGCGCTCGGCCGGCTTGGCGGTTTGCTACAACATCGCCGTCATGATCTTTGGCGGATTCGCGCAGTTCATCGTCACGTGGCTGATTCAGGCTACGGGGATCTCGTTGGCGCCCGTGTTCTACAGCTTGGCCGGGGGCGCGCTCGGTGTGCTGGGCTGCTTGTTGATACGGCCTGCCGATGATGCCAGGCAGGCGGCTCAGGAGTTGCCGGGACGGATGGCCCAGCGCGGCTCGGCGGCGTGACAGGCCGCGCGTAGACAGCAAGAAGCGGGAGGACAAGGCGCGCTCGCATTTATAGGATGCAGGCATTATTCATGCTTGGAGCTGACGCCGATGTCTTTATCTCTTGCTGGAAAGGTCGCCTTGGTGACAGGCGCATCATCGGGTATCGGACGCGCAATAGCGTTGCTGCTGGCGGCCCAGGGCGCGGCGCTGGTGCTGACCGCGAGACGCCGTGAACTCCTGGAACAAGTGGCGGGCGAGATCAGAAGCGCCGGTGGGAGGGCCTGCGTTTCGGCCGGCGATGTCGCCAGGCCGGAAACGCACAGGCAAGCGGTGCAGGATGCGCAACGCGAATTCGGCGGCTTGGATATCGCGATAAACAATGCCGGCACCACCGGACCCGTCAAGCCGCTGGCGGAAGTCGCCCTGGACGAGTGGGAGCGCACGCTGAGCGTCAATCTCACTGCGGCGTTCCTGGGCGCGCGACATCAGATCCCGGCCATGTTGGAGCGGGGCGGCGGCGCGCTGGTCTTCGTGTCCAGCTTTGTGGGGACGAGCGTGGGCTTGCCCGGGATGGCGGCCTACGGCACGTCGAAAGCGGCGCTGATGGGCTTGGTCAAGGGCATTACGGCGGACTACAGCGCGCAAGGCATCCGCGCCAATGCGCTGTTGCCTGGC
This sequence comes from Achromobacter sp., assembly GCF_036567245.1. Taxonomy (GTDB): domain Bacteria; phylum Pseudomonadota; class Gammaproteobacteria; order Burkholderiales; family Burkholderiaceae_B; genus Achromobacter. Next base: position 20,075 of record NZ_DATCUY010000225.1, on the reverse strand, counting down.
GGAGTGGACACCGAGATGGCCGGCAATCAGGAGCAGAAGGACTGGGCGGCCAGCCTGCACGCCATGAAGCGGATTGCGCGTGCCGATGAAATCGCCTCGGCAGCGCTGTTCCTGGCCAGCCCGATGGCAAGCTTCGTGACGGGGGCCGCGCTTTATGCGGATGGCGGCAACTCCGCGGTGAAGTGAGCGCGCGGCAAGCGCGCGCCGGGTATGCTCAATCGCGCAAGAGCGGCGCTTCGTTGGGAAGGGCCTGCCGGCGCGAGTACATGTCCAGGGCTTCCTTGGCATTGACGCCCAAAGGCCCGAGGACGGCATCCAGCGCCTCGGCATTGCGGGCAAGCTCTTCGCGGCCGGGCAGTTCGCCGTTGACCGCCATGATGACGCGATTGCCCGTTTGCAGATTGAAGAATTCTCCAAACACCGCCGCATAGGTCGCCGATTCGCGCGCGTAAAGCTGGCTCTCGGTGAACGTGTTGGCTACCGCCACGCCGCCCGGCGCGAGGATGCCGCGTACATGTTGCAGGAACTCCAGCGTCATCAGGTGTTCGGGGATGTAGTCGACGTCGAACGCGTCCAGCATCACCATGTCGTACTGCAGACCTTCGCGATGGGCGCGTTCGATGTAGGCGCGGCCATCTTCCAGAAAGAGGCGTTGCCTGGGACTTTGCTGGTAGCCGAAATAGCGCCCAGCGACATTGCCTACGGCGGGATCGATCTCCACGGTATCGATGACGGTATCGGGCAGGAGCGCCGCCAGGGTCTTCTGCAGCGTGGCGCCGCCCAGGCCGACGATCAGGATGTTGCGCGGCTTGGGATGGATGTAAAGCGCGGTCATCATCATGCGCGTGTAGGAAAACACCAGTTGCCCGGGATGCTCCAGGCTCATGCAGGTCTGGCGGCCGACGTCGTGCATGGAGTTGAAATTCATGCAGCGCTCGCCGTTTTCCTCGAACACAAGCAGTTTGCCGAATTGAGAGTCTTCGCTATGGATCAGTTGGGGGCCGCCGTTGCCGCGCAGCAGCAGCAATGCCGAGCCGGCAATGAGGAGGACGAGAACGGCGCGGATGGCAAGACGGAGCATGGAGCGGCAAGCGGCAAGAAGGGACGCATCATCTTATCGTGCCTCTGAGCGGTCGCGCGGCTGCTTGACCTATGCGCGCGGGTCCGCAATACCCGTTGGCCCTTGGACACGGGCAAAATCAACTATCGTTTTTTTTGAAAATCTCGTTCGATATATTTCATTTCCTTAAATACTCGGCTCTCCTTAGAATTTTGCTCGAAACGGGGCGCATAGATTCCCGTTCAGAAAATCAGAGGAGACCCGCATGTTCTACGATCCCGTCCCCAGGATTCAGGCCAACGTCTACGCCCGGCTGCCCGACGAACTGAAGTGGCAAGGCCAGGACCTGAACGAGTGGGTCGCCGGCCAGCCGCAGGGCAATCCGCCGCGCTCGCTGCTGGAAGGTCCGTCCTTCGGGCCGGACGGCCTGCTGTATTGCGTGGACGTCATCAACGGCCGCATCCTGCGCGTCGATGCGCGCGGCGAATTCGAGCCGCTAGTGCAATACGACGGCTGGCCCAACGGCCTCAAGTTCCATCGCGACGGCCGCATCTTCATCGCCGACTACAAGCACGGCATCATGCAATTCGACCTCGAGCGCCGCGAGGTGCGCCCGGTGCTGGAACGCTACAACATCGAGCGCTTCAAGGGCGTCAACGACCTGTTCTTCTCGGAAGCGGGAGATCTCTATTTCACCGACCAGGGCATGACCGGCTGGCAGGACCCGAGCGGGCGCCTGTTCCGCTTGCAGCCCGACGGCAAGCTGGATTGCCTGCTCGACTGCATACCCAGTCCCAACGGCCTGGTCATGGACCTGGACGAGCACGCGCTGTATGTCGCGGCGACGCGGGCCAATGCCATCTGGAAAGTGCCGTTGTTGCGCAACGGCCAGGTCGGCAAGGTTGGCACCTTCATCCAGATGTCGGGCGGCGGCGGCCCCGACGGCCTGGCGCTGGATGCGAAGGGCGGACTGTGCATTGCGCACGTGGGGCTGGGCACCGTCTGGTGCATGGATCCGCTGGGCCAGCCGGCTTTGCGCATCCAGTCGCCCGAGGGACTGCACACCACCAACCTGGCCTTCGGGGGACCCGCGGGCCGCACGCTCTACATCACCGAGTCCAGTTCGGCCAGCATCCTGCGCGTCGACCTCGACGTGGCGGGCAAGCCCATGTACCTGCCGGCGCCGGCCGCGCAGGCCCTCTGAGTACGACACACTCCAACTACCAAAAGGACAGAACAGATGGATCAGGCAATTGTGCTGGGCGCGGGCACCATGGGGGCTGACGTTGCCGCCGGCTTTCATGCGGCCGGCTGGCGCGTATGGCTGGTGGAGCCCGACGCGGCGGCGCGTGCAGCCGCAACGCAACGCGTGAACGCGTCCAGCGAAATGATAGGCGGGCAGGCCGACGCCGAGCGCATCGCGACCAGCGCAACCATGGAGGAAATCGACTGGCGCGATACGCGCATCGTGGTCGAGTGCGTGCCGGAGCTGCTGGAAACCAAGCGCGCGGTATTCGCCCGCTTGGAACAGCTGGCGCCCGCTTCGATTCCCTTGACCAGCAATTCGTCGAGCTTCCCGATCAGCGCCATCGGCGAGGGCTTGCAGACCCGCGCGCGCATGGTGGGCCTGCATTACTTCATGCCCGCCCACCTGGTGCCCGCTGTGGAAGTGATACGCGGCGAGGCGACCGATGAAGCCATGGCCCAGGAGGTCAGCCGCATCATGCGCGATACCGGCAAGAAGCCGGTGCAGGTCAAGCGCGACGTGCCGGGATTCCTGGCCAACCGCATCCAGCACGCGCTGATGCGCGAGGCGATCGCGCTGGTCGAAGAAGGCTTCGCCTCGGCCGAGGACGTGGATACTGCCGTGCGCTATGGGTTTGGATTCCGCTATATCGCGGCCGGCCCGCTGCTGCAGAAGGATCTGGCCGGCATCGACATCCATTGCGCGGCGGCCGCGACCATGTATCCGCACCTGCGTACGGACGACCGGCCCAGCGCTCTCATGCGCGAGCTGGTCGAGCAGGGCAACATAGGCGTCAAGTCGCCTTCCCTGAAGGGCTTCTATCAATGGACGCCGGACCGCGTCGCCCAGGAGCAGCGGCGCTACCAGGTCGCCTTGGGCAAGGCCATGCAGATCTTGAAGGATGAGGAAGCGCTGGCCTAACGCAGGCTGTCGCGGGACTGAACTGACCCCCGAAAGCTGGACGTAAATCCAACTTTTGGGGGCACGTCAGCGGGGCGGTAGGGCTGCGAGCTCGCGGATGTCAGGGTTCTTTAGCCGCCGAGGCTGCCCTGCGCCATTCCGATGCTCGCCCCGTTGGGGCTGCGCTTCGGATGGCTCCGGGGTCCTCGGCTGGCAGTCGCCCAATGCGTTGGTTTCGGACCCCGTTCATGGGTAGATGCCGTGAGCCGGTGGCCGGACGGAGGGATCCGAAGCGCAGCCCCACCGGGGCGAGCATCGGAATCCCGCAGTCCGGTCGCCGGCGACTCAAGAACCCTACCTCACAAAACCGAAGTGCGGTCCGGGTCTTCCTTGGCCGGCAGCGTTCAGGCGACCAGGCGGTCCAGAGCTTCGCGGTACTTGGCGGCCGTCTTTTCCAGCACGTCCTGCGGGAGGCGCGGCGCGGGCGGGGTCTTGTCCCAGGTTTGGGTCTCCAGCCAGTCGCGCACGAACTGCTTGTCGAACGAGGGTGGGCTGATACCCACGCGGTAGCCGTCGGCCGGCCAGAAGCGCGAGGAATCCGGCGTCAGCACTTCGTCCATCAGGTACAGCGTGCCGTCGTCGTCCAGGCCGAATTCGAACTTGGTGTCGGCGATGATGATGCCCTTGGTGGCCGCGAACCTGGCGGCTTCGGCGTACAGCTTGAGGGTCACGTCGCGGATGCGCTCGGCCATTTCCTGGCCCACTTCCTTGACCACGTGGGCAAAGTCCACGTTCTCGTCGTGCATGCCGAATTCGGCCTTGGCGGCGGGCGTGAAGATGGGTTCGGGCAGCTGGCTGGCCTGCTGCAGGCCGGCGGGCAACGTGATGCCGCAGACGGAGCCAGTGGCCTGGTAGTCCTTCCAGCCGGAGCCGATCAGGTAGCCGCGGGCAACCGCTTCCACCAGGATGGGCTTCAAGCGCTTGACCACCACGGCGCGGCCGCGCACCTGGTCGACTTCGTCCGGCGCCACCACGTCTTCGGCCTTGATGCCGGTGGAGTGGTTCGGCAGGATGTGGGCCAGCTTCTGCAACCAGAACTCGGTCAGTTCGGTCAGCACCTGCCCCTTGCCGGGGATCGGGTCGTCAAGAATCACGTCGAAGGCGGAGATACGATCCGACGCGACGATCAGCAACTTGTCGTCGCCCACCGCGTACATGTCGCGCACCTTACCGCGGCCCAGCAGCGGCAAGGACTTGATGCTGGATTGATGCAAAGCAGAAGTCACGGGAATGGCCTATGGCAATAATGAAGATTCCCGCCACGGGCAGGCGCCAGGGCGGGAAGTAGAACGGAATCCGGGAACTGCGGGCAAGGCCGGCGACGCGCGCGGGTCTTGCGAAGCGCATAGGTTACTGCAAATGGGCCGGTCTTGCCGGAGCGCTCGACGCCGCCGGGCGGCCGGGTTAGGCTCTGTTCTCCAACATGATGCGCGCCGGCCGCCTCTGGCGTCACGGCGCTGACCCCAAGCCCGGAGACAGAGCCGTATGCAGGATGCTTTCCTCAAACGCAGCGCCCACGCCGACGCCCAGGTACACCTCACCGGCGGTTGCCAATGCGGCGCCGTGCGCTACGCCACCACCGATGAACCGATCATGGCCGCCACCTGTCATTGCCGGGACTGCCAATATTCCAGCGGCGGCGCCCCGGCTCATGCGCTGATCTTCCCGGCAGGCTCCATCACGCTGTTGCGCGGCAGCGCCAAGGAACACCGCTACCGCGGCGAATCCGGCCATACCGTCATGCGCAGCTTCTGTGCGGACTGCGGCACCCCGCTGTTCGGCAATTCGGCCGGCATGGGCTACGAAATCGTGCGGGCCGGCTCGCTGGACGACCCGGAAGCCTTCCGCGCCCGCGCCAGCCTCTGGACCGACTCGGCCCCATCCTGGCACCATGTGGACCGGAGCGTGCCGCACTTCCCCCGCAACTCGCCGGCGCCATAGTCCGCGGCGCAGGCAAAAAAAGAGCGGTCCGCCTGGGCGGACCGCTCTTTTTTGCGCTCGGGCGCCGGACGCCTCTGGCGTCAGCGCCTGCGGCAGATGCTTACTGAACCACCTGGGCCAGCTTGCCCGACGCGTATTGCGCGGCGATTTCGGTCAGCGGCAGCGCCTTGATCTTGCTGGCGTTGCCGGCGGTGCCGAATTCGGTGTAGCGAGCCACACAGATGGCCTTGGCGGCGGCGCGGGCGGGCTTCAGGTATTCGCGCGGGTCGAACTTTTCGGGGTTCTCGGCGAAGAAGCGGCGGATCGCGCCGGTCATGGCCAGACGGATATCGGTGTCGATATTGATCTTGCGCACGCCGTACTTGATGGCTTCCTGGATTTCCTCGACGGGCACGCCGTAGGTTTCCTTCATGTTGCCGCCGAATTCGCGGATCTCGGCCAGCAGTTCCTGCGGCACGCTGGAGCTGCCATGCATCACCAGGTGGGTGTTCGGCAGGCGGGCGTGGATTTCCTTGATGCGGGAGATCGACAGGATGTCGCCGGTGGGCTTGCGCGTGAACTTGTAGGCGCCGTGGCTGGTGCCGATGGCGATGGCCAGCGCGTCCAGCTGCGTGCGGCGCACGAAGTCGGCGGCTTGCTCCGGGTCGGTCAGCAGCTGGTCCATGGTCAGCTTGCCGTCGGCGCCGTGGCCGTCTTCCTTGTCGCCTTCCATGGTTTCCAGGGAACCCAGGCAGCCCAGTTCGCCTTCGACCGTCACGCCCAGCTTGTGGGCGGTGTCCACGACCTTCTTGGTCACGTCCACGTTGTAGTCGTAGTCGGCGATGGTCTTGCCGTCTTCCTTGAGCGAACCGTCCATCATGACGCTGGAGAAGCCCAGGTCGATGGCGCCTTGGCAGATCTTGGGCGACTGGCCGTGGTCCTGGTGCATGACCACGGGGATGTGCGGATAGGATTCCACGGCGGCCTGGATCAGGTGCTTCAGGAAGCCCTCGCCCGCGTACTTGCGCGCGCCGGCCGAGGCTTGCATGATCACCGGGCTGTCGGTCTCCGCAGCGGCTTCCATGATGGCCTGGACCTGTTCCAGGTTATTGACGTTGAAAGCGGGAATGCCGTAACCGTGCTCGGCGGCGTGGTCGAGCAACTGGCGCATGGAGACTAGGGCCATGAGTGGTCCTCCTTAGTACTGTCTATTGAAAGATGGTTGAAGCCTTGCTGAATGGCGTGATTTTACGGGGGATTCGACGAAAGGTCTTGCAACCGCCCGTATCCGGTCCATTCAGATGAGCACGAAAGGCTCAGGCCGGCCTGCAACTCCCCCGAAGGACCGAGGGCGCGGCGGAGCCGCCAGGGCTCCGCGGCAAGGCGTCAGCCTTTTTCAAGGCCGGCCGGCGTGCGGGACGTCCACCCGCGTCATCAGGATCCGGCCTTCGTGCTTGGCACGCCGGTTGGCTTCGATGAAGTCGGGTGCGGCGGCCATGAACAGGGTCCGGCCGTCTGGTCCGCCCAGGGCGGCGGCGAAGATGCCGAATTCGCCGGTGTCGATCTGCTCCAGGATCTTGCCGCCGCGCGCCACGCGCACGATGCGCTTGCCGATGGCGTCGGCCACCCACAAGGCCCCTTCGGCGTCCAGCGCGCCGCCGTCGGGCCCGATGGCGGAAGCGGCGATCAGCACGCCCAGGTCGCCGCTGGCCGGCAAGGGACCAAAATCGGCCCAGTCGCGGCGCGGCCCCAGTCCGCCGTCGGCCAGGATGTCGAACTCGGAAATGCGGTTGCCGAAGGTTTCGTTGACGATCATGGTCTTGCCGTCCGGCGTGATGAACGAGCCGTTGGGAAAGCACAGGCCATCGGCCACCTGCCGTACGGAACCGTCGGGATCGACGCGCACGATGCCGGTATTGCGGACCGGTTCGCCGGCCATCAGGTCAAAGCCGAAATTGCCCACATAGGCCCTGCCCTGCGCGTCCACGACCATGTCGTTGACCGGCCCGCCAGTCAACGCCGACAGGTCGGCGTGCACGGCCAGCGCGCCGTCCGCCTCGCGGCGCAGGAGCTTGCGGTCCTTCATGGACGCGATCAGCAGGCGGCCGTCCGGCAGCCAACCCAGCCCGGACGGCTGCTGCGGCACCTTGCAGATCTGCTCGACCTTGCCGTCCAGGTCCACGGCGATGACCTGCTCGGTGTAGAAATCCGACGCCCACAGACGGTTCTCGTGCCAGCGCAGGCCCTCCAGATAGGTATATCCGGACGCCAGCACGGACAATTCGCGTTTTGGCATTGCCTAGTCTCCTTGTGCGGCCCCACGCGGGGGCCTGTTGTTCGCGTCGCCCCGCGCCGCTCCAGCGGACGCCCGGACCGAACCATTCTGGCATGGCGGCTGGCGATAGTGCAGCGGTTCCAAATTGATACAACTCTGGTATCACCCGCTTGGGGTGAACCGTCCCAAGAAAGCCGCCCCATCCGTCCCCGATCTGACAACTACGCGTCAGGTTTGCAGCGTTAACATCGCGCCCCAAGGGTAAACCCGCGCCTCGCGGCCCGCCCTGGCATTCCGCCCCCGGATCCTCTTGCCCGCCCCCATGCCGGCGCGCCCGCTTCGACGGGCCAGGCTACCGATCCCATTTTCCGTTTTGATCATGAACACTAAGAAGCTGACGCGTTATATCGGCATCGCCATGGTGCTGGGCATCGTGGTGGGCTATTTCTGCCACAAATATGCGCAGAACGAGAAGGAGGCGGCGCAGATCGCCTCGTACTTCAGTCTCATCACCGACATCTTCCTGCGGATGATCAAGATGATCATCGCGCCGCTGGTGTTCGCCACTCTGGTGACTGGCCTGGCCAGCATGAGCGACGCCAGCGCCGTGGGCCGCATCGGCATGCGCGCCATGGTCTGGTTCATCGCCGCCTCGGCGCTGTCGCTGCTGCTGGGCCTGGCGCTGGTCAATATCTTCCAGCCCGGCGCGCACATGAACCTGGCGCTGCCGGACGCAGGCCTGACTTCGGGATTGAAGACCGGCGACTTCACGCTGAAGGCCTTCATTACGCACGTGTTCCCGCGCAGCATCGCCGAAGCCATGGCCAACAACGAGATCCTGCAGATCCTGGTGTTCTCGCTGTTCTTCGGCGCCGCCCTGTCCTTCATCCGCGGCAAGGGCCACAACACCATCTACAACCTGATCGACGAGCTGGCCAAGATCATGTTCCGGGTGACGGACTACGTGATGCGCTTCGCGCCCATCGGCGTGTTCGCCGCCATGGCCGCCGCCATCACCACCGAGGGCCTGGGCGTGCTGGTCAGCTACGGCAAGCTGATAGGCGAGTTCTACCTGGGACTGGCGCTGCTGTGGGCCATCCTGTTCGGCGTGGGTTACCTGTTCCTGGGCAAGTCCACGTTCCGCCTGGGCGGCCTGATCAAGGAACCCACACTGCTCGCATTCTCCACGGCCAGCAGCGAATCGGCCTACCCCAAGACCATCGAGGCGCTGACCCGCTTTGGCGTGCCCAAGCGCATCTCGGGCTTCGTCCTGCCGCTGGGCTACTCCTTCAACCTGGACGGCTCGATGATGTACCAGTCCTTCGCGGTGCTGTTCATCGCCCAGGCCTACAACATCCAGATGAGCTTTACGCAGCAGCTGACGCTGCTGCTGGTGCTGATGGTGACCAGCAAGGGCATGGCCGGCGTGGCGCGCGCCTCGCTCGTGGTGGTCGCGGCGACGCTGCCGATGTTCCATCTGCCGGAAGCCGGCCTGCTGCTGATCATGGGCATCGACCAGTTCTTCGACATGGGCCGCACGGCCACCAACGTGGTCGGCAACAGCCTGGCCACCGCCGTCATTTCCAAGCTGGAAGGCCATCGCGAGGACGCGGCTGAAACCGAGCCCGCCTCCGATGAAGTCCGCCAGGACCAGGCCGCGAGCCAGAACGCCTGAAGCAACAGGCAATAAAAAACGGGCCGCATGGCCCGTTTTTTTTATGGCTTGCGCCAGCTTGACCGGCGCCATGGCCGGGAGCAACATAGAAACCCTTCGCTCCCTATTCCGGCGCGGCGCGCATGGGCGCCACGCTCAGTTCTCATGCCATGAAACGCTTAAGCCTGCGCTGCGCCCTGGCGGCCGCGGCCCTGATGTCCGCCACTCCCGCCTCATACGCCTGGACCCGCATTTCCTGCGAGTTGGGCGGCACCGTGGCCAACCTGCCGGTGGTGATGCGCCAGTTCCGCACCGACGGCACGGAACTGACGCAATTGATGTTCAGGCTGAAGGTCAGGAACGCGGACATACCCGAAGGCGCCCGCGCCGATACCGACTGCACCCAATTTGTCGGCCGCGAGATCGACGTGGTGCTTGAGAACATCGCCGCCGACACGGTCCGCAGGGGCAAGTCCCTGAAAATGCTCTACCGCTACGACGATTCGCTGGGACAGAGCCAGGCGACCAAGTTCGAACTGGAGCGCCAGCAACGGCCCTAGGGCCTGTACCCCCTTAGTCGTTGACCGAGCACGAGACGGGCGCGCCGTCCTCGAATTCCACGTCGTAGGTATGCACCGGATCCCAGGGCAGCGTGAACCACAGCTCGTAGCCGTCGCCGTCTTCGTCGAACAGCCACAGCGCGCGCAGCACGGCGTGTTGGGCCATGGCCTCGGCGGTTTCTTCCTGCGGCAGCTGGTTGTCGTCCAGGCCGAGCTTCTTGTAGTGCTCGTAGGAGTAGTTTTCCAGCAGGAGCTCGGCCGCGGCCAGGATCTGGTCGTCGAGGTCGTCGATGATGGCCTTGACCACCTTGGACGCGCTGCTGTCGGGCTCTTCGCCGTCAGTCTGGATCATCACGTGGATGGGCGGACGGCCCTTGCCGGCGGCGACGTTCTCCGCGGCCCACAGATCGGGTTCCTCGGGATCCTGGGTGAAATTGAATCGTGCCATCGCGAACTCCGGAAAAAGGGCCGGCGCGCCGCGGAAATCGCGGCCGCGCCTTTCCCGCCATTTAACCAGATGCGCGGCCTCCCGGCTGCGCCTGGCGGCGATGTTTTTGCGACAGATTGCCCTTGGGGCTATGGATATCAGACTCGCTCCAGCGGCAGATGCGGCAAGTCCGGAAGCGCCACGCGGATCGGATCGCCCGCGCTCACCGCCCCGCCTTCGATCACGATGCCCATGATGCCGGCGCGGCGCATCAGGCTGCCGTCCGGATGGCGGCCCAAGACGGCGGCGGTCAGGCCCTGCTGGTAGTTGTCGAGTTGCGAGCAGGGATTGCGCAGGCCGGTGATTTCCACCACTGCGTCCGCGCCGAGGTGCAGGCGCGCGCCCCGCGGCAACCCCAACAGGTCGATGCCACGGGTGGTGATGTTCTCTCCCATGGTGCCTTCGGCCACGTTGAAGCCGGCCAGTTGCAGTTCATCGTGCAGTTCGCCGTGGATCAGATGGACCTGCCGCAAATTGGGCTGGGTGGGGTCTGCCTTGACGCGGGAACGGTGCTTGACCGTGACGCCCATGTGAGCGTCGCCTTCCACTCCCAGCCCCTTCAACAGCATGATCGCCGACACGACCGGCTTGCTGAACCCGTGCGCGGGGCTGCAGGCCACGGCTGTCACGATGGGATGCATCACGTCTCTCCAGGAACGGGTTCAGGCGGTCAGGACCTGCGCCTCGGGCGCCCGCTGCTCGCTCGCGCGCACGGGCGGATAGTGCGCCGAGAATACCAGCCGGCCGGCCGACCAGGTATGGCTGATCAGCGGCTGCGCGCCCACTTGCGCCACCGCCACCAGATCGGCGCGCTGGCCCGGCGCGATGCGCCCGCGGTCGGACAGGCCGCAAGCCTGCGCCGGGTTCAGCGTGACCAGCGCAATCGCCTGCGGCAGCGTCAGGTCGGTTTGCGCGGCCACCGTGAAAGCGGCGGCGATCAGCGCGGATGGCTGGTAGTCCGAACACAGGCAGCTGGCCACGCCCGCGCGGATGGCGTCGATGGCGCGCATCGAGCCGCTCTGGCTCTGGCCCCGCAGCACATTGGGCGCGCCCAGGATGGTGGGCAGGCCGCAGGATACCGCGGCGCGCGCGGTATCCAGGGTGATCGGGAACTCGCTCATGGCCACGCCCAGGTTGCGCATGGTGGCAATGCGCTGGATCGAATCGTCGTCATGGCTGGCGGTGGGGATGCCCAGTCCTTGCGCATGCGACAGCAGCGCCTCCACCCGCGTCACCGCGCCATCCTTGGCGCGCGTCTTGGCCTGCGCGGCTTCCTCGGCCTGCTCGCGGCTCATGGCGTGGTTGCCCATCATGTATTGCAGATAGGACTCCAGCGTCTTGAACTGCCCCTGGCCCGGCGAATGGTCCATGACCGACAGCAGGTCCACGGCGCCCTCGTCCATCAGCGCGCGCAGCACGTCCACCGAGGTGGCGTCGGTAACTTCATAGCGGCAGTGGACGCGGTTGTCGACCAGGCTGTGCTGGCGGAAGGCGCGCACGGTACGCACCACTTCCGCCGCGGTCTGGTTGTTGCGCACGCCCCATTCGCTGTTGGCGAAGGACAGCGCGTGATACGGCGTGGTGATGCCGGCCGCGGCATTGCGGCGGTCGACCTGGGCCACCGCGAAGTCCAGCGGAAACAGCACCCGCGAACGCGGCTCGGCTTCCTTTTCAATGGCGTCGCAGTGCAGGTCGATCAGCCCCGGCAGCAAGGTCTGGCCGCAGAGATCGATCTCGCGGTCCGCGCGCGCGCCAGCGGGTTCGATGGCGACGATGCGGCCATCGTCGATCAGGACGGCGCTGTCCTCCAGGACACGGTCCTGCAGCACCACGCGGGCATGGGTGAGATAGGTGCTTTGCATCATTGCTCCAGGTCGGCCAATACGGGTTGGGCGGGACGCAAGGCCAGCGTCTGCGTGGCGACGGCGTCGCGCACTTCGGCGTCGTGGAAAATGCCCAAGAGGCAACGGCCCTCGGCCATGGCCTCGCGGATCAGCTCAATCACCACCTGGCGGTTGTCAGCGTCCAGCGACGCCGTGGGTTCGTCCAGCAACAGGATGGGATGGCGGGCGATGAAACCGCGCGCAATGTTCACGCGCTGCTGCTCGCCGCCCGAAAAGGTGGCGGGCGCCAGCCCCCACAGGCGCGGCGGCACGTTCAGGCGCTGCAGCAGCGCCGCGGCACGGGAGCGGGCCTCGTCGGCGTCCACCCCCGCCGCGCGCAGCGGTTCGGCCACCACGTCCAGCGCCGACACCCGCGGAATCACGCGCAGGAACTGGCTGACGTAGCCGATCACCTCGCGACGCAGGGCCAGGATGAGCTGCTCGGGCGCGCCGGCCAGCTCCACCCATTCATCGTTCCAGCGCACCCGGATGCTGCCCTCGGTGGCCAGATAGTTGCCATAGAGGCAGCGCAGCAAGGTGCTCTTGCCGGTGCCGGACGGCCCAGCCAGCACCAGGCAGTCGCCCGCGGCCGCGTCGAAGTCGACCGATTCCAGCACCGGCAGGCGCATGCCGCCCTGGTTATGCAGGGTGAACATCTTTCCGAGGCCCCGCACCTCGATCATGGGAGTCTTTTCAGGCATGGTCAGCTCTGCAAAATGGAGGACACCAGCAACTGGGTGTAGGGGTGCTGCGGGTCGTCGAGGATCTGGTCGGTCAGGCCGCTTTCGACCACGAAGCCGCCGCGCATGACCAGGGTGCGGTGCGCCAGCAGGCGCGCCACGGCCAGGTCATGGGTCACGACGATGGCGGCCAGGCCCAGGTCGGCCACCAACTGGCGCAACAAGTCCAGCAAGCGCGCCTGCACCGACACGTCGAGCGAGGCCGTAGGCTCGTCCATGAACACCAGCCGGGGGTGGGTCACCAGGTTGCGGGCGATCTGCAGGCGCTGCTGCATGCCTCCTGAGAACGAGGTGGGCCTGTCGTCCAGCCGGCCCGCGTCGATCTCCATCTTCTGCAGCCAGTTGCCGGCGGCCTGGCGCAAGTCGCCATAGTGCCGGTCGCCCACGGCCATCAGCCGCTCCGCGATGTTGGCGCCGGCGCTGACCTGCATGCGCAGGCCATCCCTGGCGTTCTGCCGCACGAAGCCCCAGTCAGTGCGAGACAGCAGGCGCAGGCGCGCGCCCGGCAGCGCGGCCAGGTCGGTGAAACCCTGATCGCGGGTGTCGTACCAGACGCTGCCCGCGTCCGGCCGGGTCTGGTACGACACGGCCGACAGCAGCGTGCTCTTGCCCGAGCCGGACTCGCCGACCACGCACAGCACTTCGCCGGGATACAGATCGAAGTTGACGTCGCGGCAGCCGTGCACACCGTCCCAGGTGCGCGTCATGTTGCGCACGGAAAGCAAAGGTTGGGCGTTCATGCCGCGGCCTCCTGGTTGGATTGTTCCGCGCCCTGCCGCGCCTGGCGGTCGTTGCAGTACTCGGTGTCGGAGCAGACGAAGCGGCGTGTGCCCGCGTCGTCCAGGATGATCTCGTCCAGATAGCTCTCGCGCGATCCGCACAGGTCGCAGCATTCGCTCCAGGTCTCCACCTGGAACGGGTGGTCCTCGAAGTCCAGGCTTTTCACGGAGGTATAGGGCGGCACCGCGTAAACCCGCTTTTCGCGGCCCGCGCCAAACAGCATCAACGCAGGACTGCCGTCCAGCTTGGGGTTGTCGAACTTGGGGATGGGCGAAGGCCGCATCATGTAGCGGCCGTTCACGATGACCGGATAGTCGTAGGTGGTGGCGATGTGGCCATGCTGGGCGATGTCTTCGTAAAGCTTGACGTGCATGCCGCCGTACTCGGCCAGCGCGTGCATGGTGCGCGTCTCGGTTTCGCTGGGTTCCAGCCAGCGCAGCGGCTCGGGGATGGGCACCTGGAACACCATGATCTGCCCTTCCGCCAGCGGCGTCTCGGGGATGCGGTGGCGGGTCTGGACGATGGTGGCCGCGGGCGTGGACTCCGTCGTCGCCACGCCCGTGACGCGGCCGAAGAAGCGGCGGATGTTGATGGCGTTGGTGGTGTCGTCCGAGCCCTGGTCTATCACCTTGAGCACGTCGTTCGCGCCGATGATGGACGCGGTGACCTGAATGCCGCCGGTGCCCCAGCCATAGGGCAGCGGCATTTCGCGGCTGCCGAAGGGCACCTGGTAGCCGGGAATGGCGACGGCCTTGAGCAAGGCGCGGCGCAGCATGCGCTTGGTGGATTCATCCAGGTAGGCGAAGTTGTAGTGGTCGTCGCGTTCGACCGTTGCGTGTTGCGTAGTCATGGGGAAACCGCCTCGTCCATCAGATCGGTGCGCGCGGCCTCGGGCGCGGCGCGTTCGGCGCGCATGCGCCGCAACAGTTCCAGATTGGCCTGGAAGTCCACGTAATGCGGCAGCTTCAAGTGCTGCACGAAGCCGGAGGCTTCGACGTTGTCGCTGTGGTAGAGCACGAATTCGTGGTCGTTGGCCGGGGAATCGGCGCGCTCGCCCAGGTCGCGCGCCTTGAGCGCGCGGTCCACCAGCGCCATCGACATGACCTTGCGTTCGCCGTAGCCGAAGGTCAGCCCATAGCCCCGGGTGAACTTCGGGCCTTCCTCGGCGCTACCCGCGAACTGGCTCACCATCTGGCATTCGGTGATTTCGATCTCCCCCACGGCGACGGCGAAGCCCAGTTCCTCGATATGCATCTCCACCTCCAGCGCGCCGTAGCGGATCTCGGCAGCGAAGGGGTGGGTGTTGCCGTAGCCGCGCTGGGTCGAATAGCCCATCGACAGCAGAAAGCCTTCATCGGCGCGCGCCAGGTTCTGCAAGCGGGCCGCGCGCGACGCCGGAAAATCCAGCGGCTGGCGGGTCAGGTCGAAAGGTTCTGGATCGCCTTCGGGCACGGCTTCCGCGTCGATCAGGTCGTCGTGCGCCAGCAGGTCGGTGACGCGCGGCATGGCGCTGTCCAGCGCCTCGCCGCCCGGCGGCAAGGCGTCGGCTTCGCGCTGCGCTTCAAGCGAGAAGTCCAGCAGGCGTTGGGTGTAGTCGTAGGTCGGCCCCAGGATCTGGCCGCCGGGCACGTCCTTGAACGTGGACGAAATGCGGCGCTGCAGACGCATGCGGCCAGTGTCGATGGGCTGGGTGTAGCCGAAGCGCGACAAGGTGGTGCGATAGGCGCGCAGCAGGAACACGGCTTCGATCACGTCGCCCGCGGCCTGCTTGATGGCCAGCGCCGCCAACTGCGGATCGTAGAGCGAGCCCTCCGCCATGACCCGCGACACCGCCAGCGGCATCTGTTCGCGGATCTGGTCCAGGCTCAGCTCGGGCACTTCGCGGTCGCCGCGCCGGTAATCGTCCAGCATGCGGTAGGAATTGAGGATGGCGCGTTCGCCCCCTTTTACGGCTACATACATGTCAGCTCTCCTTGCGCGTGCTGCGCGGCAGTGCGCAAATCCGCCGTTCCTGCGTCAGAAACACGTCGACGCCCAGCGGAAAACGTTGATGATTGAGGCGCCATTCGCGCCAGAAGCCTTCGGGCAGCCCGGCCACGCGCAGGACCTGCTGGCTCTGTATGCCTGGACCGCTGAGGATGACGGGCTCTCCTTCCGACAAAGACTCGACCTCGATCAGCAAGGTGGTGGACAGATCGGGATAGGCCGGGTCGCCCTGGTGGCAGGACGACAGCGCCGGCGCCTTGCCGCCGGCGGGCACCGCGGCAAAGCGCGCCAGCGACGGCGAAGGCACGATGGGGCAACCGCAATGAAAACGCAGGAAGGCAATCGCATCCGCGTTGATGCTCTCCGGCAGCCACAGCGGCGTATCCACATCCACCAGCGTCAGCAGCATCGCGGTCATGGCCGGCGACAGGCCGGCGGGCACGCCGGTTTCGGCCAGGATCTCGTTGATGCGCCCCGGATGGGCCAGCGCGTCGAGCGCGGCGCGGAACGTGGCCTGCGCGTCGCCGACGGGGTCCGCGAACCCCGGAAGCAGCGCCCGGCCCGAGGCCGCGGCGGCTTGTATCTGTTGTTGCATGTCAGTCCTCGCCTCGCACCATCGTGAAGAATTCCACCTTGGTCTGCGCCGCCACGCGGGCCTGGCGCTCGATCCGTTCGGCATGCAGGCGGGCCAGCGGCTGGATCAGCTGGGCCTGCACCGTGTCATGCCATTCCGGCAGCTGCAGCAGCGCGTCGGCCACGGCGGCCTGTTCGGCATGGCGCTGCGAGCGGCCTTGCACATACGCCACCCCGACCACGCCCTCGTCCATCGTCACCGCGCAACGTGTCACGCTCATTTCGCCCAGGTTGAAACGGGCGCCAGTGCCGCCGCTGCGGGCTCGCACCATGGCCATGCCGGTTTGCGCCGGCCGCAGCATCTGGTGTCCGGGCTTGCCGGCCAACGCGCAAAAAGCGCCATCCAGCGCGGCCGGATCGGCCAGCGCCAGCACGCGCATCCAGGCGGCGCGTTGCGCGCCCGCCGCATCCTGCCCTGTCTTGGGGTGATTCATTTTTTTCCTCTAAACGTCTAGACGACTGGATGGAGTATGATCGCTTCGAAAACGAAGTTCAACAGCCTGGCGTGAACTTTTGATGACAGTTGCAGCCTGCCCGCAGCGCCTTTCCGGCGGCCGCCGCATGGTGCACAATCACTGCCATTCTTCATGAAGCTGATGTGACAGCACGAGCACACCCTATGGTCGAAAGAGGTTCCGGCATCGCCGTCTGGCGGCAAATCGGCGAAGCGCTTGCGGACGATATCCGCAACAAGCTCTATGCGGCAGGCGAACAGCTGCCCTCCGAGCCCGAGCTGGCCGCCAAGTTTTCCGTCAACCGCCATACCATCCGCCGCGCGATGGGCGAATTGGAACAAGGCGGCCTGGTCCGCATCGAGCAGGGCCGCGGCACCTTCGTCCAGGAACACGCGATCGACTACGCCATCGGCAAGCGCACGCGCTTTTCCGAGAACCTGCGCAGCCAGGGCATGCTGGGCCACCAGGAAGTCCTGGGCAGCCAGAGCCTGCGCGCGGGCGACATCGCCAAGCACCTGGGCCTGACCCGTGCCGCGCCGCTGTTGCGCGTGCAGATCGTGGGCAAGGCCGAAAACCGTCCCATCAGCGTCTCCGAGCACTTCTTCGACGAAAAACGTTTCCCCGATTTCGCGGAGCGCCTGGCATCCCTGCGCTCGATCTCCAAGGTCTACACCCACTACGGCATCGGCGATTACACGCGCAAGTGGTCGCGCATCACCGCCGCGCTGCCCACGCCCGAGATCGCCCGCCTGCTGGGCCAGCCCAAGACCCGCCCCATTCTTCAGGTGGAAGCCCTGAACGTGGACCAGCAAGGCGCGCCGCTGCAATACAGCGTCGCCCGCTTCGTGGGCGACCTGGTGCAGCTGATGGTGACAGACGACACCTGACACAAGGCCGCCGCCTGCGCGCAGGCGGCGCGGAAAGCTCAGCCTGACGGCTTAACTCATCTAGACATCTGGTTGTAATGCAATCCCGCTAACGTCACGCCATGAACACACACACGCACGCCCCCTCGCCCCTGGCCGGTGTCACAGGCCAACGCATCCTGACGCCGCGCGGCGTCGAACAGGCCAGCCTGCGCTTTCACGGCGGACTGATCGAAGGCTCCGCGGCCGCGGCGCCTCGGGGTGCGCCCTGGTTCGACGCAGGCAATCTGCTGGTACTGCCGGGCATCGTGGACCTGCACGGCGACGCCTTCGAACGCGCCGTCATGCCGCGGCCCGGTGTGACGTTTCCCTATGACAGCGCCTTGTCCGACGTGGACCGCCAGTTGCTGGCCAACGGCATCACCACCGAGTTCCACGGCGTCACGCTGTCCTGGGAAGGCGGATTGCGCGGCGAGGCCTACGCCGAGCGCATGTTCGACGCGCTGGAAAGCATGCGCCACCTCATGGGAGCGCGGCACTATGTACATCTGCGTTTCGAGACGCATCACGTGGGTGGCCTGGAGACAGCCCAGCAATGGATACGCGACGGCCGCGTGCGCTTCCTGGCGCTGAATGACCACCTGCCCAGCATGGCGCGCCGCCTGGGCGACGAACGCAAACTGATGCAGTACGCCAATCGCGCCGAGTGCGACCTCGACGTCTTCCAGGACCGCATCCGCGCGGCCATGTCGGCGGCCGATTCGGTAGCCGACGCCATGCGCGAACTGACCGGCTGCGCGCAGGACGCCGGCCTGAAGGTGGCCTCGCACGACGATCCGGATGCCGCCACGCGCCGCTACTACCACCAGCTAGGCTGCGGCGTGGCGGAGTTTCCGCTGACCCGCGAAGCCGCAGGCGTGGCTCGCGACCTGGGCGATTCCGTGGTGTTCGGCGCACCCAATGTCGTGCGCGGCGGCAGCCACACAGGCGCGCCCAGCGCCACCGAAATGATCCGCGCCGGCCTGTGCGACATCCTGACGTCCGACTATTACTACCCAGCCCCGCTGGCCGCCGTGATGAAGCTGGCCAGCGACGGCGTGTTGCCGCTGGCGCAGGCCTGGGATCTGGTGTCGCTGAATCCGGCCCGCGCCGCCGGTCTGAAGGACCGCGGCGCGCTGGCGCCCGGATTGATCGCCGACGCCATCGTGGTGGACGATCAGGTGCCGGGTCTGCCCCGCGTCTGCGCCGCGATCGTGGGCGGCGAATTGCGCTACGCCACGCGCGCATTCGGCGACGGCCACAGCCAGCGCATGGCGGCCTGACCATGCCGCTCGCCCATCGCTACGCCCTGTACCTGGCGCCCACCGGCCCCTGGCGCGAACACGGCAGCCGCTGGCTGGGCCGCTGTGCCGACACCGGCGAGGCGCTGCCGCCGCTGCCTGGGCAAGACGCCGACTCGCGCGCCTGGACCGCGGCGCCACGCCACTATGGCTTGCACGCCACGTTGAAACCGCCCTTCCGCCTGAGCCCGGGCGTCAGTCCGCAGCAGCTCGACGCAGCCGCACGCCAGTTGGCCGGTAATGGCAGCCCGTTCTCGCTGGAACTGGAATGCGAACCGCTGCGCGGCTTCCTGGCCTGGCGCATCGCCTCGTCCGACACGCAAGGACGGGCGCGGATCCAGGCGTTGGCCGAGGCCGCCGTGCGCGACCTGGACCTCTTGCGCGCGCCGCCCACGGTCGAGGAGACCGCCCGCCGCCAGCCGCAGTCGCTGAGTCCGGAGCAGCAATCCATGCTGGCGCGCTGGGGCTATCCCTATGTGTTCGACACCTACGTTTTCCACATCACCCTGACCGGCAAGCTGGAAGGCGACACGCTGGCTCAGGCGCAGGCCGGCATCGCCGCGTTCGCCGACCCCTTGCGCGGGCAGGCCATGGCCGTGCCCGGTGTCAGCGTCTATGTGCAACCGACGCCAGACGCGGACTTCGTCGCGGCGCGGCACTACGGCTTCGACGGCTCCTGCGCCGACGCCGCCGGCGCCGCTTATCTGCAAGGGCCGGCCGCGGCATGACACCCTCCGTTCCCGCCGACGGCACCCGGCTGATCTACCTGATGGGCGCATCGGGCAGCGGCAAGGACACCTTGCTGCGCCTGCTGCGCGCGGAGTTGCGCGGCGACGAGCCCGTGCTGGTCGCGCATCGCTACATCACCCGCGACAGCGGCGATACCGAAGACGCGCTGCGCCTGACCGAAGACGAGTTCGGACGCCGCGCCGCGCTGGGCTGCTTCGCATTGCGCTGGGCCAGCCATGGCTTGCAGTACGGCATCGGCATCGAGATAGACGCCTGGCTGTCCTGCGGCGCGGCGGTCATCATCAACGGCTCGCGCGCCCACCTGGAACAGGCGCACTCGCGCTACCCGGCATTGACTGCCGTGGAAGTCACTGTCGACCCCGGCCAGCTCGCCCGCCGCCTGGCGGGACGCGGCCGCGAAAGCGCGGAACAGATCGCGCAGCGCCTGGCGCGCGCCACGCAGCCTTTCCCCGTGCCACTGCAGTGCCAGCTGCTGCGCGT
>NZ_DATCUY010000224.1:0-3791 GCF_036567245.1 Achromobacter sp. | reverse complement strand
CATGCCCGCCGCGTGGGCGCGCACGCAGCAAGCCGTCGAAGACCTGAACCCCGAGGCCGCCAGCGGCACGCAGACGCGCCAACTGGTGCGCGCGCCGCATTTCATGATGGCCTCGGCTAATCCACTGGCGACGCAGGCCGGCGACGAGATGTTGCGCCGGGGCGGCAGCGCGGTGGACGCTGCTATCGCCACCCAGCTGGTGCTGAACCTGGTGGAGCCGCAATCGTCCGGCATCGGCGGCGGCGCCTTCATGATGGTGTATTCGGCCAAGAGCGGCCGCATCCAGACCTACGACAGCCGCGAGACCGCGCCCGCGGCAGCCCGGCCGCAGCGTTTCCTGGACCCGGACGGCAAGCCGGTGCCCTTTGCCCGCGCCGTCAATAGCGGCCTGGCGGTGGGCGTGCCGGGCCTGCTGCGCGGGCTTGAGCTGGCGCACAAGGAGCAGGGTGCGCTGCCCTGGGCCGACCTGTTCCAGCCTGCGATCCGGCTGGCCGAGCAGGGCTTCCCCGTATCGCCCCGCCTGTACAAGCTGCTGGCCGGCAACAAGGAACTGCGCACGCAAGCCGCGGCGGCGGCTTATTTCTATGCGCCGGACGGCACGCCATGGCCGGTGGGCCATGTGCTGAAGAACCCCGAATTCGCGCGCACGCTGCGCGCGGTCGCCGAACAAGGCGCGGACGCGTTCTACCAGGGCGAGATCGCCGGGGACATCGTCGCCGCGGTGCGCGGCCATGCCGTACCGGGCGACCTGACCCTGGCCGACCTGGCCGGCTATCGCGCCAAGACGCGTGATCCCGTCTGCGGCGCCTATCGCGGCTATCAGCTGTGCGGCATGGGGCCGCCCAGCAGCGGCCCGATCGCGGTGCTGCAGATGCTGGGCGAACTGGAACAATTCCCTCTCGGCAGCTACAAGCCGGGCAGCCTGGAGGCGGTGCATTACTTCTCCGAGGCCGGCCGGCTGGCGTTCGCCGACCGCGACTTCTACGTGGCCGACCCGGACTTCGTGCGGGTGCCGGTGCGCGCCATGCTGGACCCGGCCTATCTGCGCGCGCGCGGCGCGCTGATCCAGCCGGACCGCAGCATGAAGGTGGCGTTGCCCGGCGATCCGGAAGGCAAGCTGCTGTCGCTGGGCAAGGACGATGCGCTGGCGCTGCCCTCGACCAGCCACCTGGTGGCGGTCGACGCCCAGGGCAATGCCTTGAGCATGACGACCACCATCGAAAACGAATTCGGCAGCAAGATCTTCGTGCGCGGCTTTTTGCTGAACAACGAGATGACGGACTTTTCCTCGTCCTACAAGGATCCCGAGGGCCGCCTCGTCGCCAACCGCATCGAGCCGGGCAAGCGTCCGCGCAGCTCCATGGCGCCGATGATCGTGCTGCGCGACGGCAAGCCCTATCTGCTGGTGGGGTCGCCGGGCGGCAGCGCCATCATCAACTACGTGGCCAAGACCATCGTCGGCGTGCTGGACTGGGGCCTGGACATCCAGGCCGCCATCGATCTGCCCAATATGGGCAGCCGTAACAAGGAAACCGAACTGGAGAAGGGCACCACCCTGGAGGCGCTGGCGCCTGAGCTTGAGCGCATGGGGCACCCGGTGCGGATTCTTGAGTTTCCCAGCGGCATCCACGGCATCGTGATCGACGCTGGCGGCTTGCAAGGCGGCGCCGATCCGCGCCGCGAGGGCGTCGCCCAGGGCGGCTGAGGCCGTGCCGGTTTACTTGCCGGCGTCGGCGGGACGCAGCGCCGGCGGCAGCTTGCGTAGTGTTGCTGGCGTGCGCGACAGCTTGATCGGAGAGCCCACGCCGCGGTAGTCGCCTTGCTCCAGCACCATGCCGCGATGGCGGGTATGCGGATGCGCCAGCGCCTGGTCCACGGTCTGCACGGCAGCCGCGGGCACACCGCAACGCAGCAGGCGGTCGGACAGCGCGGCGGCGTCGTGGTCCGCCAGCAGCGCGGACAGGTCGTCGCGCAAGGCCTGGCGGTTGCGCAGGCGGTCGGCGTTGGTGGCGTAGCGCGCATCCTCGGCCAGCCCCGGCGCCTCCAGCGTCTGCGCCAGCTGCGCGAACTGGCGGTTGTTGCCGACCGCCAGGAAGATCGGGCCGCTGGCGGTGGGCAGCGTTTCGTAGGGCGCGATGTTCGGATGCGCGTTGCCGCTGCGCGCGGGCACCTTGCCGCTGTAGAAGTAATTGGGCGCGTGCGGATGCAGCAGCGACAAGGCGCAGTCGTACAGCGTGATATCCAGGAATTGCCCCAGGCCGCTGCGTGTGCGCTCATTCAGGGCCAGCAGGATGGCCACGGCCGCATTCAGGCCAGTCACCATGTCCACCACCGGCAGGCCGACGCGGGTGGCTTCGCCGTCCGCGTCGCCGTTCACGCTCATCAGGCCGCACATGGCCTGGGCGCAGGCGTCGTAGCCAGGCAGGCCGCCCAGCGGCCCGTCGGCGCCGAAGCCGCTGACCCGGCAATGGATCAGCGCGGGGAAGTCGCGGCTCAGCGTGTCATATCCCAGGCCCCATTTTTCCAGCGTGCCGGGCTTGAAGTTCTCGACCAGCACGTCGGCATCGGCCAGCAGGTGGCGCAGCAGCTCCTGGCCCGCGGCCTGCGACAGGTCCAGCGTCATGCCGTCCTTGTTGCGGTTCACGCCGATGAAGTAGGACGCCGTGTCGCCCAGGAAGGGCGGCCCCCAGCCGCGCGTTTCGTCGCCGCCGGGCGGCTCGATCTTCAGCACGTCGGCGCCGTGGTCGGCCAGGATCTGCGTGCAATAGGGGCCGCCCAGCACGCGCGACAGGTCTATCACTTTGCAGCCGGCCAGGGCGCCGGCGTTGGGCAGGGTTGCAGCCATGTGGGGTCCGTTCAGTCGATGGAAACGTGGGCGCTCTTGATCAGGTCGCGCCATTTGGGCACTTCGGACGAGATGAAGGTGGCGAGGCCTTGCGGCGTCTGGTCCTGGGCTTCGACGATGCCCTGGCTGCGCAGCGTCTGCGCGACCTCGGGATCGGACAGCGCGGTCTTGAAGGCGCGGTTCAAGGTGTCCACCACATCGGCCGGCGTGCCCTTGGGCGCCACGATGCCGAAGAACACGCTGACGTCGTAGCCCTTGAGCCCTTGCTCGGAAAGCGTGGGCAGGTCGGGCAGGGCGTCCGAGCGCTGGGCGCTGGCCAGGCCGATGGCGCGCAGCTTGCCCGCCTTGATGTAGGGCAGCGCGGTCAGGATGTCGGTGAACGACATCGACACCTGTCCGCCCAGCAGGTCGTTGAGCGCCGGGCCCGTGCCCTTGTAGGGGATGTGCATGATCTGGGTGCCGGCCATGTTGTTGAAGAGGATCCCGGCCAGGTGCGACGAGGCGCCGTTGCCCGACGAGGCATAGCTCAGCTTGTCCGGATTCTTCTTGGCGTAGGCGATGAGTTCCTGCGCGTTGTTGGCGGGTACCGAGGGGTTCACCACCAGGATGTTGGGCAGATGGCCGATGCGGATGATGGGCGCGAAGCTGGTCTCGGGGTTGTAGCCCTGCTTCTTGTACAGGCTGACGTTGATCGCCAGCGGGCCGGAGGTGCCGAACAGCAGGGTGTAGCCGTCGGGCTTGGCGGTGGCCACGTATTCAGAGCCAATGTTGCCGCCCGCGCCGGCGCGGTTCTCGACGATGACGTTCTGGTTCAGCGGCTGCCGCAGCTTGTCGGCCAGCCGGCGCGCCAGGGCGTCGGTGGGGCCGCCGGGCGGGAAGGGCACGATCAGCGTCACCGGCCGGGCCGAGGGATAGGCATCCGCGGCCAGCGCGGGCGTGGCGGGGG
>NZ_DATCUY010000223.1:0-14376 GCF_036567245.1 Achromobacter sp. | reverse complement strand
TGGCGCGCCCTGCCCGCCTCCGCGCGCCGCGCCGCGCCGCCCTGCCAAGGAGGCCGCGCATGAGCCACTCCGAACGCCCCGAAGACATCGTCCGCCAGGAAAAAGCGCAGCTGGACTTCACGCGCGACATGACCTACGGCGATTACCTGCATCTGGACGAACTGCTGGGCGCGCAGCATCCTCTGTCGCCCGAGCACAACGAGATGCTCTTCATCATCCAGCACCAGACCAGCGAACTCTGGATGAAGCTGATGTTGCACGAACTGCGCGCCGCCATCGCCAACGTGGCCGCCGACCGGCTGCAGCCCGCCTTCAAGATGCTGGCCCGCGTCAGCAAAATCATGGAACAGCTGGTCCATGCGTGGGACGTGCTGGCGACCATGACCCCGCCCGAATACTCCGCGCTGCGCCCCTATCTGGCGCGCTCCAGCGGATTCCAGAGCTACCAGTACCGCCAGGTCGAATTCCTGCTGGGCAACAAGAACGCCGCCATGCTCAAGCCGCATGCGCATCGCGATGACCTGCTGGCCCAGGTCCGCAGCGCCTATGTAGCTCCGTCGCTGTATGACGAGGCGTTGCGGCTGCTGGCCCGCCACGGCCTGGACGTGCCGGCCGACCACCTCGACCGCGACTGGACCCAGCCCTACCAGGCGTCGGCCGGGGTGGAAGCCGCCTGGCTGACGGTCTACCGCGAGCCCGACCGCTACTGGGACCTGTACCAGCTGGGGGAAAAGCTGACTGACCTGGAAGACGCGTTCCGCCTGTGGCGCTTTCGCCACGTGACCACCGTTGAACGCGTCATCGGCTTCAAGCGCGGCACCGGCGGCACGTCGGGAGTGGACTACCTGCGGCGCATGCTGGAAGTGGTGCTGTTCCCTGAGATCTGGAAGCTACGCACGGATCTTTAAACCCTAATCTGCCCCCAATTTCCAGCAAGGACGCCTCTCCCCAAGGGTCTCGTTTCCTCTTGGCCCGGCCAAAATTCCCATGCTAGAATTTGGGGTTACTTTTTGGATACGTGGCTGGAACAGTCGACGAGTATCCGGCCGCTGGGCAAAATCCGATGAACATATCGGCGGATTTACCAAGCGGGCGGGATTACCGCGCATCCTGGCTGGCGACCCTAACAACTTGCAAGGCTCGTAAGAGCCCTAGGAAAGCACCATGAAAGAAGGCATTCACCCCGAATACCGCGAAGTCGTCTTCGCCGATCTGCAAACGGGCAACAAGTTCATCACCCGTTCGACCGTGCACACGCGCGAAACCGTTGAAATCGACGGCAAGACGTACCCGCTCTTCAAGTGCGACGTGACCTCCGAATCGCATCCGTTCTACACGGGCGCCCAGACCCGCATCGTCGAAACCGGCCGCGTGGAAAAGTTCCGCGCCCGTTTCGCCCGCACTGCCGGCACGGTCAAGTCCGCTTCCTGATCCTGTCGCTCCCGCGGGAGCCGCAGCAAAAAGGCAGCCTCCGGGCTGCTTTTTTTTCTCCCCGGCAGTCCAATCATGACGCTGGGTATTAGCGCAATCAGACCACTCGGTTACATTAACGCCCGTGTCCCCACTTTCCATCTCCACTCCGGCCCGGCTCACGTCCGTGGCCACCGCGAAACTGCCCAGGCTGATTCTGCTGGGCTTGGCGCTGGCCTATATCGTGGCCGGCCTGTTCATGCGCGACCCGTGGAAAACAGATGATGCGGTGGGGCTGGCAACCATGCTCACGGCGATCCGCGAAGGCGGCATCACCTGGCTGCTGCCGCAGGTGGGACACCTGGCCCACGCCGAGGAAGGACCGCTGATCACCTGGGTGGGCGCCATCTGCGTCTGGCTGTTCGGCCCCTTCATCGGCGACATCACCGCCGGCCGCCTGCCCAATCTGCTGTGGTTCGGCATCACCGCGACCAGCGTCTGGTACGGCACCTATCTGCTGGGCCGCCGCGCCGAAGCGCAACCGCTGGCCCTGCCCTTCGGCGGCGAGCCAGAACCCCGCGACTACGGGCGCATGCTGGCCGACGCCGCCCTGCTCCTGCTGCTGGCCACGGTCGGCATCCTGCAGCGCACCCACGAAACCACCGTCGTGCCCGCCATCATGGCATGGCAGGCGCTAGCCTTCTATTCGCTGGCGCGCAGCATAGACCGGCCGTTCACCGGTAGCACCACGCTGGGCATTGCGCTGGCGGCCAGCTTTCTGACCCGCGGCTGGGTCGGCGCCATCCCCATCATGGTGGGCACGGTCTTGGCGTTCTACCCGCGCAGCCAGCTATGGAAATGCCGGCGCTGGCTGCCCTGGACCGCGCTGCTGGCCGCCCTCCTGATCCTGGCCTGGTGGATCCCTGCCAGCCATAGCAGCGAGTACTGGATCCGCAACTGGAAGATCTGGAACCTGTCGTCCTTCGCCGTGCCCTCCTGGCACGACATCGGGCGCACCCTGCGCGACCTGCCCTGGTACCTGTGGCCCACCTGGCCGCTGGCCCTGCTGGCCATCTGGCGCTGGCGCGGCTGGCTCTATGCGCCCCATATCTGGCTGCCCCTTGCCCTGTTGGTGTGCTCCGCCGCAGCGCTGTTCGGCCTGGAAGAAGCGTCTGACTCCGAATATGTGCTGCTGGCCGTGCCTTGCGCGGTGCTGGGCGCGTTTTCGCTGCCCACGCTGCGCCGCGGCGTGGTCAACACCCTGGACTGGTTCGCCGTCATGTGCTTTTCGCTGACGGCGGCCACGGTCTGGCTGGGCTGGGTCGCCCTGCACTTCCAGTGGCCGGCGCAGATTTCCCGCAACATCGCGCGCCAGACCACCGGCTACCAGCCCGAGATCTCCTGGGTGGCATTCGCGCTGGCCGTGGGTTTCACCGTGGGCTGGATCGCGCTGGTGGTGTGGCGGCTGCGAGTGCGGCCGCAAGCGTTGTGGCGCGGCACCGTGCTGTCGGCCGGTGGCCTGACTGTCACCTGGATCCTGCTGGTGCTGTTGTGGCAGCCCGCGGTGGACTACGCCCGCAGCTATCGCACCGTGTCGGGCCAGTTGGCCCAGGCTCTGGAGCAGAACCTGCGCCCCGGCGAGTGCGTGCGCGGACTAAGCCTGGGCAGCGGGCAGCGCGCCTCGTTCCTGATCTTCAATAACCTGACGTTCACGTTCGACTCCAAGTGCACGCTGGTGCTGCAGCAGACCAGCAACCAGAGCCTGCGGGACAATACCGCCGCCTACAGCGACGGCGCCGAGGTGCTGTGGCAAGGCGGCCGGCGCGCTGATCGCCAGGAAGTGTTCCGCCTGCTCAGGGTCGGCTCGCCCCGATGACGCCGGCGCCCGCCGCGCCGATGAGCTTCGGCGCCACCCTGCGCGGCATCGCCAGGCAGGCCTGGCCGGTGCTGGTCAGCCAATGGGCCGGCATCTCCTTCGGCGTGCTCGACACCGCCATGACCGGCCACTCCAGCGCCGCCGACCTGGCGGCGATGGCCTTGTCCGCATCCATCTACATCACCATCTTTGTCGGGCTGATGGGCGTGGTGCACGCCCTGATCCCCATCCTGGCCCAGCACTTCGGCGCCGGCAACAATCTTGAAGTTGGCCGCAGCTGGGGTCAAGGCGTGTGGCTGGCGCTGGGGCTGTCGGTGGCGGGCGCCGTGCTGCTGCTGTTCCCGGACATGTGGCTCTCCATGTCGGGAGAAGTCGCCCCGGGCGTGCGCGAACGCATCGGCTCGTATCTGCAGGCCCTGGTGCTGGCCCTGCCCGCGGCGCTGGTGTTCCGCACCATCTACGCGCTGGGTACCTCGGTCTCGCGCCCCAAGCTGGTCATGGCCATCAACCTGACGGCGATCGGTTTCAAGGCCTTCTTCAACTGGCTCTTCATCTACGGCAATCTTGGCCTGCCGGCCATGGGCGCCACTGGCGCCGGCCTGGCGACAGCCGTGGTGTCGTGGATGAGCCTGGGCCTGGGCCTGTGGGTCATCACCCATGACCGCTACTACCGGCGCTTCAAGCTGCATGTCGGCAAGCCCGACTGGAAGACGCTGAAGGAGCTGTTGCGCCTGGGCATCCCCATGGGCGGCTCGTATCTGGTGGAAGTGTCGGCCTTTACGTTCATGGCCCTGCTGGTGGCGCGCGAAGGCACCTTCGTGACTGGCGGCCACCAGATCATGTCCAACCTGGCCGCGCTCTGCTACATGATGCCGATGGCGCTGGGCGTGGCCACGGCCGCCCTGACCGCGCAGGCCATTGGCGCGGGCAATCTCGCACATGCGCACCGCACTGGCATGGCGGGCCTGACGCTGGGCATCCTGGGCGCGCTGCTGACTGCGGGGGTGCTGCTGGCCGGCCGGCCGCTCATCCTGGCCGCCTACACCAACAATCCCGAGGTGGCCGCCGTGGCGACCACGCTGCTGGCTGTCCTGCCCCTGTTCCACCTGTTCGATTCGATGCAGTGCATCAACTCCTACCTGCTGCGCGCCTACAAGGTGGCGGTAGTCCCCCTGCTGCTGCAGGTGGTGGCGCTGGCGGGCGTGGGACTGGTCGGCGGCTGGTGGTTCGGCTTCGGCCCGGGCCGCGGCGGTCTGGACGGGGTGCGCGCCATCCTGGTGCCGGGCTCGCCCCAGGGCGCGGGCAGCATGTGGCTGATGGCCATGGTCGGCCTGGGCCTGTCGGCCGCCCTGCTGCACTACTGGTACCGGCGCATCGTGCGCGGGACGATCAAGTAAAAAAAGCAGCCTTGCGGCTGCTTTTTTTTGGACCTTATTTCGGCCGTTTGTCGATCACGCGGCGCGCCTTGCCGGTCAGCGTGCGTTCCACGTGGCCCGAGTCCGACACCTGGATGCGGGCGCTGACGCCGATGTGCGTCTTGACCGCGTGCTGCAGCTGCTTGCCCAGGTTCGCGCGTTCCGCATCCGACAAGGTCGAGAACTCGGCGCGCAATTCGGTCAGGATTTCCAGCTCGTCCATATTACCGGTGCGCGACAGCACCAGCTGGTAGTGCGGAGCCAGCTGGGCGATCTTCAGCACCAGCTCCTCGACCTGGGTCGGGAACATGTTGACGCCACGCACGATCAGCATGTCGTCGCTGCGGCCGGTGATCTTGCCGATGCGCCGCATGCTGCGCGCGGTCGGCGGCAGCAAGCGCGTCAGATCGCGGGTGCGGTAGCGGACGATGGGCATCGCTTCCTTGGTCAGCGAGGTGAACACCAGTTCGCCCGGCTCGCCGTCGGCCACGGGTTCGCCCGTGTCGGGATTGATGATTTCCGCGTAGAAATGGTCTTCCCAGACCACCGGGCCGTCCTTGGTCTCGACGCATTCGCTGGCCACGCCCGGTCCCATCACTTCGGACAGGCCGTAGATGTCCACGGCGTCGATGCCGGCTTCGGTCTCGATATCGGCGCGCATCTGCCCGGTCCAGGGTTCCGCGCCGAAGATGCCGATGCGCAGCGAACTTTGACGCGGATCAATCCCCTGGCGACGCTGTTCCTCCAGAATATTGCAGAAGTAGGAGGGCGTGACCATGATGATGTCCGGACGGAAATCGTTGATCAGTTGCACCTGCTTTTCAGTCTGCCCGCCCGACATCGGGATGACCGTGCAGCCCAGGCGTTCCGCGCCGTAATGCGCGCCCAGGCCGCCCGTGAACAGGCCGTAGCCGTAGGCCACGTGCACCGTGTCGCCGGGCTTGCCGCCCGCCGCGCGGATGGAACGCGCCACCAGGTTGGCCCAGTTGTCCAGGTCGCCCTGGGTGTAGCCCACCACTGTCGGTTTGCCGGTAGTGCCGCTGGAGGCGTGGATGCGCGAAATGCGCTCGCGCGGCACGGCGAACATGCCGAAGGGATAGTTCTCGCGCAGTTCCTTCTTCGTGGTGAAGGGGAACTTCGAGATATCGGACAGCTGCTTCAGGTCATCGGGGTGCACGCCGGCTTCATCGAAGGCCTTCTTGTAGTGCGGCACGTTGTCGTAGGCATGCTTGAGCGACCACTTCAGCCGCTCCAGCTGCAGCGCGCGCAGCTCATCCTCGCTGGCATGCTCGATGGGGTCCAGCCCCGGCTTGCTCATGGTGTTGGACATGGTTATCTCTCTCCTGAAATTCTCTCTGCGCGGAGCCCGGTCACGCGGCGGGCGGAAGCCCTGCCCACTCGCGGCCCGGCCCGCGGCCGTATCTTTGGTTGGATGGCTGGCTCAAGCGTCCGCGGGGACGCCGACGATCTGCCCCTTGATGCGATAGGAGCGGCCGCGGAACAGCGCCACGTTGCGCCCATCCTGGTTGGTCACCGTCACGTCGTAGACGCCGGTGCGGCCGGCCAGCGAGCGTTCCTGCGCCACTGCGGTCAGCAGGTCGCCTTCGAAACCCGGGGCCAGGTAATCGATGGTGCAGCCCGACGCCACGGTGCTGACGTTGCGCGAATTGCAGGAAAAAGCAAAGGCGCTATCCGCCAGGGCGAAGATGAATCCGCCGTGGCAGGTCTTGTGGCCATTCAGCATGTCGGCGCGCACGCGCATCGTCAGGCGCGCAAAACCCGGCGCCATTTCCTCGACTTTCATATCCAGGCCCTGCGACGCCGCGTCGTCCGCGTACATCGCGGTACCGACGGCCTGCGCCAGCTCCTGGGGATCGGTCGGCACTTCGACCGCGGGAACATGTGCGTTCATTCTTATTGCCCCTTGAATTGCGGTTCGCGCTTGCCGAGGAAGGCGGCCACGCCTTCCGCATAGTCCGCGCTGCGGCCCAGTTCGCGCATCATGTCGCGCTCCAGGTCCAGCTGGGTGGACAGGTCATTGGCCAGGCTGGCCTGCATGGCCCGCTTGGTAAACGCCAGGCCCTTGGTGGGCGCCTTGGCGAAGTGCTGCGCCAAGCCTTCCAGCGCGGCGTCGAATTCCTCGTCCGCCACGCATTGCCAGATCAGGCCCCACTCTTCGGCCTGCTTGGCGCTGAGCTTGTCGCCCAGCATGGCCAGGCCCATGGCGCGGGCGCGGCCCACCAGGCGCGGCAGCACGAAGGTGCCGCCGGTGTCGGGGATCAACCCAAGACGGCAGAACGACTGGATGAACGTGGCCGAAGCCTTGGCGATGACGATGTCGCCAGCGAACGCCAGATTGGCGCCCGCGCCGGCGGCCACGCCGTTCACGCCCACCACGACCGGCATGGGCAAGGCGTTGACGCGGCGCACCAGCGGCCCGTAGAACTTGTCGACGGTCTCGCCCAGGTCGGGCGGCGTGCCGTCGGCGGCGGGCTTGCGCTCGCTCAGGTCCTGGCCGGCGCAGAAGCCGCGGCCCGCGCCGGTCAGCACCAGCACGCGCGCGCCTTCGGTCTCGACACGGGTCAGCGCATCAGCCACTTCGCCGTGCATGTTG
This sequence comes from Achromobacter sp., assembly GCF_036567245.1. Taxonomy (GTDB): domain Bacteria; phylum Pseudomonadota; class Gammaproteobacteria; order Burkholderiales; family Burkholderiaceae_B; genus Achromobacter. Next base: position 7,061 of record NZ_DATCUY010000223.1, on the reverse strand, counting down.
GCCGTGAAGCTGTTCAGCTTGTCGGGACGGTTCAGCGTCAGGCGCGCGATGCCGCCCGACAGGTCGAATTGGATATCCTGGTAGCTCATGTCGGCCCCCCGTTCAGACATGACGGCGGGTTTGCACCACGCGGAAGCGGTTGGACACGAAGGCCGAGTCGGACAGCGCGGCATTGGCGGCCGGGTTGGCGCCGGTGCCGTGGAAGTCGCTGAACGCGGCGGTCTGGTTGACGAACACGGCGCCCGTCAGGTTCAACGACAGCGACACGCCCGAGACTTCGGCGGCGTCCTGCACCTGGTCGGCGACGGCGTCATTGGTGGTGTACGCCGACAACGACAGCGCGCCATGCTGGATGACGCTGTCGCGCGCCAGCTGGATGCTGTGGGCGGTGGAGTCGGTAGCCACCACGAAGGCGATCGGGCCGAACCATTCCTGGCTGATGGCGGCATTGCCGGCTTCCGTGCGCAGCAGCAGCGGCGTGCGGACGCGGGCGTTCTCGAACTGCGGATGCGTCAGCGCCTTGCTGTCGGCCACCACCGGCAGGCCCAGCGCGCGGGCCTTCTCGATGCGCTCGACAATGCCTTGGTTCTGGATCGCGCCGGTCAACTCGACGGCCTTGGCCGCATCGGCGCCGACCTTCTCGACCGCGGCGCCCAGGGCGGCGGCGACTTCATCGAAGCTGACGCGGCCTTCCGGCGTCTGGATGCCGTCGCGCGGCACGTAGATGTTCTGCGGCGCGGTGCACATCTGGCCCGAGTACAGGGCCAGCGAGAATGCCAGGTTGCGGGCCACTCCCTTCAGGTCGTCGGTGGAATCGATGATGACCTGGTTGACGCCGGCCTTCTCGGTGTAGACCAGCGCCTGGCGGGCATTGTTTTCCAGCCAGTCGCCGTTGGCGGTGCTGCCGGTGAAGTCGACGATCTTGACGGCCGGGTCCAGCGCCAACTTCTGCGCGGTGTCATCGCCGGCGGCATGCGCGGCCAGCAGCACCACGTCCGGATCGAAGCCCGCTTCCTGCAGCACTTCGCGCGCCACCTTCACGGTGATGGCCAGCGGCAGGATGGCGCCGGGGTGCGGCTTGACGATGACCGTGTTGCCGGTAGCCAGGCTGGCGAACAGGCCGGGGTAGCCGTTCCAGGTCGGGAAGGTGGAGCAGCCGATCACCAGCGCGACGCCGCGCGGCACCACGGTGAACTGCTTTTCCATGCGGATCGGATCATTCTTGCCCTGCGGCTTTTCCCAGACGGCCACGCCGGGGATGCGCGACATTTCCTGCCAGGCGTAAGTCACGGCTTCGAAGCCGCGGTCTTGCGCGTGCGGGCCGCCGGCCTGGAAGGCCATCATGAAGCCCTGGCCGGTGGTGTGCTGGACCGCGTAGGCGATCTCGAAGCTGCGCTTGTTCAGGCGGGACAGGATTTCCAACGAAACGCCCACCCAGGCGCGCGGGCCGGCGCGGCGCCAGTCTTCCAGCGCGCGCTTGGAAGCGGCGATCAGCTTGGCGGCGGGCACGCGCGGATAGGTGATGCCCAGATCGAAGCCAAAGGGCGACTGCTCGCCGCCCACGGTGCCATCGGCGTCATGCAGGTTCAGCGGGAAAGGCTTGCCTTGCAGCGCTTCAAAAGCGGCGCGGCCCTCGTCGTTGGCGGTCTCGCCATAGTTGCGGGGACTGGGCGACTCGGCGAAAGGGCTCCAGTAGCCGCGCAAGGAGGCGGCGGCCATGGCTTGTTCCAGCAGGGGCTGGTGGCGTTCGAAGAATTGTTGGGACACTGCGTCTCTCCAAATAGATGTGGTTTTTTCTGCCTGGCGCGGGCCGGGTCAGGTTTCCTGGTCGAAGTCGATGACCAGGCGGTCGCTGACCGGAAAGCTCTGGCAGCTCAGGATGAAACCGCGCGCCACTTCGTAGTCTTCCAGGGCGAAGTTGGCGTCCATGTCCACCTCGCCTTCGATGACCTTGCAGCGGCAGGTGGAACACACTCCGCCTTTGCACGAATACGGCAGTTCGATGCCTTGCGCCAGCGCCGAATCCAGCACGCTGTCTTTATTCTTTTCAATCACGAACATACGGCTGTGGCCGTCCTGCACCACGGTCACCTCGCACTGGCCCTTGCCGGGCGCCTGGCGGGCGTCCTGGCCGGTGCGCAATGCGCGCGGCCCCTTGGGCGCGCCGAACAGTTCGAACTTGATGTTCGACTTCGGAATGCCGCGGGCCTGCAGCCGCTCGACCACGCTTTCGGTCATGGTCTGCGGGCCACAGACAAAAGCGTAATCGATATCCTCGGGACTCATCCAGGCCGCCATCAGCTGGTCGACCTTGTCGCCGTCGAGGCGGCCGTTGAAGAGTTCGATGTCCTGGGTCTCGCGGCTCATGATGTAGACCAGCGAGAAGCGCTCCATGTAGAGGTTCTTCAGGTCTTCGATCTCTTCGCGGAACAGCACCGCCGACGAGGCGCGGTTGCCGAAGAACAGCGTGAACGTGCTGTCGGGCTCGGTCGACAGCGCGGTCTTGACCAGCGAGAACACGGGCGTGATGCCGCTGCCTACGGCGAACGCCACATAGTGGCGCTTGTTCCCGGGGGAAAAATCGACGGTGAAGTTGCCGGCCGGCGCCATGACTTCCAGGGTCTGGCCCGGTTGCAGCTCATGGTTGGCCCAGCTGGAAAAAACGCCCTCGTCCACCTTCTTGATCGCCACGCGCAGCAGCTTGTCGTGGGGCGCGGAACAGATCGAATAGGAGCGGCGCTGTTCCTGGCCATTCAGCTCGGTGCGCAGCGTCAGGTACTGGCCCGGCTGGAAGGCGAACTCTTGCGCCAGCGTCTCGGGCAGGTCGAAGGTCACGACCACGGCGTCGCGCGTGTTGCGCGCCACCGAGGCCACCGTCAAGGAATGGAATTGGTTCTGGCTCATTGCGAAACCGCTCTCAGTGAGTCTTGAAATAATCGAAGGGCTCGCGGCAAGACACACAGCGATACAGCGCCTTGCACGACGTGGAGCCGAAGTTGCTGACCAGGCGCGTGTCTTTCGAACCGCAGCGCGGGCAGGCGATGGCAGGGCCGGCCGCGCGCCGGCTGATGCCCGAGATGTCGACGGCGCGTTCGGCGGGCGCGGCGATGCCGTAGCCCTTGAGCGCCTCGCGTCCCTTTTCGCTCATCCAGTCGGTGGTCCAGGCCGGCGCCAGCCGTGTTTCCACGCGGACCTCGTCGATGCCGTGGCGGGCCAGCGTCTGCTGGATGTCCTGGGTGATCTCGCGCATGGCCGGACAACCGGAGTACGTGGGCGTGATGACCACGACACAGGCGTCGCCGTCCCAGGACACGTCCCGCACCACGCCCAGATCCACCACGGACAGCACGGGGATCTCCGGATCGGGAACCTCCTGCAGCCAGGTGTAGACCTGGTCGGCGGATACGGGCGCGAGCGCGTTCACCAGGTGGCTCCGGGATAGGCGCGCGGCAGGAACTGCATTTCGGCGAGCACGTAGCCCAGTTCCTCGGTGTGCCTGCCCTGGCGGCCGCCGCGGTACGCCAGATGGTTGGCGGCGGACTCGTCAGGCACGGTCAGGGTGGCTTCTTCCAGCACTTCACACACGTGGGCCAGCCAGGGCTGGCGCAAGGCCGACAGCTCGCAGCCGATGCCGCGGGCGGCGACATCATGGTCGATGGCGTCGTCGGCGAACAGTTCGCCGGTGAAGCGCCAGGCGTCGTCGATGGCCGCCTGCATCTTGGTATGGCTTTCCGCCGTGCCGTCGCCCAGGCGCACCACCATGTCCGAGGAACGGCGCACGTGATAGGTCACTTCCTTGATGGCCTTGGCCGCGATGGCGGCGACGCGTTCGTCGCCCGACTGCTCCAGCCGCTGCAGCAGGAAGTAGTGCCAGACGTCGAACAGGAACTGGCGCGCCATGGTGTCGGCGTAGTTGCCGTTGGGGCGTTCCGCCAGCAGCACGTTGTGGAACTGGTGCGCGTCGCGCAGGTAGGCCAGCGCGTCTTCGTCGCGGCCGGCGCCTTCGACTTCGCCCGCCAGCGTCAGCCACATGCGGGCCTGGCCCAGCAGGTCGAGCGCGGTATTGGTCAGCGCCAGGTCTTCTTCCAGGATCGGGCCGTGGCCGGTCCAGGCGCCCAGCCGCTGCGACAGGATGAGCGAGGAATCGCCCAGGCGCAGCAGGTATTCAAACAGAGTCTTGTCCATGTCTCCCCCGCCGTCTTACATGTGCTTGATTTCTTCGGGCATCGGGAAGAACGTCGGATGCCGGTAGACCTTGCTGTTGGCGGGCTCGAACAGCGGATCCTTGTCGCCCGGGCTGCTGGCCGCGATGTCGGAGGCGCGCACCACCCAGATGCTCAGGCCCTCGTTGCGGCGGGTGTAGACGTCGCGGGCGTGGTTGATCGCCATTTCGGCGTCGGATGCGTGCAGGCTGCCGACGTGCTTGTGCGCCAGGCCGTGCTGGCTGCGGATGAACACTTCCCACAAAGGCCAGTCTTTGCTCATGATGGATATCCTCGAATGCCGGGCGCGCGCCGCGCGCTCCGGTTTGCAATGGTGGTGAAGAAGAGTGGAGCCCGGACGCGAGTTCAGGCTGCTTTGCGCTCGGCCTGCTTGTCGGCGTAGGCGACCAGCGCATCGCGCACCCAGGCGCCGTCCTCGTGCGCCTTGACGCGCGCGGCCAGGCGTTCGCGGTTGCAGGGGCCATTGCCCTTGAGCACCGCGTAGAACTCGCTCCAGTCGATCTCGCCGAAGTCGTAATGGCCGCGCTCGGCGTTCCACTTGAGGTCGGGATCCGGCACCGTCAAGCCCAGGTACTCGGCCTGCGGCACGGTCTGGTCCACCATCTTCTGGCGCAACTCGTCGTTGGAGAAGAGCTTGATCTTCCAGGCCATGGACTGGGCGCTGTTGGGCGAATCGGCATCCGAGGGACCGAACATCATCAGCGCCGGCCACCACCAGCGGTTCAGCGAGTCCTGCACCATGGCCTTCTGCTCGGGCGTGCCGTGCAGGCACATCTGCATCAGCAGGTCGTAGCCCTGGCGCTGGTGGAAGGACTCTTCCTTACAGACGCGCACCATGGCCCGCGCATAGGGGCCGTAGGAGCAGCGGCACAGCGGGATCTGGTTGATGATGGCCGAGCCGTCGACCAGCCAGCCGATCATGCCGATGTCGGCCCAGCTGAGCGTGGGGTAATTGAAGATGCTGGAGTACTTGGCGCGGCCGGCGTGCAGGTCGTCGATCAGGTCGTCGCGCGACACGCCCAGGGTCTCGGCGGCGCTGTACAGGTAGAGGCCGTGGCCGGCTTCGTCCTGGACCTTGGCCAGCAGGATGGCCTTGCGCTTGAGCGAAGGCGCACGGGTGATCCAGTTGCCTTCGGGCAGCATGCCCACGATTTCGGAGTGCGCGTGCTGGGAAATCTGGCGCACCAGCGTCTTGCGGTAGGCATCCGGCATCCAGTCCTTGGCCTCGATGCGGACGCCGTCGTCGATCCGGCGCTGGAACGTCTGTTCCCGGCCTTCGAGCTGGTCCGCGGTCTTGACCTGCTTGACGCCGGTTTCGACGAGTTGAGCGTACATGTTTGTCTCCTTGAAGACGGTTTGCGAAAACGCAAAGCAAACGTTGCGCAGTGCCGTCATGTCATACAAGGATTATTTAATACAAAAAATTCATTGTCAAACTCAAATCTGTATCACATTGGATTTATGTATCATATTGCAGATCCCGATATCGGCCGCCCGCGCCCCCTCTAATGGCAAACCCTCAGTCGCCCCTGGACCGCTTTCTGTCACGCCTGATCAAGAACGATCCGCCGCGCGCGAAATCGCTCTGCGTCAGCCTGCTCGGCGACGCGCTGGCCCCGCATGGCGGCGCCATCTGGCTGGGCGACCTGATCGAGCTGCTGGCCCCGCTGGGCATCAATGAACGCCTGCTGCGCACCAGCGTCTTCCGCCTGGTGGCCCAGAACTGGCTGCAATCGGAACGTCACGGGCGGCGCAGCCTCTACCTGATTTCCGAGCAAGGCTTGCGCCATACCGCGCACGCCTCGCAGCGCATCTATGTCGGCCCGCCCCAGGAATGGAACGGGGAATGGACGCTGGTCGCCCTGCCGCGCACCGGCAACGGGCTGGCCGAACGCGCGGAACTGCGCCGGGAACTGGTCTGGGAGGGTTTCGGCATGATCGCGCCGGGGCTGTTCGCGCATCCGCACACCGAGGCGAGCGCCGCGCACGACATCCTGGAAAAGCTGGGCATCCCGGACCGGGCGCTGGTGCTGTCGGCCCGCGACCTGGCCGGCGCCGGCGGGCTGCCGATAGCCAGCCTGGCCTCGCAATGCTGGAACCTGGACGAGCTGGCCGAGCAGTACCGCCAGTTCTCCAAGAATTTCGGCCCGCTGGAAAAGCTGCTGGAGACCCCGCCCGCGCCCGGCGAAGCCTTCATCGTGCGGGTGATGCTGCTGCACAGCTGGCGCCGGATTGTCCTGCATGACCCCCAACTACCCGGCCCCATGCTGCCCGAGGACTGGCCGGGCCATGCCGCCCGCGAGATCTGCGGACGCATCTACTGGCAGGTATTCGACGCCTCGGAAGCGCACCTGGACGCGCTGGCCAGCCGCGACAACGAGCGCTACGCGCCACTGGCTGCGGATATCGCCGCGCGCTTCGGCGGCAAGCCCGCCTGAGCGCGCAAGCCAGTATGGCGGGTCAGCCCGCCGGGGCTAGGACCACGCCCAGCGTCTCCACTTCCGATATGCCGCAGGCGTCGCGTCCCGGACCCGGGCGCTCCAGCCCCCTCGCCCGGCCGATGAATGACAGGGTCCAGCGTGCCCGCATCGGACGGCCCAGGGCCTCGCCGCTATCCGCGTCTATGCCGCTGGGCACGTCCAGCGCCAGTACCGGTACGTTCCAGGCGTTGACCGTGTCCACCAGCGCCTGCCAGTCGGCGCCCAGCGGACGGTTCAAGCCTATGCCGAACAGGCCGTCGATGACCAGCCCCGGCACGAAGCCAGGCTCCAGCTCGGACCAGGTTTCGCCGCCGGCCGCCAGCCAGCCGGCATGGGCGCGGGCGGCATCGGCGGGCAG
>NZ_DATCUY010000222.1:0-2004 GCF_036567245.1 Achromobacter sp. | reverse complement strand
GGCGACGTGCTGGACGAGGCCGGGCTGCGGACTGCGCAAGAGCAGCTTGCCGCACTGCTGCCGCCGGTCACGGGGTTGGTGAACTGCGCCGGCATCGCCCAGGTTCCCACCGCCATCGAGGACTATCCGGTCGAGGACTGGCAACGGGTGGTGGATTCCCACCTTAAGGGCACCTACACGTCCTGTCGCGTGTTCGGCAGCGCCATGGCCGCGCGCGGCGGCGGCGCGGTCGTCAACGTGGCGTCCGTGCTGTCGTTCCGTCCCGGGCCGGTGCTGGCCTACGGCCCGGCCAAGGCCGCGATCGTGAACCTGACCGAAGCCCTGGCCGTGCACTGGGCTCGGCGCGGGGTGCGCGTCAACGCCATCGCGCCGGGCTGGACCGACACGCCTTTCCTCAGGCCCAAGGAGCGCCAGGGGGAGCGCGACATGACTCCGATCCTGAACGCCACGCCGCTGGGCCGCCTGATGCAACCGCGCGAAATCGCGGAAGTCGTGTTCTTCCTGCTGTCGCCCGCGGCCGCGGTAGTCACCGGCGCCACCATTCCGTGCGACGGCGGCGTCATCGCGGGATCGGGGTGGGCACCCTATGGAGGCTTTCCGCAAGTGGCCTGAGCCTGGATGCGGCCGAGGCATGCCCGGGGGTTGCCGCCAATTGGTCTGGCGGGCCGCTACACTACCCGCCGCCATGCTCAACACCCCCTGTTCCATCCATGTTTAACCTTGCCGCCGCAGGATTGTTCGCCTTCGGAGTCACCGTCATCCTGGCCATGCCAGGCCCGACCAATACCCTGCTGGCCGCGGCCGGCCTGCGCCAAGGCTTCATCCGGTCGGCGCGGCTGACGGTGGCCGAGCTGGCCGGCTACGTCGTGTCGATCTCGCTCTGGGGACGCTTTCTTGAGCAGGCTGCAAGATCCCTGCCGTGGCTGCCGGCTTGCGTGCGCATCGCCAGCAGCGTCTACATCGCCTGCCTGGCCGTGCGCATGTGGCGCGCCGCCAGCGCCTTGCCCGCGGTGGCGCGGCAGGTCATCGGCATGCGCACGCTGTTCACGGCCACGCTGCTCAACCCCAAGGGCATACTCTTTGCCAGCGCGATTTTCCCGCCCACGGCGTTCTGGAGCCTGCCCGCCTACCTGGCGGCCATGGCGCTATTCGCCACGCTGCTGGTGCCGATAGGCCTGGCCTGGGTGGCGTTCGGCGCCTCGCTGGGCAGCGCGAAGGCGCGCTGGATCGATCCGGCGCAAGCGCAGCGCGGCGCCTCCGTCATCCTGGGCCTGTTCTCGCTGACTCTGGCCTGGACGGCATTCCGCTAGATCCGCCTGGCGCGTTTCCGCCTGCCTCCCGCATGGCCCGGCTGGTGCTGGAACTGCCGCCCAGCGCCAGCGTGGCAGAGATCCCCATCAGCTGGCTGGTGGAATCGGAGTACTAGGCAGCAGCCTCCAGCACCGCCGCGCGGAACTCCTGCATCAGCGGCGACCAGGTGGCGCCGTGGCGCGTGACCAGCGCCATGCTGCGCCGCAGGGGCCGGCCCAGCGCCACGGGTAGCTCCGCGATGTCCGGACCCAGCGCGCTTTGCGGCATCAGCGCCAACAGGTCCGAGGCCGCCAGCAATGCCAGCGCGCCCCCGGAAAAATGCTGCACCTCCAGCGCCGCCGAAGGCTGCGCCAGGCCAGCCTCGGCATAGCGGGCCTCCAGCGCGTGGCGCGCCACCGAACCCGGCATGGGCAGGATCCAGCGTTGGTCGGCCAGGTCGCGCAAGGCCAGCTTGCGCCGCGCGGCCAGCGGGTGCTTGCGGCTGGCCGCCACGCACAAGCCATCCTCCCGGATCGGCTCCTGGTTCAGCGTGCCCGGCACGTCGGCATAGATCGGCGTCACCGCCAGGTCCAGCTTGCCGCCCGCGACCTGCTCGTTGAGATCGTCCGACTGCCCCTGAGTGAGCTGCACCCGCAGCGCGGGCCGGCGCGGCAGCAACAGCCGCAGGGCAGGCATTACCACGCTGTCCACGGT
>NZ_DATCUY010000221.1:0-2343 GCF_036567245.1 Achromobacter sp. | reverse complement strand
GTGATGCTGCCGCTGCCCGGCATCAGCCGCGTGCCGTCCGCGGCCTGGGCGGGCATTGCGCTTGCCGCCGCCGCGCCTGCGGCCGCCATCATGAAAGCCCGCCTGTTCCATTGCTGTTCCACACCGATCTCCATCTAAGTCCTGCCTGGATGAACCCCGGTCGTCAGGCGCCGGGGCATGGGCATCACCATATGACTTGCAGCTATATTTTTACTATTCCTTATGCTTTGTGGAAAAATAGGCGCGTTGTTAGAGTGCGGCTACGCCGGAGGGCATTGCAGGCCCGGATGCTCTCCACCGAGATATCTGCCATCCGTGGAGCACCGCCATGAAACTCTTCCGTACGCTGTTCGTCGCCGGCCTCGTCCAGGTCGCCGCCTTGTCCGCGGCCCACGCCCAATCCGGACTGGACCAGATCAAATCCGCCGGCGTGTTCAAGATCGGCACCGAAGGCACCTACGCCCCTTTCACTTTCCATGACGCATCCGGGCAGCTTACCGGGTTTGACGTGGACATCGGCCGCGCCATCGCCGAACGCCTGGGCGTCAAGGCGCAATTCGTCGAAGGCAAGTGGGACGGCCTGATCGCCGGCCTGGACGCCAAGCGCTACGACGCGGTGATCAACCAGGTCGGCATCACCGACGCGCGCCGCGCCAAGTACGACTTTTCCGATCCCTACATCTCGTCGGCCGCCGTGCTGATCGTGCGCGACGACAACACCAGCATCAAGTCCTTCGACGACCTCAAGGGCAAGAAATCCGCCAACACGCTGACCAGCAACTTCGGCAAGCTGGCGCAAAAGCACGGCGCGGAAGTGATCGCGGTGCAGGGCTTCAATGAAGCCATCGATCTGCTGACCTCGGGCCGGGTCGAAGCCACCGTCAACGACAACCTGTCGTTCCTGGACTTCAAGAAGCAGAAGCCCAATGCCAAGGTAAAGATCGCCGCCACCGACAAGACCGCCGAATTCAGCAATTCAGGCGTGCTGCTCCGCAAGGGCAACCCCGAGCTGCAGGCCGCCATCAACAAGGCGCTGGCCGACATCAAGGCGGACGGCACCTACAAGACCATCTCGGTCAAGTATTTCGGCACGGACCTGTCGGCGCAATAAACAAGCGGAGCGCACATGACGCTACCCCCCTGGCTGCAATCCGTCCTGCCCGACTGGCTGCTGGCGCAACTCGGCAACTTGACGGTGCCGGCCTGGGTGCAGCTGATGCTGGACTCGTTCTGGCCGCTGCTGCACGCGGGACTGATGTTCACGGTTCCGCTTACGCTGATGTCGTTTGCGCTGGGCCTGGCGCTGGCCTTCGTGGTGGCGCTGATCCGCCTGTTCGGCCCGGCGCCGCTGGTGGCCCTGGTGCGCTTCTACGTGTGGCTGATCCGCGGCACGCCGCTGCTGGTGCAGCTGTTCGTGATCTTCTACGGCCTGCCCAGCGTCGGCATCGTGCTGGACCCGCTGCCCGCCGCGCTGATCGGCTTCACCCTCAACGTCGGCGCCTACAACTCGGAAGTGATACGCGGCGCCATCGAGTCCATCACCAAGGGCCAGTGGGAAGCGGCCTATTCGCTGAGCATGACGCGCGCGCAGGCGCTGCGCCGGACCATCCTGCCGCAGGCGGCGCGGGTGGCCGTGCCGCCCCTGTCCAATTCCTTCATCGCGCTGGTCAAGGACACCTCGCTGGCGGCGGTGCTGACCGTGCCCGAGATCTTCCAGGCCGCGCAACGCATCGCCGCGGTCACCTATGAACCGCTGATCCTGTACACCGAGGCTGCGCTGATCTACCTGGTGTTCAGCTCCGTCCTGTCCGCCGCGCAGGTCCGCCTGGAACGGCGCTTCGGCCAGCATGCGGTCTTTAACGAGAAAAACCGATGATCCGCCTGGAAAAGATAGAGAAGGCGTTCGGCGGCAATCCCGTGCTCAAGCAGGTGGACGTGAGCATCGCCGAAGGCAGCGTCACCGCCCTGATCGGTCCGTCCGGCAGCGGCAAAAGCACCCTGCTGCGCTGCGTGAACCTGCTGGAAGTGCCGGACCGCGGCACGCTGGAGATCGGACCGGAAACAGTGCAGTTCGAGCCCGGCCGCAAGCTGTCGCGCGATCAGGTCCAGCGCGTGCGCAAGCAGACCGGCATGGTATTCCAGAACTTCCAGCTGTTCCCGCACCAGACCGTCATCGGCAACGTCATGGAAGGACTGTTGACGGTACAGAAGTGGCCGCTGGACCGCGCCCGCGCCCGCGCCGAGGAACTGCTGCGCAAGGTCGGCATGCTGGACAAGCGCGACGCCTGGCCCGCCAACCTGTCGGGCGGCCAGCAACAACGCGTGGCGATTGCCCGCGCGCTG
>NZ_DATCUY010000220.1:0-5759 GCF_036567245.1 Achromobacter sp. | reverse complement strand
CCGAGCGCACCGTCGCGCGCCGCCTCAAGCGCCTGATGGATGCCGATGCCTTGCGCGTCATTGCCGAACCCGATCCGCTGGCCACCGGCCGCGGCGTGGTGCTGCACGCCTGGGTGCGCTGCCGTTCGGGCCGCGTGCCGGAGGTGGCGGACCAGTTGGCGCGGCTGGACATCAGCCAGCTGGTGGTCACGCTGGCCGGCTCGGCCGACCTGATGGCCGAGCTGACCCTGGCGGACGCAACTGACATGCCGGACGTGGTGACGCGGGTGCTGCCGTCGATCGAAGGCGTGGAACACGTGGAGGCGCGGCTGGTGCTGCGGCCGTTCCGGCGCGCCGGCCAGTGGCGCATCCAGGCCCAGGCGGATGGCGCCGCAGCCGAGTCCGCGCTGGTGCAGCCGCCCGCTGCCCTGACCGACGCCGAACAGCGCATGGTGGCCTACCTGATGCGCGACGGCCGCGCCAGCCTGGCGGAACTGGCCGAGCATGCCGGCGTCAGCGAACCCACCGCGCAGCGCCTGCTGCACAACATGGTGGAGCGCCGCGCGCTGAGTTTCCGCGTGGAAGTGGAACCGGCGCTGGTCGGCTTTCCGGTGGAGGCGGTGATTTCCGTGCAGGTGCGCCCGCAGGCCGTGGACGCGCTGGCCGCGCACCTGGCGCTGGATCCCAATACCCGTTGCCTGTTCGGCACCAGCGGCGCGTCGCAGCTGTTCTGGCACGTGCTGTGCCGCGACAGCCTGCATCTGTGGGACGTGGTGACGCGCCGCCTGGGCGAGCTGGACGGCGTGCTGAACAGCGAAGTCGGCGTGGTGATGCGCGCACACAAACGCTGCGGCATTGTCCGCGCCGGCGCGCGGCTGGGCGCGGACGTTTAGCGCGTCGTCCCGGCCGATAGGGGACGGGACGCGGGCGCCTGTTCACCAGACCGCGTCGTCCGAGCCCGGCGCCCGCAGATGGCGCGCGAAGCGCTGCGACAGGAATTCCACGAACGCGATCGTCTTGGCGGGCAGGTTCAGGCGTTCGGGGTACAGCGCGTGGATGTCGGCGGGCGGCGTGCGCCAGTCGGCCAGCACCACGCGCAAGCGGCCGGCGCGCAGATGGTCCGCCGTTTCCCATTCCGAGCGCATCACGATGCCGTGGCCGTCCAGCGCCCATTCCAAGGCGCTCTGGCCGTCATTGGAACTGAGCGGGCCGCGCACCTTCACGGTCTCCGCGCGCAGGCCCGATTCCAGGCGCCAGGTGCCATAGGCCACGTCGTTCTCGCGCACCACGATGCAGCGATGGCGTTGCAGGTCGCCCGGCGCGCGCGGTTCGCCATGGGTCTCCAGATAGCGCGGCGAGGCGCACAGCAGCCGGCGGTTGGAGGCGATCTTGCGCGCGGTCAGGCGCGCGTCGGGCAAGTCGCCGAAGCGCACCGCCACGTCGAAGCCTTCCTCGATCAGGTTCAGCGGCCTGTCGGTCAGGCGCATCTGCACTTCCACTTCAGGGTATTGGCGGGCGAAGTCCGACACTGCCGGCACGATGTGGGCGCGCCCGAAGCCGAAGGTCGCGTTCAGCCGCAGCAGCCCTTGGGGCCGGGCGCGGGCGCTCGACACGGAACGTTCCAGCGCCTCCAGGTCCGTCAGGATGCGTCCGCCCTCGGCCAAGTACAGCTCGCCTTCCTGTGTGACGCTGACCCGGCGGGTGGTGCGGTTCAGCAGCCGCACGCCCAGGCGCTGCTCCAGCTTGGCCAGCCGCGTGCTGACCGCGGGCGGGGTCAGCCCCAGTTCTCGGGCGGCGGCGGACAGATTGCCGTGCTTGACCACCAGCGAGAAGAAGGCGAGATCGGAGAGGGCGTCCATGAGCTTATTTGTAAACTAGATTTAATAAAGCTTTATCTGGATCATTAATTATAAGAACAGGACCGGCTTATACACTGGGCTCACCATTACAGAGCCGCCTGGCGCGGCCAACCGAGGAGACCAGGAATGAAGATCAACATAGCGGCCGGCGCCTTGTGCGCGGCCATTGCCGCATCCTGTTGGACCCCGCCGGCCGCCGCCGACGCCTTTCCCCAGCGCGCCGTGACGCTCATCGTGCCGTTCGCGCCCGGTGGCAGCGTGGACATCGCCGCGCGCCTGATCTCCGACGCCTGGGGCCGCGCGTTGGGTCAGAGCGTGGTGGTGGAGAACCGCGCCGGCGCCTCCGGCAATATCGGCATGGCCGCGGTGGCGCGCGCCGAGCCCAACGGCTACACGCTGGCCGTCAACACCATGTCGCTGGCCATCAACCCGGCGCTGTTCCAGAGCATGCCCTTCGATACGCAGAAGGATCTGCGTTCGGTCGGCACGATAGGGACCTCGCAGCACGTGCTGACGGTGACCAACAAGCTACCGGTGGCCAACGTGAGCGAACTGCTGGCCTATGTGCGCGAGCGGCCCGCCAACGACCTGAGCTTCGGCTCGGCGGGCACCGGCAGCACCTTCCACATGGCCGCGGAACTGTTCAAGTCCGTCTCGAAGACGCAGATATTGCATGTGCCGTACAAGGGCGGCGGCCCCGCCATGTTGGACACCATCAGCGGCCAGGTGCAGATGAGTTTCCCGGTGCTGTCCGCGGCCAAGCCGCAGGTCGACGGCAAGAAGCTCAAGGCGCTGGGGGTGACCGGCACCACGCGTTCGCCGCTGCTGCCCGACGTGCCCACCATCGCCGAATCCGGCCTGCCCGGCTACGAGTTCAACACCTGGTTCGTCATCAGCGCGCCCGCGGGCACGCCGCAAGCCGTGATCGATACGCTGAACGCCAAGCTCGAACAGGCGTTGCGTTCGCCGGAGCTGGCGCAACGCATGGGCAAGGAGGGCTTCGATCCGCTGATCTCCTCGCCCGCCAAGACCGATGCCATGGTGGCCGCCGAGATGACGCGCTGGGCCGGCATCGTCAAGGACGCCGGCATCCAGGCCAACTGATCCACAATCGAAGGACGCAAGACATGCCCGGCATGACGCTGTACGACAAACTGGTGGCCAGCCATGAGGTGGCCCGCATCGACGCGGAACACATCCTGCTCTACGTCGACCTGCACATCATGAACGAGTACACCAGCCCGCAGGCTTTCAGCGGCCTGGCCGCGCGCGGGCGCGGCGTGCTGCGTCCCGGGCAGCAGATGGCGGTGGTGGACCACATCATCCCCACTCATCCGGTACCGTCGGCGCTGCGGGTGATCGCCGACGATGCGTCGTCGCGCCAGGCGCTCAATCTCAAGCGCAATTGCGACGAGCAAGGCATCGCGCTGTTCGACACCACCGATCCGCTGCAAGGCATCGAACACGTGATCGCGCCCGAGCACGGCATGATCCTGCCGGGCATGGTGGTGCTGTGCGGCGACAGCCACACCACCACCTACGGCGCGCTGGGCGCGCTGGGCTTCGGCATCGGCACGTCCGAAGTCGAACATGTGCTGGCCACGCAAACGCTGGCGTACCGCGTGGCGCGCAACATGCGCATCCGCGTCGACGGCGTGTTGCCGGCGGGCGTCACCGCCAAGGACCTGGTGATCTGCATCGTGCATCGCATCGGCGCGCAGGGCGCGCGCGGCCATGCGGTGGAATTCTGCGGCGAGGCGATAGCCGCGCTGTCCGCCGAGGCTCGCATGACCTTGTGCAACATGACGGTGGAAGCTGGCGCCCGCGCCGCGCTGATCGCGCCGGACGCGACCACCGAGGCCTACGTCGCCGCGCATGCGCCCGAACTGCACGGCGAGAGCTTGGCGCAGGCGCGTGCCTATTGGGCCACGCTGCAGTCGGACGAGGACGCCGTGTTCGACGTCGAGCATGCGCTGGACGCCGCCGCGATCGCGCCTTTTGTCACCTGGGGCACCAGCCCGGACCAGGCCATGCCGGTGGACGGCACGGTGCCGGATCCGCAGGCCGAGCCCGACGCGCTGGCCCGCCTGGCGCTGGAAAAAGCTATGGACTACATCGGCCTGGCGCCCGGCATGCCGATCGCCGGTTTGCCGATAGACCGCGTGTTCATCGGTTCCTGTACCAACGGACGCATCGAGGATCTGCGCGCGGCGGCGGCCGTGGTGCGCGGCCGCAAGGTGGCTGCGGGCGTGCGGGCCATGGTGGTGCCCGGATCGGGCGCGGTGCGCGCCCAGGCCGAGGCCGAGGGCATCGCCGCGCAATTGATCGAGGCCGGTTTTGAATGGCGCCAGCCCGGCTGTTCCATGTGTCTGGCCATGAACGACGACGTGCTCAGTCCGGGCGAGCGCTGCGCCTCCACCACCAACCGCAATTTCGAAGGCCGGCAGGGGCGCGCGGGCCGCACGCACCTGATGAGTCCGGCCATGGCCGCCGCCGCCGCGCTGGCCGGCCGCATCGTCGACGTCCGCGCCTGGGAGCAACAAGCATGACCGCAACCATCGAGGGCGTCGCCGCGCCGCTGCCTTTCTCCAATCTGGACACCGACCAGATCATGCCCAAGCAGTTCCTGCGCATCATCGACAAGGCCGGGCTGGACCGGGGCCTGCTGCATGATCTGCGCTTTGACGCCAGCGGCGCGCCCAGGCCCGATTTCGTGCTGAACCAGCCCGCCTATGACGGCGCGTCCATCGTGGTGGCCGGGCCGAACTTCGGCTGCGGTTCCAGCCGCGAGCATGCGGTGTGGGGGTTGCAGCAGTTCGGCATCCGCGCCGTGATCGCGCCCAGCTTCGGCGAGATCTTCTACTTCAATGCGGTCAACAATGGCCTGCTGCTGATCAGCCTGGCGCCGGCCGAGATCGACGCCTTGCTCGCGCGGGTGTCCAATGCGGATACCAACCGCCTCAGCATCGACGTGGCGGCCGGGCGCGTCGCGGCCGTGGATGGCTGGACGGCGGCGTTCACGCTGCCCGAGCGGCACCGCCGCATGTACGTGCAAGGGCAGGACATGGTGGGCGCATCATTGCAGCAGCTGGACGAGGTGGAACGTTTCGAGGCCCGCCATTGGGCGCGGCATCCCTGGATGAAAGACCTGGCGCGCCGCGTGCGCGACCGCCTGGACCGAGAGGCCGTATGACCGCATTCTTCGACCTGCCCGTGCGCCGCATCGCCGCCAATGGCATAGAGATCGCCGCGCGTGTCGAAGGCTCGGGGCCGCCGCTGCTGTTGCTGCACGGACACCCCCAGACCCACGCCATCTGGCACCGCGTCTGGCCCGAGCTGACCCGTCATCGCACCTGCGTGGCGGCGGACCTGCGCGGCTATGGGGACAGCGACAAGCCGGCCGCATCCGCGGATCATTCGGCCCATTCCAAGCGCACGATGGCGGCCGACATGATCGGGCTGATGCGCGCCCTCGGCCACGAGCGCTTCGAGGTGCTGGCGCACGACCGCGGCGCGCGGGTGGCGCACCGGCTGGCGCTGGATCATCCTGCCGCCGTCAGCCGCATGATGCTGCTGGACATCGCGCCCACGCTGGACATGTACGAAGGCACCACGCGCGCCTTCGCCCAGGCCTATTTCCACTGGTTCTGGCTGATCCAGCCGGCGCCCCTGCCTGAAACCATGATCGAGCGCGACCCGGTGTTCTACCTGCGTTCCGTGATGGGCGGACGGCCCGGTGGACTGACGCATTTTTCTGCCGAGGCCATGGCCGAATACGAACGCGCCGCGCGCTTGCCCGGCTGGGCCACCGGCATCTGCGAGGACTACCGCGCGTCCGCCACACTGGACCTGGAGCATGACCGCGCCGGCAGGGCGGCGGGTGAGCGCCTGAGTCTGCCGCTGCGGGCGCTGTGGGGCGAG
>NZ_DATCUY010000219.1:0-7213 GCF_036567245.1 Achromobacter sp. | reverse complement strand
ATGTTCAGAGGCACGCTGTCTGAGACGAGCGTGTATCCACGCGAGGTCGTCAAGGCGGCTATTCGGCACAACGCGCATTCCATCTTGATTGCCCACAACCATCCCTCGGGTTCGTCGCAGCCAAGCAGGGCGGACGTTGAGGTTACGCGGCGGTTGAAGGAAGCCGTGGCTCTGGTCAATGTGACATTGGTCGACCACGTGATCGTGGCGGCAGGTAGCGGCCTTTCTATGGCCCAGAAGGGCTTGATTTAGGCTTGCCCGCCTGCGTCCAACAGCCGAAGACCGAACGGTCTTCGGCTTTTTTTACGCCGCGAGTAGTTGCTTGGCGGTTAGCCGCTTTTGAAGCTCGGCTGGCGCCACAGCTCCCGACAGCAGTCTTTCCAAATAGTCGCCGAGCTTCGCCCATGCTGCTTGCTTCTCGTCGGCGTAGTCGTAGAGCTGGTAGTGCCGCCTGACACGGTTCTTGCCCGTGTGAATGACGTGATTTTGGCAGCGGTCGATGATGTTTGGATCGATTCCCAGTGATTCCATAATGGTCGACCCCGTTCGTCGTAAATCATGAGGCGTCCAATTACCGTTTTGGCCTTTGCCGAGCACCAGGGAGCTGTCCGAAGCGCGGCGTGCTTTGGGCTTTCCGTTGAACATGGCTTGCCGATCTTTGATTTGTTTAGTAAAGGCCTGCTTGTACATCGGTTGGTCTACCCCCGCGTCATCATTGTCGCGCGAAGGTAGGAGCCAGCGGGATGATCCTGCCAGGCTGACAAGGGTCTCGAAATGCTTGACTGCGAAGGGTGACAGAAAGACCAGGTGGTCGCGCTTCTGTGATTTTCTGCCCTTGACGTTCGCCTTGGGAATGAACCACGTACCTTGTCGGAGATCGAGATGCGTAATTTCGGTTAGGTGCAGTTCCCCTACCCGGCATAGCGTGCTCAAACAGATCCAGGAAACTGCCTGCAACGCCTTGGATGGAGGCTTCCTCTTTCGCTTGTCATCCGAAGCGAGATACTGGTCCTCCAACTCGCGGTATCGAGTCTGGAGCTCGACAATCTCAATAGGCGGGAGAACGCGTTCGCGCGCGTTATCCGGGTCGTAATCGTCCGCCAGGAGCACCCCGAGCTCAACCAGCTCAACCGGATTTCCTTCCGAAAGCAGCTTTCGCCATGGTTGGCGCTTTTCTGCCCAATGGAACATCTGGCCCAGTATTTGGTAGGTCACCTCGGCAAGCCGATTGCAACCGCGGCCGACAATCGAGCGGATCACTCGCTCAATATCCTTCTCGCGAATTGATCGCACGGGAGTATCACCGATCAAGGGAAGCACGTCCTTTTCAACGATGCGCTTCACTTCGGTGTTGCCATCTGCTCGCTTCACTCCCGATTCCAGCCAGCTTTTATACATCTCTTGGAACGAAAGGGCGTCGGTCGTGGCCTCTTCTTCAGCGGCGGTTACAGCGGCAGATTCAGCTGCCATAGCCTCCCGCACCTGGGCTTTCTCCAAGTCGCGGACGGCTGACGGATTGCGGCCCGCCTTAATGTCCGCCCGCGCTTTGTTCCTGGCGGAGCGGATCTCGTCGAGTGTGCGCTCCGGCCATGAGCCGCAGTAGAATCTCTTTACCTTGTCGCCCATGCGATAGGCGTATCGCCACACCACGGCCATCGTGCCGCGCTGAATGCGGATTTCCCCCGTCAGGCCGTCCCCATCGGCCAGGTGATCACCGACCCATTCCGCCGGTACCGCTTCCAGTTCTTTGACGGTCCACCGCGCACCTTTTCCGCGTTTTGGGTATCTCGTCATATTTCCTCGAATCTCTCCGTTCTTCTGCCTCATGCGCCATATGGGACAACATATGGGACAACATTTTTGCGGCTGTCAGCGTACATTAGCGAACGTCGACGAACAAGGAAATTTGTATAAAGCCTTATGAATCAGTTGGTTATTCGTTCGCTGACGTTCGCCGACGTTCGCGCGTTTCTAATTTGGGAGCAGAGGGTCGTGAGTTCGAATCCCACCGCCCCGACCAATGAAGAAAGGCCGTCAGCGATTTATCGCTGACGGCCTTTTGCTTGTGTGCGTGGTTTCGGCTGCCGAAACCACCGGCCTCAGGCCAGCCGCAGCAGCCGCCGCATCATTTCAGCCAGCTTCGGTTTGATTGCATCGTCTTCTAGGCGCAGCGGGCCCGGGTTCGCCAACATCATCACCGAGACAGTCCCTATCAGCATCTGCATGGCGTTGCGGATCTCCGATTCGACGTCTTCGCCTGCCTTGGCCTGCATCTTGCGTGCCAGAGCGGGTACGAACACGGTATGGATGTGGGTGTTCAAGACGCGCAAGGGGTGCGATTCCGGGGCATCCACCGCAAAATCCCGCAGTACAGCCCGGTACATTCCTTGGTTTTGGCGACAGGCGTCGACGTAAAAAACGACAATGGCGGCGGCGATATCCGACGCGGTGCCTTCGGTCCAGACGGCATCTTGCCAGACGAGATTGTCGGCTCGCGCTTGCTCCTCGGTAACGGCGGCATCCAGGACTGCGGCCAGAAAAGTTTCCTTGTCCTGGAAACGGCCGTAAAACGCGCCGATGGATGTGCCCGCCAGACGTATGACGTCACACTGGCGGCGGCTTCGGACGCCTCGTCGCGCAGAAGGCCGCTGCGCGCGGAGCGCTGGTGACGTGTGGCGACGTCAACGTGGCGGCGGCGGAAGAAACCGTGGCGGGCATTGTCGCGGCCGGCGGGCGGGCGCAGGCCAGTGCCGCGGATGTCCGCGTCCTGGATGACCTGAAGCGCCTCGTCGACGCCAGTGTGCGGGAATATGGTTCGGTCGACGTGATGCTCAACAATGCAGGCATCATGCCGCTTGCCTTCGTCGCCGATCACGCCCTTGCCTACGATGCCTGGATGCGCTGCATCGACATCAATATGAAGGGCGTACTCAACGGCATGATTGCCGCGCATGATCAGATGATCTCGCAGGGGCGCGGCCACCTGGTCAACATCTCCTCCATATACGGGAATTCTCCGGTGGTGGGCGCGGCAATCTACGGCGCCACCAAGGCGGCAGTCAATTTCATGTCGGAAGCCGTGAGAATGGAAGCGCGCGGAAAGATCAAGGTGACGACCATCAAACCGACAGGCGTGCCCAGCACAGGGATCGGCGGGGCCGTTGTCAATCAGGCCGCCGCCGTCGGCATAGTCGGGGCCAACATGGAGCAATTCGTGACTATGGCAAAGGGCTTGCAGGAAGGTTCCTTGCCCTCCGATCAGCGCGATCCGGAGAGCATCACGCATATGCCCCTGGAGCCCGGATCCATCGCCGATGCGGTACTGCTGGCCATCGATCAGCCCTGGGGAGTTTCGGTCAGCGACATGACGGTGCGTGCTTCGGCGGATTGCTTCGTACTTTGATGGCGACGCCGCTTATAGGCCAGGCGCTGCCCGCGAACCCCGCAGGCCGTTAATGCGGGACTACTTGCGGCGGCCTTCGATGGCGGCCGCCTCATCCAGCAAGGCGCGCGCCGCGAGCTTTCCCAGGTTGTTGCCGGCGAAGGGGCTGTCGCCCGTGAGCAGCTTGCGGTCCTGGAGGGTGCTTCCGTCGACCTCGGTATTCATGACGGTAATGCCTAGTTCCGCCAACTTTTCTCCAAAGAACCAGCGCAAGGGGCCGGGCATGTAGCCGATGCCTGGCGTCTGTTTGTCCATGCCATCGGGGAAGGCGCAGATGCGGTAGCCATGAAACGGACTCGCGCCGTCCAGGCCGGTCGCCAGCAGCGCAGCGGGGCCGTGGCATAGCGTGATGACATGCTTGTCGTTTTGCATGGCCCATTGCAGTGCATCATTCACGTCCGCGCTGAACGGCAAGCCTATCAGCGCGCCATGGCCGCCAGGAATGAACACGGCCAGGTAGTCCGAGTCGCGATCCAGGGCCGTGACGACGTCGGCAAGCACCTGCGGCTGCCGGAACTGCTGTTCATACTTCTGATATAGGGCCGCGACCTTGGCGTCTTCAGAGGGGAAAGCCCACCATTCGAACTTGACCGGATTGCCCGACAGGGTCGCTATGTCGATCTGGAAGCCCGCCTGGTCGAGGTGATACATGGGCAGCAGGGTCTCGACAGGATGATTGCCCGTGGAGAAGAACGTGTCATTGCCCGTGAGCAGGTAGCGCTCGTCGGCTGCGATCATCAGGATCTTCCAGCGGCCGCCTCGATAGGCGTCCGGGTAATCGGCGTTCGACAGGTCCGACTTGGGCGAGGTGAATTGCGATAGCGAGTAGGGCGAAGGGAAAAACGCGTTGCGCTCGGCGGGGTCCGGCGTGGGTTGCTTGCTGTCCGTTTGCTGTGCCATGGAAGATCTCCTGACTCGGTAGGCTGGGCTATCCAAGATAGTCAGGGCGGACGCATCTACGCCATGGCGGAAATCCCCTGGCTCTACGGCGTTCCCAGGCTGCGCTTGCTTCTTGTTTCCAAAAATCCCGGCGCCACCCGCCTGCCGTCATGCAGACCAGTCCGTCACGAATTCGTCACGGAAGCGCCGGATCCAGTCCAGCCGCGTAGCGGCCAGCACGCGGCCGCCTTCCGTTTGCATCGTGCCGGCGATGCGCGCGAGCTTCAATTCGATGTGATCCAGCGTATAAATGCCGTCGTCCAGACGCCGGTGCGCGCCCCTGGGGTCGGTGGGGTGCGCCAGCGCGCGCCCCAGCTGCCCGCCGACATGGAACATGCGGGCCAGCCCCACCGGACCCAGCGCGTCCAGACGATCGGCATCCTGCACGATGCGGGCCTCGATGGTCCGGGCCGGTATGTTGGCGGAATAGCTGTGGGCTTCGATGGCGTGATGCACGCCTTCGAGCTTGGCGGCGGGGTAGCCGATGGCCTGGAGTTCCCGCAAGGCTTGGCCAGCTGCCAGCGTCGAGGCGCGCGCCCGGTCGGGATGGTTCTTGGGCAGGTTGACCAGGTCGTGCAGGTAGCTGGCGGCCATGACGATCATGGCGTCGGCTTCGGGATGGTGCGCCAGCATGCTGGCTGCGGCTTTCCAGACGCGTTCCAGGTGGCTCAGGTCATGGGCGCCGTCGCCGGTATCCGCGCTCTGGGCAATCCGTATGAGCTGAGGCCGCAATGCGGCCAGATCTACGCGCATGTTCAATCCTTTCCACCAGTTCCGGGAGTGCTGGAAAGTGTACACAGGGCGGTTTCAGGCCGCGTCGGCGCGCGGCGCGGCCTGGGAGCGGCATCAGCCGCCCTGTGCCTGCATTCGTCCCGCCGCCGTGGAGCAGATCCGGTACACCAGCGCCGACACCACGAAGCTGGCGGGAGCGGCCAGGGTCGCAGTGAAACCGGCTGTGTGCATCAGCGCCAGGCCGCAGATTGCGCCGGCGAACCAACCTGCAAGGCCGGCGCGATTGAATGCCGCGCCGCCGCCATGCTGCGGCGCGGATTCCTGGTCGCCCAGGATATGAACCAGCGCCACCGCCACCCAAGACACCACGAAGACGCCCTGGTAGGCCAATGCCTGGAGCAGATAGGAGAACACGTCCAGCAGCATCAGCGCATAGGTCACCAGCCCCACGATGACCGCCCAGGTCGCCTTGGGCCAGCGCGTGCCCGGCCAGCGCGCGAAGAACGCCTGCATATTGATGGTGGCCAGGTAGTAGTTGGCCGTGTTGATGCGGGTCTGGGTGATCCACACGAACAACAGTCCGCCCAGCCCCATCAGCTTGAGCAGCGCCAGCACCACCGACACTTCCGACAGCGCGGCGTCGCTGGGAATGGTGCTGACCAGATAGATGCCGGCGACGCCGTTGAGCAGGAAGGTCACCAGGTAGAACGGCATGCCGAAGTTGTAGCGGCTGTGGTAAGTCTGGTCCTCGCGCTTGCCAAAGCGGGCATAGTCGAAGGTGAACATCATCAGCACCCACACGCCCATGTAGTAGACGAAGGCGTCCCACCAACCGCCGGCGACGGGGCCTTCGGGCGGGCCGAACGATAGCCAGGCGTCGCTGTAGCCGTACTCCTGCGTTGCCATCACCACGGCCAGCAGCAGGCCCAGCAGATAGAACGGAAGCAACACCCCGTTGAACTTGTCCAGCCAGCGCTGCACGCTGCCGAAGATCAGCAGCACGCTGTAGGCCACCACCGCCAGCGCCACTGCCCAGTACGGCACGGCCGGATAGAGATGATGCGCCGCGACCGACATGACCGCGCCTTCGAACACCGCGTAGTAGATCGCGGTGGCAAAGAAGATCAGGGTGGCCAGCGCCGCGCCCGAGGTGCCGAAAAGCCGGCGCGAGAACAGCGCCACCGACAGGCCGGTGCGGATGGCATAGCGGCTGATGACACCGTTGATCAATCCATAGCAAATGACGGACAGCACCATGCCGATGATGGCATTGCGGGCGCCGTACTTCAGCGCCAGGGTCGCGCCGACGACGATGTAGAACACCGCACTGCACACGGCCCACCAGGCCATGGTGAGCGCATAGCGGGGCATGCGGTCGCTGTCGGCGACGGCATGCAGCGAGTTGTCCGTCTCCTCGGACGGTTTGTGTTGGGTCAGATTGGCCATGACGGATCTCCTGGCGGGATCGGATACTGCGGTTCGACTGCGGAACGGGCGCACGTCGCCCACCGGCCTTGCCTGGGGCAAGGCCGGCATGCTGGAAAAAAACGGGAAGTTGGGCGCGGACTTGCCGCGCCCCTTTGGGTCAGCCGCTAAGCGCCTGATGCAAGCGCTCGAAGCGGGCGCGGTAGTCGCGCCGCGCGGCGACGGCCTGCTCCAGCGTCACCCTTTCGAAACGAGCGCTCTGGTTAGGCTGCATCTGTCCGACCTTGTCCAGGTCGGCGCTGATGACCGTGCCTATCATGGCGTAGCCGCCGCCGGACACGGCATCGCGATGCAGGATGATGGGCTCCACGCCCGCCGGCACCTGGATCGAGCCGATGGGATAGCAGGCGTCGACAATGTTGGACGGGTCCGCGCCCGCGCCGAAGGGCTGTTCGCGGGCGCGGAAGCGCAGCGGGCGGCCCTGCTTGTAGCGGTAGCCGATGCGGTCGGCCTCCGAGGTCACGGTCCAGGCGTCTTCATAGAAGGTGGCGGCGGATTCGGATTCCAGGCGGTGGTCGTAAAGGCCGGGCAGGACGCGCAACGTCTGCGACTTGGGCGGGGCCACGGCCAGCGCGGCGGGCAGTTCGCGGCCGACGCGCGTGCGGATGGACGCCT
>NZ_DATCUY010000218.1:0-5046 GCF_036567245.1 Achromobacter sp. | reverse complement strand
GAATCTGCCGCTGGTAATGAGCATGGTAGCGACGACGGCGGGCGTGCTGCTGTACCTGGTTCTGCGTGCGCACCAGCGCGCCAACCCCGGCCGCGTTCCCTTCATCTACCGGCTGGACGGCCGGCGCACGTTCGAAGCGCTGCTGGACGGCTCCAGCGTGGCGGCCGCGTGGCTGCTGCGCTGGGTGGCCTCGTCGCGTTTGCAGGTGCAGATGCTGTTGATTGTGCTGGGCTCGTTGTTCGTGGCCTGGCTGCCGCTACGCGCGGGCGGGTGGCTGGAAGGCACCGGCCGCATGACGCCCGTGGACCCGGCGTTTGCCTTGCTGTGGCTGGTGGGCGGCGCGTGCGCGCTGGGTGCGGCGTATCAGGCCAAGTACCACCGTCTGGCGTCCCTGGCGCTGGCGGGCGGCGCGGGGCTGATCACCTGCCTGACGTTCGTCTGGTTTTCCGCGCCTGACCTGGCGCTGACCCAGTTGTCGGTGGAGGTGGTGACGGTGGTGCTGTTGCTGCTGGGCCTGCGCTGGCTGCCGCGCCGGATCGCGAAGGACGACGAAGAGCCCCTGAAGGCCACGCTGCTGGCTCGCGGCCGTCGGCTGCGGGATCTGCTGCTGGCCACCGCTGCCGGCACCGGCATGGCCGCGCTGGCGTATGCGGTGCTGGTGCGCCCGCAAGGCGACACGATTTCGTCATTCTTCGTTGACCGCGCGCTGCCTGACGGCGGCGGCACCAACGTGGTGAACGTCATCCTGGTGGACTTCCGCGGCTTCGATACCTTTGGCGAAATCACCGTGCTGGGCATCGTGGCGCTGACGGTCTACGCGCTGCTGCGCCGCTTCCGTCCGGCCGCCGAGAGCGCGGACCTGCCGCGCCAGCAGCTCGACCAGGACGGCGGCGTGCCGGAGGCGCCGGACATCAAGTCGCTGGTGCCCACGGGCTCGATGATGGTGCCGACCGTGCTGGTGCGCCTGTTGCTGCCCACCGCCGCGCTGATTTCCGTTTACTTCCTGCTGCGCGGCCACAACCAGCCGGGCGGCGGTTTCGTGGGCGGACTGATCTTCGCTACCGCCGTGATCCTGCAATACATGGTGGGCGGCGTGTACTGGGTGGAGTCGCGCAGCCGCCTCAACCCGCAGAACTGGATCGGCTTGGGCCTGCTGTTCGCCGGCACGGCAGCGGTGACCGCCTGGCTGGCCTACAAGCCCTTCCTGGCGGCGCTGTCCTGGGATATTGCGCTGCCGCTGATCGGCCATGTGCACCTGTCCAGCGTGCTGCTGTTCGACCTGGGCGTCTACATGCTGGTCGTGGGATCCACCGTGCTGGTGCTGGTGGCGCTGGCCCACCAATCGCTGCGCGCGCAACGCAAGGCTGCCGTCGAAATCCAGGCGGCCGCCGCACAAACAGGGGAAGCCTGATGGAATTGATATACGCCATCGCTATCGGTGTCTTGGCTGGCTCGGGCGTCTGGCTGCTGCTGCGGCCGCGGACCTTCCAGTTCATCATGGGCCTGTCGCTGGTTTCCTACGCGGTGAACCTGTTCATCTTCGGCATGGGCCGGCTGACCTCGGGCCGTCCGCCGGTGGTGGATCCGGCGGTGGCCCATGATCCTTCCTGGTATGCGGATCCGCTGCCGCAGGCGCTGGTGCTGACGGCCATCGTGATCGGCTTCGCCACCACCGCGCTGTTCCTGGTTGTGCTGCTGGCCTCGCGTGGCCTCACGGGTACCGACCACGTTGATGGACGGGAGTCCCAATCTTGAATTTTTGGCTGCAACATCTACCCGTATTGCCCATCGTCACGCCGCTCGCGGCCGGCGCGGCAATGCTCCTGCTGGCTGACACCCGCCGCTACACCCGTGGCGCCATCGCGCTCGTCTCCACCCTGGGCCAACTGGCCGCCGCCATCGCGTTGCTGGTGGTGGCGGGCGGCGGCGTGCCCGGCGTCTGGCCGGACGGGGTAGGGGTCTATCTGGTGGGCGACTGGCCCGCGCCCTTCGGCATCGTGCTGGTGGTCGACCGCCTGGCCGCCGTGATGCTGACCCTGACCGCGGTACTGGGACTGGCCACGCTGGTGTATGCGCTGGCGCGCTGGGACCGTGCCGGCGTGCATTTCCATTCGCTGTTCCAGTTCCTGCTCATGGGCCTGAATGGCGCGTTCCTCACGGGCGACCTGTTCAACCTGTTCGTGTTCTTCGAAGTGCTGCTGGCCGCGTCCTATGGCCTGCTGCTGCACGGCTCCGGCGTGGCGCGCGTCAGCGCCGGCCTGCAGTACATCGCGGTGAACCTGGTGGCCTCGTTCCTGCTGCTGATCAGCATCGCGCTGATCTACGGCGTGACCGGTACGCTGAACATGGCGGACCTGGCGGTGCGCGCCGGCAACCTGGCTGGCGCGGACCGCATGCTGTTCGAGGCCGGCGCGGCCATCCTGGGCGTGGCCTTCCTGGTGAAGGCGGGCGCCTGGCCGCTGAACTTCTGGCTGGTCAAGGGCTACGGTTCGGCC
The DNA here is from genome assembly GCF_036567245.1 of Achromobacter sp. GTDB lineage: Bacteria > Pseudomonadota > Gammaproteobacteria > Burkholderiales > Burkholderiaceae_B > Achromobacter. The sequence goes on along the minus strand of NZ_DATCUY010000218.1, from coordinate 2,551 downwards.
GGCGCGCCGATCGCGGCCATGTTCTCCATCATGACCAAGGTCGGCATCTACGCCTTGCTGCGCATCGGCTCCTTGCTGCTGCCCACCGGCGCGCCGGCGGCCTTCAGCCTGGACTGGATGTTCGCGGCGGGACTGGCCACGCTGCTGTTCGGTGGCCTGGGCCTGTTGGCAACCCAGCAGTTGGAAAAGATGGTGGGCTACTGCGTGATCGTGTCCGCCGGCACGTTGTTGACCGCGCTGGGCATGCCCGGCGTGACCCTGACCGGTCCGGCGCTGTTCTACCTGATCAGTTCCGTGCTGACCACGGGCGCATTCTTCCTGCTGGCCGAGCTGATCGAACGCACCCGCAGTTTCGGCGCCAACGTGCTGGCCGTGACCCTGGACGCGTTCGACCTGGACGACCCGGCTTCGGTCAACCGTTCCGATGACGTGGTGGGCGTGGCCATACCGGCGGCCATGGCCTTCCTGGGCCTGGCCTTCATCTGCTGCGCGTTGTTGGTGACTGGCTTGCCGCCCCTGTCGGGCTTTGTGGCCAAGCTATCGCTGCTGTCGGCCGCGGTGTCCGCCGCCAACGAATCGGCCGTGCCCATGGATGCGTGGATACTGGTGGCCGCGGTACTCGTTTCCGGCTTGGCCGGCCTGATCGGCCTGGGCCGTACCGGCATCCGGGTGTTCTGGGCCAGCGATGACCGCAGTACGCCGCGCTTGCGCCTGATCGAAGCCGGACCCGTGGCAGCGCTGTTGCTGCTTTGCGTGGGCCTGGCGGCTGGCGCGGGCCCGGTATCGGCCTACCTGGACGACGCGGCCCGTTCGCTCGACCAGCCCAAGTCCTACATCGATGCCGTCATGTCCGCGCAGACCGTGCGGGGCCTCAAGGGAGGAAGCTGATGCGCCGTCTCTACTTCCTGTTCCTGCCGGTCTACCTGTTCGTCCTGTGGCTGGTGCTCAATGAGAGCGCGTCCGCCGGCCAGATCGCGCTGGGCATCGCGCTGGCCCTGTGGTTCACCTGGGCGGCATCCCGCCTGCGGCCGCTGCGGGCCCGGCCGCGCCGGCTCTGGAAGGCCGTGCCGCTGTTCCTGCATGTGACCGCGGACATCATCAAATCCAATATCGCCGTGGCGCGGCTGATCCTGAATCCGCGCCGCAATGATTTTTCGCCCGGGTTCATCATGATCCCGCTGACCATGCGCGACCCGCATGGCCTGGCGATGCTGGCCTGCATCGTCACCTACACGCCGGGCACCGTCTGGGTGGACCTGACCGACGACCATCGCCTGAAGCTGCACGTGCTGGATCTGCAGAACGAAGGCGACTGGATCAAGCTGGTCCAGGAACGCTACGAGCGCCCGCTGATGGAGATTTTCGAATGAACAACATACTTTACTGGGCCGCGTCCTTTGCCTTGATCTGCTTCGCGCTGGGCATGGTGTTCGCCGCCATCCGGCTGCTGCGCGGTCCCACCGCGCAAGACCGTGTCCTGGCCCTGGACACGCTGTACATCAACGGCATGCTGACCATGCTGGTGTTCGGCATCCGCTCCGGCACGTCCGTGTACTTCGACATTGCGCTGCTGATCGCCTTGTTCGGCTTCGTCGGTTCCACCGCGATGGCGCGCTTCCTGCTGCGCGGCGAGGTGATCGAGCCATGATCGACGCCCAGATCCCGCTGTGGGCAGCCATACCCGCGAGCATCCTGCTGGTGCTCGGGGGCCTGCTTGCGCTGACCGGGTCGGCCGGCCTGCTGCGCTTTCGCACCTTCTATGCGCGCATCCACGCGCCTACCTTGGGCAACACGATGGGCTGCGGCTGCGTGCTGGCAGCTTCCATCCTGGTGTTTTCGGCGCTGTCGGCCCGGCCCGTGTTTCATGAAGTCATCATCACGTTGCTGCTGATCGTGTCTTCGCCGGTGACCGCCATGCTGTTGATGCGCGCGGCGACCTACCGCAACCGCCTGAGCAAGGCCGACGCCGAGCGCGATGCCAGCTAAGCAGATAGTCAAGGTTTGTTGCGCCGCAGCAATTGAAACCTAGGCTTACGAATTCACGTCGCTGGACATGTAGCAGAAGCGTCATCGTGGGATAGTGGGTAACGGATCAACCAATTTCAAGGAGCTGACCATGACTACACGTCCCATGCATACCAAACGCCTCGCGGCGACGCTTTGCGCTGCAGGCCTGATGTTGGCCGCGGGAGCGGTCCACGCGGCCGATGCGAGCGGCCGCGGCTCAGCCCAGTCCCAATACCAGCAGGATGTGGCGGCTTGCAAGAGCGGCGCCACCGGCCAGGACCAGGCCGCCTGCATGCGCGAAGCCGGCGCGGCGCGGCAGGAGAGCGGCCGCAACAATCTCAAGGACGGCGGCACCGAACAACAGCAGCAGAACATGCTGGACCGCTGCAACCGCCTGCCGGCGGCATCGCGCCAGGACTGCGTCACGCAGATGACCTCGCCTACCAATGTGCGCGGCAGCGTGCAGGGCGGGGGCGTGCTGCGTGAAACCGTCATCCAGGTGCCCGCCGACACGGTGCCGCCCGCGGCCGGCGCGCCGGGCATG
>NZ_DATCUY010000217.1:0-27567 GCF_036567245.1 Achromobacter sp. | reverse complement strand
TGGCGCTGCTGGATGGCTGCGCCCAGTCGGTGCTGGGCGCCGAGATCAACGCCTCGGCCAAACGCCTGCTCACACGCGCCGGCTACGCCGTCGTCGCCGTCCCGGGCGTGCAATGCTGCGGCGCGCTCGAACTGCACATGGGACGACGCGAGGCCGCCACCCGACACATGGAACAGGCCGTCCGCAGTTGGTCGGCCGCGCTGCAGGCCGGACACATCGACGCCATCATCAGCACCACCTCAGGCTGCGGTTCCGTCATCAAACGTTATGAGGAACTGCTTTCCGACCGCCCCGAGCTGTCGGCGCAGGTGCGCCTCGTGGTCGATGCCACCCAGGACATCGCGCAGATCGCCGCCGGCCTGCCGCTGACCGCCAGCGGCTCGGCTCTGGGCTTGGCCGTTTCCTATCACGACTCCTGTTCGCTCAAGCATGGCCTCAAGATCGAACGGCCGCCGCGCCGCGCACTGGGAAAGCTGGACATGGAGGTGCGCGACATTGCGGAGTCGCACCTGTGCTGCGGCTCGGCGGGGACCTACAACATCCTTGAGCCGGCCATCTCGGACCGCCTGGGACAACGCAAGGCGGCCCACGCCTCGGCTAGCCAGCCGGACGTGATCGCCGCCGGCAACATGGGATGCCTGGTACAGATCTCGCGCTTCACGTCCGTGCCCGTGGCGCACACGGTCCAGCTGCTGGACTGGGCCACCGGCGGCCCGCCTCCCCGCGGTCTTGAAGACTTCCGGCCCAAGCCGCCGCAGGCGGCGGCCAACGCTCCAACTCCGGCGGCCACGCCGGTTCCGACAACCGCCGGCAGCGGCGATCTTCTGTGGTGAACGACGAATGCCTTCCAATGACCCTATCGTAGATTTCGCCCATGCGGCGGCAGCCGAGCTAGGCGCGGACGCCATCACGCTGGGCGACGACGTCCTCGGACGCTACGGCGAACATACGCTGCCCTGCGCCGACGTGCGTCCCGGCGCGGTCGCCTATCCGGACTCGACCGAAGCCGTGCAGACGCTGGTGCGGCTGGCCAATCGCTTCCGCGTTCAGCTCTATCCCATCAGCAATGGCCAGAACATCGGCCTGGGTACCCGCTCGCCCATCCGCCCTGGCCAGGTGGTGGTGGACCTGGGCCGGCGCATGAACCGCATCCTGGAAGTCAACGAGACGCTGGGCTATTGCGTGCTCGAACCCGGCGTGAGCTTCCGCGCCATGCACGATGAGCTGCAGCGCCGGGAAAGCAAGCTGATGATCTCGCCCACTGCGGGCCCGTCGCAGGGCAGCATCCTCGCGAACGCCCTGGACAAGGGCGGCGGCAGCGGCGCCTACGCCGATCATTTCGGCATGAGCTGCGGCATGGAGGTTGTGCTCGGCAATGGCGACGTGATCCGCACCGGCGACGGCAGCCTGGCCGGCTCCTCGCATCCCAACTGGCACGTATCCAAATACAGCTTCGGCCCGACGCTGGACGGCCTGTTCTCGCAATCCAACTTCGGCATTGTCACCCGCGTGGGCATGTGGCTCATGCCGCGGCCGCCGCATATCGAACCCTTCTTCTTCACCTTCCCCGACGACGAAGACCTGGGGGAGATCGTCGAACGCATCCGTCCGCTGAAGCTGAGCAATTTCGTGCCGACGCTGATCCGCGCCACCAACGACCTGTATCTGCTGTCCTCGGCGGCCACCAACCCGGAATACGCGGCCAGCGGCGGCAAGCGTGCGCTGTCTGACGAAGGCCGCGCCGCGCTGCGGCGGCAATACAACCTGGGCTCCTGGACCGTATCGGGCGCGGTGTACGGCGCCAGCCGTGCCGCCGTGCAGCCCCAGATCGACCGCATCGCCCAGCATTTCCTGGCCTCGGGCAAGGGACGCCAGATTCCCATGGAAGAAGCAGAGGACATCGGCCCCCTGCACATCGCCATCAACTCCAACACCGGCGTGCCGACCGACAGCGAATTGAAGATGCTGGGCTGGCGCCCGGGCGGCGGCGCGATCTGGCTGTCGGCGGGCTCCCCCGTCGCGGGCGACATCGTCAACAGCCTCCAAGCGCAGGCACGCCGCATCTGCCACGACCACGGGCTGGAATACCTGTTGTCGAACGTTTGCGGCGCGCGATTCGCCCGCGCCATCCACGCGATCATCTATAACCGCGAAGACGCCGACGAAACCGCCCGCGCGGACGCCTGCTACCGGGCGCTGGCCCAGCTGTTCGCCGAGCGCGGCATCTTCGTGGGCCGGGCGCCGACCATGTACCACGGGTTCCACCAGGCCCAACGCATGCCGGAGTTCGTGCGCGCCTGCGCATCGATCAAAGCCGCCCTCGACCCCAATGGCGTCATCGCTCCCGGCAAGTACGGCATCGACTGAAGGTGGGCGCCCCTCGATAAGACGGCCTGAGCAGCCCCCTGCTCTCAAACCATGCGGGGCGGAATGATCCTCCGCTCCATCAGCACCCCAAGCCAGTGCTTGACGCAAGCTTCGGTGTCGTAGGCCTGCGTGAAGCCTGCCTGCTTGATCTTCACGGTGCTGACAAAGGCCGGAGGGGGCGGCGCTTTCAGGCCATGGCCGAACCGGGCGTCGGCGGAAAAATGGGATTCGCCCAGGATCTGGCCCATGCTCAAGGGCCGCAAGCCATGCCGCTTGACGATCTCGTCCCACAGCGGCGCGCGGCTGGGCAGGTATTCAGCCAGGCACACGGGCTGGTCCGGACCCGGCTCGACCTGCAGGAACTCCGCCAGCGAGGGCCACAGATCGCGCCAACTGAAGACTTCACCGTTGGTCAGGTTGTAGTGTTCGTTCCAGGATTGCGGGTTCTCGGCTGCCCAGACGCCCGCATCGCCGATGAGGCGCACGTCCACGGCTTCGCGCGGGTAGGAGATGTGCCCCGGATAGCCGAACGGCTTGCCTTCCGCTTGGCACAGCGCCGCATAGACACCGATCACTGGCACGGTATTCATCGCCACGCCCACGTTGGGGCCGACCACGATGGTGGGACGGAATATCGTCCAACCGAAGCCGCACTGCGCGGCCCTTTCCCGGATGTAGTCTTCCTGGAACCAGTAAGAGTTCGGATGGTCGTCCCGAGGCTGACGCTCGCGCGCTGGAATGCGGATGGGGTGCAGGTGCACGCCATAGGCCTTGGTGCCTTGCAGCACCGTGACATGGCGCAGCCCGCCGCTGCGGCTCAGCGGCTCGATCACGTTCCTGATCATGCTCAGGTTGGTGGACATCTGCTCGGCGTCCTGCCAGCCCGCAATGAGGCCGGGCTTTTCATAGACGGCCGCATAGAAGACATGCGTGACTTGCGGCAAGGACTCGAAGGCGCGACGGCAGGCCTCCGCGTCCTGCAGGTCAACCGGCAAATGGGTGAACGGCCTTAGGCTGATGATTTCCGGGGGCCGCCGGGAAACGGCGATGACTTCCCAGCCGGCGTTCAGGAAGGAGTCGACGGCTGCGGAGCCGACCAACCCGCTGGCGCCAGTGACGAGAACGGTGCGCGACATGATTCCCTCAATCCATGACCAGGTTGATCTGCTTGAACAGCTGCTGGAAACGCACGTACTCATCCGCCATGCGCTTGCCGAAGTCCTCGCGGCTGTCCGCGGACGGAACTATGCCCAGGCCGGCAAACTTCTCTTGCGTTTCAGGGTTGTTCACCGCCTTGACGATCTCGTCGTGGAGGCGGTCCAGGATGGCCTGCGGCGTACCGGCGGGCGCGACGATGCCGTACCAGGCGACGCTTTCGGCGCCGGGCAGGCCGGCTTCGGCCACGGTGGGCACGTCCGGCAGCAGCGGCGAGCGTTTGGTGTCGGCCACGGCCAGGGCACGCAGCTGGCCGGACTTCACGAACCCCAGAATGGGCGGAACACCGCTGATGACCATCTGGGTGCGCCCGCCCAGGGTGTCGGTGATGGCGTCGCTATTGCCCTTGTAGGGCACGTGCAGGATTTCGGTCTTGGACAGGTGCTGGAACAGCTCGCCTGCGATATGGCCGCTGGTACCCACGCCCGCCGAGGCGTAATTGACCTTGTTCGGATTGGCCTTGATGTAGGCGATCAATTCCTTCAGGTTGGTCACCGGGATCGAAGGGTTGACCAGAATGACGTTCGGGCCTGTCGCCACCAGGGCTACCGGCGCCAGGTCCTTGAGCGCGTCATAGGGCATTTTTTTGCGGGCATTGGGATTGACCGTGATCGGCCCGGCGGACGCGAAGCCGATGGTGTAGCCATCCTTGGCAGACTTGGCGACGATGTCGGTGCCCAGGTCGCCGCCGGCGCCGGGCTTGTTCTCGACGATCACGGGCTGGCCGAGCTGCTCGCTCAAGGGCTTGGCGACCAGGCGCGCGATGATGTCGATGGAGCTGCCCGGGCCAAATGTGGCGATCAGGCGGATGGGGCGCGCGGGATAGGCATCGGCGGCCTGTGCGCTGGTGAAGGCGGCCAGGCTCAGTGCCAGGCCGGCTATCAATCGGAAGGAAATCATGGTGCTGTCTCCGGTATACGGTGATTTTTTTTGCGTGGATGGGATGCGTGGCAGGCGAGTCAATCGCCGTGCGAGTACATCGGCTTGCCGGGATGCGGCAGGCGGGCGCGCAGAATGACGCCCTGCTCCGCCTCGGTGATGTACAGGGTGCGCATGTCCTCGCCGCCAAAGGCGACATTGGTGGTGCGCATGCCTGCGCAGGACCGGATGCGGTAAAGGGGTTCGCCCAAGGGGCTGAACAGCCATACGGTGCCTGCCTGGGCATGGACGATGGCCAGGTTGCCGGCGCTGTCCATGGCCATGCCGTCCGGCCCGGCCGTGCTGCCGGATAGCTGGATGAAACGGCTGGCTTTCTTCATCTGGCCGCCGGGTTCCAGGCGCAGCGCATAGATGGCATTGTCATGCGTGATTGCCACATAAAGCACATTCTCGGCTTGGTTCATGACCAGGCCGTTGGGGCCGGCCAGGCCGTCCATCAGAAGGTCCACGGTCTTGCCGTCGGCGCGCAGGCGGAAGACGCGGCCGGTCGGGTTCTCCAGGGCGCTTTCGCCCTGGTCGGTGAAGTACAGGTCGCCGTTGGCTGCGAAGAACAGATCGTTCAGACCCTTCAGGCCTTCGCGCTGCACATGCTGCAGGTACGGTCGAATGCTGCGGGCTGCGGGATCCAGCAGCATCAGGCCGTGCAGGTGATCGGCAACGAAGATGCGTCCATCGCGATGGATCTTCAGGCCATTGGGTTCGCCCTCGTAGCTGACGATGACCTCGAAGTTGCCTGCCGGGTCCACGCGCAGGATGCGCCCGTGCGCCAGGTCGACACACCACAGATTGCCGGCGCGATCAAAGGATGGCCCTTCCAGGAAGGAGTGCATCTTCACATGGCGCGCCGCCAGCCAGGTCGAGGGCTGTTCGGTCAGGTGCAGGGATTCGGGCAGCCGGGCGTATACCTCGGTACCCATGGGTTCAGCGGGAGGATACATTGCAGGTCCTTTCAGGATTGCGGTTGGCTGCCTGGAAGCTCGATTCCCAGCATCAGCGAACTGAGCGACTTGCCGTGCGGATCCAGGCGCAGCGAGCGCGTGACGCCGCCGGACAGCACGTTGGGGATGACGAAATTCAGCGCTCTCAGGCTTGCCACCTCGTAACGCCGCACCTGCCCTGCTCCCAGATGGGCGAAGGCCTGTTCGACGCGTTCGGCGGTAAGCGCCTGGCGCAGCACCCGCCAGCCGGCGTCGTCGTAAGCAATGACGGCAATGCTCGAGGTATTGCCCTTGTCGCCGGCGCGCGCATGCGCGAGGTCGTAAACCAGAATGCTCATGGTCTGGCTCCCAAGGTAATCACTTCCGGGTTGACCCAGCCGCGCGGGATCAGCAAGGCATCCACGGCGATGACCTCCTTGGCGCCCAGGTTGACCGGGCCGCCTGCGCCATAGGGCCCCTGCATGTTCAGCTGCCGCACGTGGTCGCCGAGCCGGTGGGCGCTGTTCTTGTCGGGGCAGCGCGCGGCGACCCGCAGGCGGACCTCATAGGGATGGCTCGCCAGGGCTTGCGCATGATCGCCATGCAGGCTGCTGATGCCGATCAGGTCGACCTGGATTTCGCTGGCCACGCCGCCATCGAGGCGGAACCTTTCCTTCACCGTGTCGGCCGCCAGCCGGGCCCGGGCGATGGCATTGACGCCCGCGTAGGCGACCTCCCCCGAACCTATCCAGCCGTCGAAGTAGCCCACCACGACCTTGTAGCTGTCGGTGCGTGGCGCGGCGTGGATACCGCGCACGGCCACCCGGTCCGCGTTCTGTTCTTCGAAATGGAGGCCTTCCAGGTTCAGCACGCAATCCGGCGTGATGTAGGCTGCCGGATCGTGAATTTCGTACAGCGCCTGCTCGGTGCAGGTCATGCGGTCGAGGCGGCCGCCCGAGCCTGCCGGCTTGCCTATGTAAAGCTCGCCGTCGCCATAAAGATCGGCATAGGGATAGGCCAGCTCGGCCAATCGTGGAACGTCTTTCTTACCGGGGTCGGCAAAGTAGCCGCCCGTGATCTGGGCGGAGCATTCCAGCAGGTGGCCCATGATGGTGCCGGCCGCCAGCCTGGGCAGGTCGTCGTAGCCCCAGCCGTGATGATGCAGCGCCACGCCCAGAAACAGCGAGGGATCGGCCACCCGGCCCGTCATCACGACGTGGGCGCCGGTGGCCAGCGCATCGCGCACGACATCGGCGCCCAGATAGGCGTTCGCGGAGGCCAAGCGAGGCAGGATCGATTCCAGCGGCAGGTCGCGATCCATCAGGCGCAGCTCGGGATGCTGGCGCACCCGGTCGGTCACATCGTCGCCGACGACGGCGGCGCATTTCATCTCATGCCACCCCAAGTCGCGGCCGATGTCGAGTGCCGCCTGGGCAGCGCCGACCGGATTGGCCGCGCCCATGTTGGACACCAGCCGCACGCCCTGCTCCCGGCACGCGGGCAAAAAGGCGCGCATGCGCTCCTGCAGCATCGGGTTGTAGCCGTGAGCCCCGTCATGCTTGCGCGACAGCGTTTCGCGCGCGATCGTCCGCTCGGCCAGGCACTCGCACACCAGGTAGTCAATGTCGCAGCCTTCCAGCAATGGCATGGCGGGGCCGATGCGGTCATCGGCCATGCCAGCGCCGACGCCGATGCGCAGCCGCTTGCGCGAGTCATTCATGTCTGTCTCCGTCCGTGTTTACGGTCCGGATCAGTATCGTGCGACTTACCTGATCTGGAAATTGATATATTTATATCTTGGTAATAACTCAAACGCATCACGCAAGCGAATGACCCTGACCATTTCCGAATTGGAGGCCGTGCTGCTGGTGGCCGAGACGCTCAACTTCCGCATGGCTGCGGAACGCGCGCACATCTCCCAGCCCGCGCTCAGCCGGCGGGTGCAGGCCGCGGAACAAAAGCTCGACGCCCGGCTCTTCGACCGCGACAAGCACGGCGTTGCGCTTACCGCCGCCGGCGCGGAACTGGTCCCCATTGCGATGCGCATGCTGTCGGAATTCCGCGATTCGCTCAGCGATCTGTCGGAGTTCATTGCGGGCCGTCGCGGCAGCATCAATGTCTGGGCCCTGCCCTCGGTCGCTTCCGCCCTGCTGCCAGCAGCAGCGCGCGCCTTCCAGAAGTCGCATCCGCAGGTGCGGCTGAACATCCACGCCGTCTCTGCCCGCCAGATCACGCAGGCCGTGGCGGAAGGCACCGCCGACATCGGCATATCCATCGAAATTCCGGACCAGCCGGCTAGCGTGACCTTCTCTCCGCTGCTGCAAGAAAAATTCGTCCTGATCTGCCCGGTCGACGATCCGCTGGCGCGCAAAAAGCGCGTGGACTGGAGTGTTTTCGCCGACCGTCCCTATATCGCAAGCGGTCCGGCCAGCAGCATCCGTCAGGTTACCGACCGGATTCTTGCCGCCTCGGGGCGGATGCCGGAGATGAATTACGTGTCCGACAATATTTCGGTGGTGGGCGCGATGGTGGCCGCCGGAGTCGGCATCGCGGCGGTCCCGCAGTTGGCCCTGCGCCTGATGGACGCCACGCGCCTGTGCAGCCTGGCGCTGCATTCGCCCGCCGCAACGCGGGAAATCGGCATATTGCTCAAGAAACAGCGCTCCTTGTCGGCGGCGGCGCTGCATTTCCTGGATACCTTGCGGCAGACAGACCCGGCCCAGGATTGCGCGGGAGGCAAGGCCGACCGCAGGAGCTTTATCTGTTGTTGAAGCAGCGGCTGCAATAAGAGGTCAACCGGACGTGGCGCGCTCTCGCCACCGGCTCAAGCTCTTCGCGCTTGAGTTCCGTCTAGAACAATTAGGCAGAATTTTTGAATTTTTAGGCAGAATTCCGATTTGAATAAATGATTCACTCATGGTTCGGGCAAGCCTACGCCTGTCATGCCCGCCCTCCAAGGATTCCTCTATGACCCAACTTCAAATCAATGGCCACGCCAAGGATATCGACGTCCCGGGAGAAACGCCCTTGCTCTGGACTTTGCGGGATGAACTCGGCATGACCGGCACTAAATTCGGGTGCGGCATGGCATTGTGCGGCGCCTGTACCGTGCACATGGACGGCGCGCCGATCCGCTCCTGTGTCACCCCGCTTTCCGCCGTGGCTGGCCACAGCATCACGACCATCGAAGGGATAGAGGCAGACGCGGTCGGCCGGGCCGTGCAGCAAGCCTGGATAGAACAGAACGTTGCCCAATGCGGCTACTGCCAGGCGGGCCAGATCATGACCGCGGTAAGCCTGCTCAAGGCCACGGCGCAGCCGACGGATCAAGACATCGAAGACGCCATGAGCGGCAATATCTGCCGTTGCGGCACCTACCCCCGCATCCGCGCAGCCATTCAGCAGGCTGCCAAGCTCCTGGCCCAGGGAGGCAAGCAATGACGCACACCGCTCAACTTTCCCGGCGCGGCTTTCTGCAGGGCGCCTTGGGCGCGCTCACCCTGACGGTCACGACCAAGGGTTTGATCACGACAGCCTGGGCCGCCGAGCCCTCCGCCCAGAAGTACGGCGCTGACAGCATGCCCGGCGGCACCGTCGACGATCCGCTGGTTTTCGTCAGCATCGCCGTGGACGGCACCGTCACCATCGTCGCGCACCGCGCCGAAATGGGCACCGGCGTGCGCACCAGCCTGCCCATGGTGGTGGCCGACGAGATGGAAGCGCGCTGGGAGCGCGTGAAAGTCATACAGGCGCAAGCCGATGAAGCGCGCTATGGCAACCAGAACGTGGATGGCTCGCGCAGCGTGCGCCACTTCCTGATGCCCATGCGGCGCGTCGGCGCGGCCGCCCGGCAGATGCTCGAAGCCGCGGCGGCGGCGCGTTGGTCCGTTCCTCTGGCCGAGGTCAAGGCGGTGCAACATGAGGTGCTGCACCTGCCATCCGGACGCCGTTTGACTTATGGCGAGTTGGCGGCCGACGCGGCCGGGCAGCCTGTCCCCGCGGGCGATGCGCTCAAGCTCAAGGATCGGAAAGAGTTCCGCTACATCGGAAAGGACCAGGTGCGCCTGGTGGACCTGGAGGCCATCGGCAAGGGCCAGGCGAGCTACGGCATGGATATGCGCCTGCTCGGCATGGTCTATGCCGTCGTCGCGCGTCCGCCTGTCGTCGGCGGCAAGCTGCGCCGTCTCGACAGCGCCAAGGCGCTGGCCGTGCCCGGCGTGCTGAAGGTCGTGGAGATTCCGCCGATGCAAGGGGCACCCGCATTCCAGCCCCTGGGCGGCGTCGCAATCGTCGCGCGCAACACCTGGGCGGCCCGTCAAGGCCGCGACGCGCTGGAAATCGAATGGGACGACGGCCCCAACGGCAGCTATGACTCAAGCGCCTACCGCCAGACGCTGGAATCGGCGGCGCGCAAGCCTGGCAAGACGATGCGCAGCCAGGGCGATGCCGCGCAAGCCTGGACCAAGGCGCCCGAGGCCGAGCGCGTCGCCGCGGAGTACTACGTTCCCCATCTGGCCCATGCCTCGATGGAACCGCCGGCCGCCACCGTCCGGATCAAGGATGGCCGCGCCGAGGTCTGGACGTCGATCCAGAACCCCGTCGCCGCGCGCGATGCCGTCGCCGCCCGGCTGAAACTGGAGCCCGCCAACGTCACGGTCAATGTCTTGCTGCTGGGCGGCGGGTTCGGCCGCAAGTCCAAGCCCGATTTCGTGGACGAGGCCGCCATCGTCGCCCGCGCCATGCCCGAAGGCACGCCAGTCAAGCTGGTGTGGACTCGCGAGGACGACATTCACCATGACTATCTGCATACCGTGTCGGTCGAACGCCTGGAGGCCGTCCTGGACAAGAACGGCCAGGTCCAGTCCTGGCTGCACCGTAGCGCCGCCCCCACCATCGCCTCCCTCTTCGCGGAAGGCGCCAAGGGCCAGCAGTTGTTCGAATCGGCCATGTCGGCCATCAACATGCCGTACCGCATTCCCAACGTCCGGGTGGAAACGGCCGAAGTGGAGGCCCATGCCCGCATCGGCTGGTTCCGCTCGGTAGCCAACATTCCGCACGCCTACGCGGCCCAGTGCTTCATTGCCGAATTGGCCCACCGCGCGGGCAAGGACCCCAAGGATTTCGCGCTCGACCTCATCGGCCCAGCGCGCAGGATCGACCCGGGCACGATGGCCGACACCTGGAATTATTCGGAATCCCCCGAGCGCTACCCCTATGACACGGGCCGTCTGCGCGGCGTGATCGAAGCGGCTTGCAACGGCGCGGAATGGGGAAGGACCCTGCCCCAGGGCCATGGCCTCGGGCTGGCATTCTGCTACAGCTTCATGAGCTACACCGCCACCGTGGTCGAGGTGGCCGTGGATGCAAAGGGCGAGGTGCGCGTGGTGGCCGTGGACATGGCGATGGACTGCGGCCCGCAGATCAACCCCGAACGCATCCGCGCGCAGATGGAAGGCGGCGCCATCATGGGCCTGGGGCTTGCCCTTGCCAGCGAGATTACGTTCGAGCAGGGCCGCGTGAAGCAGAGCAACTTCCACGACTATGAAGTGCTGCGCCACAATGCCTCACCGCGCGTGATCCGCACGCATCTGGTCAACGACGATCACGCCCTGCCTCCGGGTGGCGTAGGCGAGCCCCCGGTGCCGCCCGTGGCGCCCGCGCTGTGCAACGCCATCTTTGCCGCCACCGGCAAGCGGATCCGCAGCCTGCCGGTGCGCACGGTAGCCTAGGCATGGAGACGGTCGACGTCCGCGTGTTGCGCGAAGCCCGCGCCTGGCTGGCGGAGGGGCACAGGCTGCTGCTGGCCACGGTGGTCAAGACCTGGGGCTCATCGCCGCGCCCCGTCGGCTCCATGATGGCGCTGCGCGAAGACGGGCGTTGCGTCGGCTCCGTATCCGGCGGCTGCATCGAAGACGACCTGATACACCGGTATACCCGCGCCTATGGCGAGGGCGCCATTGCGCAAGGCGCGCCTGAACTGGTGCGCTACGGGATTGAAGCCGACGAAGCGCGGCGGTTCGGACTGCCTTGCGGCGGCACGCTGGAGCTTCTGCTGGAGTTCCAGCCTGACTACGAAACGCTGGACACCCTGGTCCGGCGGCTCGAAGCCGGCCAGTTGGTCCAGCGCACCGTCGACGTGACCACCGGAGCGGTGACATTGGCGCCGGCCTCGACGCCCGGCGCAGTGCAATTCGACGGTGCGACGCTTTGTTCCACGCTGGGGCCGCAGTACCGGATGCTGCTCATCGGCGCAGGCGCATTGGCGGAATACCTGGCCACCATGGCCTTGTTCAACGACTTTGCCGTGACAGTCTGCGATCCGCGGGGGGAACATGTGGGCAGCTGGTCCGTGCCCGGCGTGCACATCACGCGGGAAATGCCCGACGACGCCGTGCTGGCGCTGGCCCCCGACACGCGCACCTGCATCGTCGCCTTGAGCCACGATCCCAAGCTGGACGATCTTGCGCTCCTGGAAGCGCTGCACAGCCCGGCGTTTTATGTGGGCGCCATCGGTTCACGCCGCAATACGGGCATCCGCAGGCAACGGTTCATGGAGCATTTCGGCGAAACCGCCGCATCCCTGGAACGACTGCATGCGCCCGTCGGCATCCACATCGGCAGCAGGACGCCCGCGGAAATCGCGGTGAGCATCATGGCGGAGGTACTTGCCGTGAAGAACGGGGTTGCAATGCCTGCCGCGCAGACCGTAGGACAGGGCAAACGCAGCCTGGCGGCAGCCGGTTCCTGACGCAGGGCGTTGCTCTCGCTTCGCAGCGGGGCTAGGGGTTTCCCTTAAGGAACGCGATGTCGAGGGCGATAAACGCGCAAAAACGCTGCAACGCACCATTTCGTCTGAAGGATTGCCGGAGAACCGCATGAACAGGGGCTTGGCGGCATGGATCGAGGCTGCGCACAGCGCCCGAATAGGCCTATATAGGGCCTTAATTCATTAGCGATGCTTATTGATGGAGACCAAATTTAATTGGATTGAGTGCCAGGGGCTCATTAAGGTGATGACGATCCATCCTGACTTTCCGTCACCAACAAGGAATGCCCTACATGAACCAGAAGTCCAAACCGGGCGCCGCGGAAATCCGCGGCGCCATGGATGAAATCAAGGCCTTGTTCGAAGCCGAAGGCGAAAACCGCGGCACGCTTGCCAAGACCCTGGAAAAACTGATCGAGATAGCGTCGCACAAAGAGTGGTGGAGCGCCGAGCACTATCCCGACCCCGCGCCGGGTGACCTGCAGTCGCGGTACCTCATCAGCGAAAACGACGACCAGAGCTACGCGCTCTACTTGAACGTGATGCGCCCGGGCAAGAAGATCATTCCCCACAACCACACGACCTGGGCTTGCATCGCGGCTGTCGAAGGGGTGGAGATGAACTATGTCTACGACCGTCTCGACGACGGCACCAAGCCCGGCCACGCCAAGATCGAACAGTCTGCGACCGTGGTGGTCGAACCCGGCACCGGCATCGCTCTCATGCCCGACGACATCCACGCGGTGCGCATCGAGCACGACGACGTGATCCGCCATTTGCACATGTACGGCCGGGCCCTGGAAACGCTGGACAAGCGCATTGCCTTCGAGATGAAGGACAACACGTACCGGCACATGGACATTGGCATCAAGACCCAACGGTAAGGAAGGTGGCGAGCCATGGATGATAGGAACAAGCCCAAAGAGGGCATGTCGACGTCGTTGCTACGCGCCGGCCGGCCGCAACACGGCTGGGTAAATACGCCGGTCACGCGCGGCAGCACCTACGTCTTCGAGACGGTCGAACAATGGCGCGACGCGCGCCGCCGCCGCGACGAAGAGCGCCTGCTGTCGTATGGCTCGCGCGGCACGGACAGCACCCACGCGCTGGAAGATGCCTTGGTCGAACTGGAACAGGGGCATCGGGCCCGCGTGTTTCCGACGGGGCTGGCCGCCATCGCGATCGTGTTCCTGGCGTATCTGAAGACCGGCGACCACATCCTGATCACCGACGCGGTCTACGAGCCTGTGCGCCGGCTGTGCGGGGAAAGCCTGGCCCGGATGGGAATCACGTACACGTACTACAACCCCGACGGGTCCGACCTGGAATCGAAGATCCAGCCCAATACCACCATGATCTACGCCGAGAACCCCGGGTCGCTCACGTACGACCTGCTGGACTTGCGCAGGGTCTCCGAATTGGCCAAACGCAACGGCTGCCTGCTGGCCGTGGACAACACCTGGGGCTCGGGCATCCTGTACCAGCCGCTGGCCCAGGGCGCCGACATTTCCGTCATTGCCGCGACCAAGTACCTGAGCGGACATTCCGACGTGATGATGGGCACGGTCGTCACCACTGAAGCGGCGTGGCCGGCGCTGAACCGGGCCGCGCTGAACTACGGGCAAACAGTGGGCGCGGATGACGCCTATCTGCTGCTGCGCGGCCTGCGCACCTTGCCGCTGCGGATGCGGGCGCACCAGGAAAATATGCTGGCCATCGCCGACTGGCTCAAGCGCGATAAGCGCGTAGCGCACGTATTTTGCCCGGCGCTCGCACAAGGAGAAGAGCGGAAGCTCTTCGAGCGGGACTTCAAGGGCAGCAACGGCCTGCTGTCGGTCGAGTTCGTCCCTTCGGTTTCAACCGCGCAGATGGAAGCCATGATCGACTCGCTGGAGTACTTCGGCCTGGGCGCTTCATGGGGCGGCTTCGAAAGCCTGGTCGTGCCGATGAATCTGCCGGCAGCCCGTTCACTGTCGTCCTGGGAGGGCCGCGGCGCCATGTGCCGCCTGCATTGCGGCCTGGAAGACTCCGCCGACCTGATCGCGGATCTGCAGCGCGCGTTCGATGCACATCTCTCGTAGCAACAGGCGCCGGCGTCAGCCGGCACCATTTCCCTCCGCTAAAAAATGAATATGAACCACAGTGTTTGCGAGAGCGTGCAATCCGCTACGCTCAAGGCATGGCTGCACGATGGCGACGAGATCGCCCTGCTGGACGTACGGGAGCACGGCCGCTACGGCGAGGCGCATCTGTTCTATGCCACCAACGTCCCCTACAGCCGCCTGGAATTCGAGGTGCTGCGCCTGGCACCGAGAAAATCGGCCCGCATCGTCGTCTATGGCGAGGACTCCAGCGATGCGGGCAAGGCCGCCCAGGCGCTGGCGGGGCTGGGCTACCGCAACGTCTACGTGCTCGAGGGCGGAGTCCAGGCCTGGAAGCAGCAGGGCTATGTCCTGTTCGCGGGCGTCAACCTGCCCAGCAAGACCTTCGGCGAACTGGCCGAGCACGAATACCACACGCCGGCGATGGGCGTGGACGAACTGAACCGCCGCATCCGCGCCGGCGAAAACCTCGCCGTGCTGGACGGACGCCCGTTCACCGAATACCAGAAGATGAGCATTCCGACGGCAACCTGCTGCCCCAACGGCGAGCTGCCCCTGCATGTGGATGACCTGGTTCCGGACGAGTCGACCACCATCGTCGTGAATTGCGCCGGCCGGACCCGCAGCATCATCGGCGCCCAGACGCTGATCAACCTGGGGGTGAAGAATCCGGTATACGCGTTGGAGAACGGCACCCAGGGCTGGTTCCTGAACGACCATGCGCTGGAACATGGCCAGACGCGGCGTCACGCCCTCTCCGCCAGCCCCGCGGGCCTGGCCAAGGCCCGCGAGCGCGCGGCCGGACTCGCGCGCCGCCTGGGGGTACGCACCATCGATGTCCAGACCTATCGCAGCATGTGCGCCGAATCGGACCGCAGCACGTATCTCTATGATGTGCGCTCTCCCGAGGAATACCGCGCTGGCACTTATCCGCAGGCGGTGCACGCGCCGGGCGGCCAGTTGATCCAGGCCACCGACCAGTACGCCGCCGTGCGCGGGGCGCGCTTGGTGCTGCTGGATTCCGAAGGCGTGCGCGCGCCTACCGTGGCCGGCTGGCTGTCACAGCTGGGCTGGGACGCCTATGTGCTGGACACCGCTGGGGCCGAATTGGACGCGCCGCCCGCGGCCACGCCGTCCATCGCATCCGTTCTGCCGCGCATCGGCGCGCAGCAGGTGCGCGAACTGCGCGACCAGGGCGCCTTGCTGATCGACCTGCATCCCAGCATGGACTACCGCCGCGAGCACATCCAGGGCGCGCGCTGGAGCATCCGTGAACTGGCGCCCGGGATGGAGCTTGAAGGCCGTCGGCATGTCGTCCTGCTCGCGGACGACGAACGCGTGGCGGAACTCTACTCGCGGGACCTGCGCGTTCCGCCAGGCACGGCGCTGTATGTTTGCGCCGACGAGCGGCAGTGGCAGGAGGCGGGCCTGCCGCTAGAGACGACGCCCGATGTTCCGTCGGACATCGAATGCATCGATTTCCTGTTCTTCGTCCATGACCGTCACAGCGGCAACAAGGCGGCGGCCATGAAATACCTGGAGTGGGAGACGAACCTGGTCAATCAGATAGACAGCCAGGAACGCGCCACCTACCGCTTTTCACTCTGAGATTCACCACTAAACAAGGGGTAAATGCCATGAAGCAATCCGGCCTGGTCGTGCTGGCTACCGTCATGATGGGCGCCTCGGCCCTGAGCCTGTCGAATATGGCTCAAGCCCGGGACCTGAAGACTATCGAGGCAAGCAAGAAATTGATATGCGGAACGCAGAACGCCAGTTCGCCCTATGCGTTCCAGGATCCCGCGACCCGCAAGTTCGTCGGCTATGACGTGGACATGTGCCAGGCGCTTGCCAAGGGCATGGGCCTGGAGTTCGAGCACAAGGCAATGTCCACGGAAACGCGCATCCCCGAACTGCGTTCCGGGCGCGTCGACATCGTCGCCGCTTCGATGGCGTACCTGCCCGAACGCGCCGAGCAGATCGATTACAGCCTGCAATACCTGCAGGGGAATATCAAGGTGCTGGTGCGCAAGGACGAGAACATCACGCAGCTGGCGCAATTGGCGGGCAAGCGGGTTTGCGCCAGCAAGGGCTCCAGCTCGGCCGCCATCGCCAGCCGCGTGCTGCCGCAGGCCCAGATGGTGAATTACCAGGACTTGAATACCTGCTACCTGGGGCTGCAGAACGGGAAGGTCGACGCGATCAGCGGCGGCGAGCTCGTGCTCAAGCGCTTTGTGGTGGAGTCCGCCAAGGCCGGCGCCCAGGCTGCCTTGATCGAGGAGCCCATCTATACCGAACGCATCGGCCTGGGCGTGGCCAAGGGCAACAAGGAATTGCTCGACGCGGTCAATGCCCAGCTGGTCAAGCTGGACAAGAGCGGAGAGCTCGACGCCATCTACGCGAAGTGGCTGGGCAAGGACTCGATCTACCAGCTGACGCGCCAGTTCAAGGTCGAGCCCGTCGCGCAGTCCAACTGAAGGGGGTAGCGGAAGGCCCGGCCAGGCTTTCCCGATGCATATGAATCTGGATCTTTCCTTTTTGCTGCAAGGGCAGTATGCGTCCATGCTGCTGGTCGGGTTGCGGACCACCCTCACGCTTTTCATCTTGTCCGCCCTGCTCGGCATGGCGATTGCCATCGTGATCGTCGTGCTGCGTTCGATTCCCTTCAAGCCGCTCAACGCCCTGATCGCGGCATTCGTGGAATATCACCGCGACGTGCCCACCGTTGTGCAAATCCTGGTGTGGTTCTTCGGCGTGCCGCAGATCCTGCCGCCGGCGGTCAAGGCCTACGTCAACAGCGGCCAGACGGAACTGATGTTCGCGACCATTGCGCTGGCGTTGAACGTCAGCGCGTACTGGTCGAATGACATCCGCTCGGGCCTGAAGGCGATCCCCGCGGCGCAGTTCGAGGCGGCGCGCTCCGTCGGCCTGGGATTCTTCCAGGCCATGCGCTACGTCATGCTGCCGCAGGCCTTGCGCATCAGCGTGCCGCCGCTACTCAATCGCTCGCTGATCCTATTCAAGGACACCAGTCTGGCCATGGTGATCGGCGTGACGGAGCTGACCTACCAGATCAAGAGCATCGACAACCTGACATTCAGGACATTCGACGTCCTGGCCCTGGCGACGATCGTCTACCTGATCTGCTCCTTGACCATCATGTTTCTCGGCCGTTGCTTTGAAAGGCGGTTCCCGTCTGCGTACAGGGGATAACAAGTGCTCGAAATCATCCACAAGTACGGAGTCATGTTCCTGGTGGGGGCCTGGCCGAACGGCTCCCTGGGAGGCTTGGCCGCCACCCTGATCCTGTCTGCGTCGGGCCTGCTGCTGGCCTTTCCCATTGCAGTCCTGCTGGGTTTCGCGCGCATCAGCGACTACAAGGCGCTGCGCTGGTTCGCCGCCGGCTGGGTCGTGGTGCTGCGCGCCATCCCGCTGATCATGCTTATCTTCTGGGCCTACTTCCTGGTGCCAATGGTCATCGGTACGTCGGTATCGGTGTTCACCACGGCCCTGACCGCCATCGTCCTGTACGAAAGCGCATTCCTTGCAGAAATCGTGCGGGCGGGTCTGCAAGGCCTGCCGCGAGGCCAGACGGAGGCGGCCCGGGCGGCCGGCCTGTCGTACTGGCAGAGCATGCGCTATGTCATCCTGCCGCAGGCCCTGGTGAACATGATCCCTTCGCTGGTCAACCAATTCGTGTCGACGGTCAAGGCGACTTCCATTGTCTACATCATCGGAATGGAAGAACTGACTTTCGTGGCCAACCAGGTCAATAGCATCGAACTGACGTCCGCCCTGCAGACGTACCTGGTGCTAGCCTGCATTTATTTGCTGGTGTGCATGGGGCTGTCCTACGCGGCGCGCCGGGTCGAAACCAATATCAACAGGCGCCGCGCGGGCCTGGCTCAGGGGTAGAGAGATGATAGAACTGAAGAACGTCAACAAGTGGTACGGCAGCTACCACGCCTTGAACGACGTCAACGGCACGGTGGCCAAAGGCGAGGTGCTGGTCATCTGCGGCCCCTCCGGGTCCGGAAAATCGACCACGATCCGCACGATCAATCGCCTGGAAGCGATCCAGAAGGGCGAAATCCTGATGAACGGGCGCAGCATCTACGACCCGAAACTGAATATCAACGCGTTGCGCGCGTCGGTCGGCTTCGTCTTCCAGCAGTTCAACCTGTTTCCGCATTACTCGGTGCGGGAAAATATCACCCTGGCCGCTCGCAAGGTATGCGGGCTGGGCAAAGGCGAAGCCGATGCGCTTGCCGCCGATCTGCTGGCCAAGGTGGGCCTGGCGCACAAGATCGACGCGATGCCGGGCAACCTGTCGGGCGGCCAGCAACAGCGCGTGGCCATCGCGCGGGCGCTGGCGCAGCGTCCGCCGGTCCTTCTCTTCGATGAGCCCACTAGCGCGCTCGACCCTGAAATGGTGGGCGAAGTGCTGGCTGTCATGAAGCAGCTTGCTGCGGAAGGGATGACCATGGTCGTCGTGACCCACGAAATGGAGTTCGCGCGCGAAGTCGCGGATCGCGTCTGGTTCATGGACCAGGGCCGCATCCTGGAAGACAGCACGCCGGAAGAATTCTTCACGGCGCCCAAGCATCCGCGCGCCCGCAAATTCCTCGAAGACATTTTGCGCCGCTCAGTGGCGGTCCCGGCCTGACGCGAGGGTTCCGCCCTGTTTCCGGCCGCCCGCCGCGTAGTGGCGCATCGCTGCCGCTACCCGAACTACGCTTGTTCAGGATGCTCGGTAAGTCCCAGATTGGTCTTGAGCATGTCGTAGACGCGCCGGGCCAGGGTAGGCGCCTTGTCGGGACGGATCCACAGAAAATAATGCACCATGGGCAAGGGCGGCAGGCCGTCCTTCTCGCCCAGGACGCGCATGTCGGGCCCCAGCATCTCGACGCTGCGGGCCGTAATGCCCAGGCGGGCGCGCACCGCCGCCTTGATCCCCACCAGATTGGGCGCGGCGTAATGGGCATGCCAGGGGATTCCGGCCTTTTCCAGCGCATCCAGCGCCAGCCGGCGGAAGATGCTGCGTTCATCGACGAGCACCAGCGGAATCGGCGCGTTCGGGTTGTGGACGTAGTCCGCGGAACAGATCCAGACGGTGGGCGACGTACGCAGCACCACCCCCTCGAATTCCGGGTCGAAGCGCGTAGAGATGATGAGATCGATCTCGCCGTTGCGCAACGCGGGGTTCAGGTCCGGGCTTCTGCCGACGCGTATCTCGATATTGATCTGCGGCGACGAATTCGCAATCTGCGTCAAAAGTGTCGGCAAAATGGTTTCCGCCACGTCGTGCGGAGAACCCAGCCGCAGCACGCCTTCCAATTGAGCATCCTGCATGGCGCGCAGCGCCTCGTCGTTGATGGCCAGCATGTGCCGCGCATAGCGCACCAATTTCTGGCCCTGCGCGGACAACAGCTTCTTGCGCCCCTGCTTTTCAAACAGCGGCACGCCGAGCATGGTCTCAAGCCGCTGCATCTGTTGCGTGACCGCCGATTGGGTCTTATGCAGTTGCTCGGCCGCTCCCCCGAACGTCTCGAAATGCGAGATCGCCACCAGCGTGCGCAGGGTCTCAAGATCTAGCGTGCGCAAGAGTCGCCACCAGGAAATGGGGAAGACGGCCTTCCCGTTAGGGGCATGGAATCAAGTCCATGGAAGCGCTTGCCGGTCGTGATGCGCATGGCTGCCCTCCATAATGGCCGGAAAGTTCCAGCAATTGCCATGTTAGCGGCCAACAAGCCGGCGTAAGCGCTTGATCCCGCATGCAATCCTGGCGCGGCAGGAGGGGCTCGAACCCCCGACCCCGGGCTTAGAAGGCCCGTGCTCTATCCAGCTGAGCTACTGCCGCGCAGTGTGGTGATGGCCCGGAAACGATCCGGGCGGCGCATTTTACCTTGTTGCGGCCGGCTTGGCAGGCCGGCGGCGCCGGCGCCCTATTCCTCGCCTATATCCGCGTGGGTCGACACCCACAGTACCAGGGCGTCGTCCGGACTCAGGCTGATCACCCGGTGGCCCATGCGGCTGTCTATATAGAAGCTTTCCCCGGCCTTCAGCCGGGCGGGTTCGTAGAACTCGGTGTAGAGCTCGACCTCGCCTTCCAGGACGTAGACGAATTCCTCGCCGCGATGGCGGCTCCAGTCGTGGAATTCGTCGAAGGAGCGCGCCTTGACCCGGGTATGGAAGGGCATCATGCGCTTGTGCGACAGCGCGGTGCAGAGCAGGCGGTGGTCGTAGTACGGCGTGTCGTATTGGCGCCCTTCGCCCTGGCGGCTGAGGCTGCGGCGGCCGGTGCCCATGTGGGCGTCGGACGCGGTGAAGAGTTCGGCCACGTCCAGTTCCAGGCCCGCCGCGATCTTGATCAGGTTGTCATAGGTGGGCGACAGCAGGCTGTTTTCGATCTTGGACAACGTGGACGCGGACACGCCGGTGGCCGCGGCCGCCTGCTTCAAGGTCCATGCCCGCGCCTGGCGCAAGGCTCGCAGCCGTTGTGCCAATACGCTCTGTTTGCTGCCTTCCATCTATGCACCCTGTCATGCCCGCGACCGCCGCTCCCGCCACCAGTCGCGCGCCTGGTAAGACCAATAAGTTAGTTGCACCGCCGCCGTGCCGAAGCCGCCGCCGTTCCACGCCAGTCCGAAAGGCGCAAACAGCTTGTAGCGCTGGGTGTCGCCCGCGATCCCTTCGGCGACCACCCGGCCGCCGATCGACGCAGTGTTCATGCCATGTCCGCCGAACGCCGTGCAGTACCAGACGTCCGGCGACAGCTGGCCGATCTGCGGCATCAGATGCCGCGCGTAGGCCATGCGCCCCGACCACGCCGTCTCCACCCGCAGCCCCTGCAATTGGGGATAGACGGAAAGCAGTTCACGGCGCAGCGACTCCGCCAGATCGGGCGGGTCGTCGACACGGGTGGTGATTCTACTGCCCCAGCCGATGCGCCCGCCGTCGAGCACGCGGTAATAGTTGCCGGCGCGCCGGTCGTCGCCGATGGCGGCGGTGGTGCGGATCGCTTCGTGCACCCTGTCGCCCAAGGGCTCGGTCAGCATGATGTAGGTGGCGATGGGCAGCATCGCGCGGCGCAGCGCGGGGACCACGTCCTCGGTGTAGCCGCCGGTGGCCAGCACCACGGTGCGGGCGTCGACCTGGCCGTGCTCCGTCTTCAGGCGCTTGACCGCGCCGTCCAGGACCGCCTGCGTGACGGGCGAGTCCTCGTGGATGCGCACGCCCAGGCGCGCGCATTCGCGGGCCAGCGCGCGGGCGTAGTTCAGCGGATGGAAGTGGAAGGACGTGGGGTCCTCGACGCCCTGGTGATAGACATCGGACAGCAGGCGCTCGCGGACCTGGGTGCGGCTCAAGAGGCGCACGTCGCGGCCGAAGTCGCGCTGCTGGCTGTCGCACCACTGCCGCAGGGCGTCGGTGGCCTCATAACGCACCACGCGCAGCCGGCCGTCGACCTTGCAGGCGTCGACGATGTCCAGGTCGCGGATGTTGTTGCGGATGATCTCCACGCCTTCCATGGACAGCCGGTAGAGCTTGCGGTAATGGTCTTCATCGACGTGCTTCCTGATGGCGTCGGCCCCGGCGGAGAATGCCGGCGACACCGAGCCGCCGTTGCGTCCCGACGCCCCCCAGGCGATGCGCCGCCCTTCCAGCAAGGTGACGTCGCGGCCGCGGCGCGCCAGTTCCAGCGCGGTGGACAGGCCCGCCAGTCCGGCTCCGACCACGCAGACGTCGGTGCTGGAGCTGCCGGACAGGGGCGCATAGCGGGTGGCGCTGTCGGCCAGCGTGCGCTTGTAATAGGTGTCGATGTACTCGGAAGCCATGGTGGTCGGCATCAGTTCAGGCCTGCGCCCTGCAAGCCGCCCGTCAGGCGCTTTTCCAGCCAGTTGGCCAGGCGCAGCAGCGGGTAGCAGTAGATGAAGTAGATGGCGGCGATCATGCTGTAGATGAACAGCGACTTGGCCGGGAAGGTGATGATGAAGACCTCGCCCTGTCGCGTCAGCTCGGTGATGCCCACCACGGAAAGAATCGCGGTGCTCTTGATCAGCATGACGTAGACGCCGCTCATGGGTTGGACGATCAGGCGCATGGCCTGCGGCAGGATGACCAGCCGCAGGATCTGGAACGGCCTCAGGCCCAGTGTCATCGCGCCTTCGGTCTGGCCGCGCGGCACCGCCTGGATCGCGCCCATGACGATCTCGGCGACGTAGCAGGACGTGTAGACCGACAGCGACACGAAGGCGGCGGTGCCGGAATCCCAATGCAGCATTTCGATGCCGGAACTGGGCAGCACGAAGTAGAAGATATAGAGCTGCACCAGGAACGGCGTGCCGCGCAGGACGTGTATGTACAGGCCCAGCAGCTGATGCACGCCGCGGATGCGGTAGCTGCGGATCACACCGATCACGAAGCCCAGCAGGGATCCGGCGATGATGGCCACGAAGGAGATCTTCAAGGTCTCCCAGAAGCCCTTCAACAGGAAGGGCAGCACGACGCCGGCGGTGGAAAGATAGGAATCCAGCATGCTTACCTCGCGTTCCAGGCGGGACCCGCCAGCCAAAGGCTCACGCCGCGCGACAGCAGCAGCATGCAGGCATAGATCAGCAAATAGCCGGCCGCGATGGTCAGGAAGCTCTCGTTGGGCACGATGCGGTCGCTGTTCATCTGCACGCCGGCTGCGACCAGTTCGAACACCGTGATCAGCGACAGCAGCGAAGTGTCCTTGATCAGCACGGCGGTCTGGCCCAGCAGGGGCGGCAGCGTGTTGGCGAAAGCCTGCGGCAGCACGACATAGCGCAGGCGCTGGCCGTAATTCATGCCGCAGGCCTTGGCGCCTTCGATCTGGCCGCGCGGCACGGATTCGATGCCCACGCGGATGATCTCGCTCATGTAGGCGGCATGGTGCAGCGTCATCGCCATGATGCCCAACAGCATCTCGCTCCAGCCCTTGGCGCCGGGCACCAGCATGGGCACGGCGTAATAGACCAGATAGATCTGCACCAGCAAAGGGGTGGAACGGATGAACTGCACATAGGCCGCCACCGGCCGCCAGACGAGGGCGCGGGGCGACATATGGGCAAGCGCCAGCGGGACGCCGGCCAACACCGACAGCACCAGGCTTGCGCCCGCCGCGATCAGGGTATTGGCCAGGCCGGTGGCGAACTGGCCGGTGTACTGGCTGACGATGCGCCAGTTATAGAAATCGAGCAGCCAGTCCATGGGCTCAGTGGTCTTTCTTCCAGTCGGTGGAGTACCAGTACTTCACCTGTTCCGGCAGCGTGTTGTCGGCCGTCTTCAGCGTCTGCCAGTTGTCCAGCCAGAACTTCAGGCGGAAGGCGTTGGGGCCGACGGCGAAAGCCAGGGGCTCGCGCACCATGATGCCGTCCAGCACGCGCAGGTTGCCAAAGTCGACCAGGAACTGGTTGGCGGTGGACAGCGACATGATGCCGGCGTCCAGACGGCCACTGGACAGGGCCTGCCCGACCGGCGCGCTGCCACCCGAGAATTCCTTCATGGTGGCCTTGGGCAGCATTTTCTTGCCCACTTCCGCATAGGTGCTGGCGCCCAGCACGCCCACGGTCACGCCATCCTTGTTGAGTTCCTCGTACGACTTGTAGGGCGAATCCTTGGGCACCACGGCCACGGTGTCCGCATAGAACATCGGGGTGGAGAACAGCACCTGGGCCGCGCGCTGCGGGGTGGGCGTCATGTCGGCGGCCACCATGTCGGCCTTGCCGGACAGCAGCGCCGGAATCAAACCCTTCCACTCGTAGTCCTGCAACACCAGCTTCACGCCCAGGTCGTCGGCCATGCGCTTGGCCACTTCCACGGCCAGGCCGGTGCGCTTGCCGGTCTTGTCCATGAAGCTCATCAGCGGCCCGGAGGTCTGCACCGCGACGCGCAGTTCGCCGCGCTTGAGGATGTCGCCCAGTTCGTCGGCCTGCGCGGGCAAGGCGACGGTGGCGGCCGCCAGGGCGACGCCGGCCAGGCCCAGCCATTGTTTGATTTTCAGCATTTCCTACCCCTTGTGGTGAATGGACTCACGTCGTTCCGGGCAAAGCACAGTGCGCCGGCAGCGCCCGGATCAGCCGGACCGGCCCTGGTTACCGCCGGACGCCGCGCAGGCGCGGACAGTCCGTTGCTACCTTGCTGCTAGGGACTACAGAATCTTTTCCAGGAAGGCACGGGTGCGCGCTTCCCTGGGGTGGCCGAACACCTCGTCCGGCGTGCCCATTTCCACGATGCGGCCGGCGTCCATGAAGAGCGCGCGGTCGCCCACGTCGCGGGCGAAGCCCATTTCATGGGTCACCACGGCCATGGTCATGCCGTCGCGCGCCAGCGCGCGCATCAGTTCAAGAATGCCTCCCACGGTTTCGGGGTCGAGCGCCGAGGTGGCCTCGTCGAACAGCATCAGTTTGGGGTCCATGGCCAGCGCGCGCGCGATCGCCACGCGCTGCTGCTGGCCGCCGGAGAGCTGGCTGGGATAGCGCGCGCCGTAGTCGCCCATGCCGACGCGGCCCAGCAGTTCGCGGGCGTAGCGTTCGGCGTCGGCGCGGCCGCGGCCGCGCACCACGCGCTGGGGTAGCGCGACATTGTCCAGCGCGGTACGGTGTTGGAACAGGTTGAAGTGCTGGAACACCATGCCGACTTCGGTGCGCCAGCGGTTGACGTCGGTGGCCGGGTCCGTGAGCGATACGCCGTCCACGCGGATGGCGCCGCTGTCTATGCTTTCCAGGCCATTGAGCGTGCGCAGCAAGGTGCTCTTGCCGGATCCGGAGGGGCCGACCACCACCATGACCTCGCCTCGGCCGAGCTCGCAGTCGATGCCGTCCAACGCCAGATGCGGGGCCTGCCCGTCGCGTTGATAGGTCTTGCTGACTGCCTGGACTACCAGCAGAGGTTCCGCCACGGATCCACCTTCGTACGAGTGCTGCCTTGGTTTAAAAAGGTTTCGCAATTCACGCTGGAGTTTCGTATAGTAAATTTTTTTCCAGAATCGCCACTTAGGCATAACCCTTAAGCGAAGACAGGCTCTTCGCAGGCAACCCAAGGAACCGGCATGGACACCCCCCAAGACATCCTGCGCGCGCTCGGGCTGAACCCGGAATCTCTCACCGGCGGCACGCTGCGCGCACGCAGCCCGATCGACGGCGCCGAACTGGCCCAGGTCCACGAGCACACGGTAGCCCAGGCCCATTCCGCCATTACCCGCGCGCGCCAGGCCAGCCTGGCATGGCGCGACGTGCCGGCGCCGCGCCGCGGCGAGCTGCTGCGCCTGTTCGGCGAAACGCTGCGCCAGCACAAGCGCGAGCTGGGCCGCCTGGTCAGCCTGGAAGCCGGCAAGATCGTGGCCGAAGGCGAAGGCGAAGTGCAGGAAATGATCGACATCTGCGACTTCGCCGTGGGCCTGTCGCGCCAGCTTTACGGCTTGACGATCGCCTCCGAACGCCCCGGCCACCGCATGATGGAAACCTGGCATCCGCTGGGCGTGGTCGGCGTGATCAGCGCGTTCAACTTCCCGGTGGCCGTGTGGTCCTGGAACGCCGCGCTGGCGCTGGTCTGCGGCAACGCCGTGGTCTGGAAGCCGTCGGAGAAAACGCCGCTGACCGCGCTGGCTTGCCAGGCGCTTTTCGCCCAGGCCGCGCAACGCTTCGGCGATGCGCCCGCCGGCCTGTCCGAGGTGTTGATCGGCGGCCGCGACATCGGCGAAGCGCTGGTCGACTCGCACGCCGTGGCCTTGGTGTCGGCCACTGGCTCGACCCGCATGGGCCGCCAGGTGGGTCCGCGCGTGGCGCAGCGCTTCGGCCGCGTGCTGCTGGAACTGGGCGGCAACAACGCCATCATCGTCGGCCCCACCGCCGACCTGGACATGGCCGCGCGCGGCATCGTGTTCGGCGCCATCGGCACGGCCGGGCAGCGCTGCACCTCGACGCGCCGCCTGATCGTGCATGAAAGCGTGGCCGACGACCTGGTGCAGCGCCTGCACAAGGCTTATGCCAGCGCCACCATTGGCAATCCGCTGGACGGCGGCACGCTGGTCGGCCCGCTGATCGACCGCGTGTCCTTCGACGCCATGCAGGCCGCCTTGACGGCGGCGCGCGAACAGGGCGGCAAGGTCACGGGCGGCGAACGCGTGCTGGCCGAGCAGTATCCCGAGGCCTGGTACGCGCGCCCTGCCATCGCCGAAATGCCGGGCCAGACCGACGTGGTCTGCCACGAGACCTTCGCGCCCATCCTGTACGTGATGCGCTACACCGATTTCAACCAGGCCCTGGCCTTGCAGAATGGGGTGCCGCAAGGCCTGTCGTCCGCCATCTTCACCAATGACCTGCGCGAGGCCGAGACCTTCCTGTCGGCGGCCGGCTCGGATTGCGGCATCGCCAACGTCAACATCGGCACCTCGGGCGCCGAGATCGGCGGCGCCTTCGGCGGAGAAAAGGAAACCGGGGGCGGCCGCGAATCGGGTTCGGACGCCTGGCGCAACTACATGCGCCGCGCGACCAACACCATCAACTATTCGCGCAACCTGCCGCTGGCTCAGGGCATCAAGTTCGGCGAATAAGCCCGCAAAAAGCTTGAAACGCAAGGCCCCGCGCACTGTCGACAATGCGCGGGGCCTTGTCTCGTGGGACGTGTGCGTCCGCCCGCAGACATCCTGAGTAACACCTGTTTATTACACGCCCTACATCCGATAAGCCTGCCTTACAAACAGTTTCGGCGTGCGATGCTACATTGCCTCGTCACAAAAAAACCATCGCACGCCATGTCCCGACGCCGTCACACACGCTTCTCCCTTGCCCTGCGCACCCTTGCCGGCGCTCTCGCCTTGGGCGCGGCAGGTTCCGCCGCCGCCGGTGTGTCGTACCGCCTGGACCGGCCGTCCGCCGCCCCCGGCGAAACCGTCACCATCGAGGCCGTGTTCTTCAACGAAGACAGCGCGCGCGCCAACTGGCAAGCACCGCCCGAGCTGGTGCTGCAGTGGCGCGGCCAGGACGGCCAGATCGTGCGCAGCCTGGCCAAGCTTGCCGGCGACCGCGCCAGCTACAGCGTGCCCGTCAATAACTTCGCGCGCATGGCGTGGACCGCCGTCGTGCCCAGCACGGCACGCGGCCTGCAAGCCGTCTCCATCGAAGGGCAGCCGTCGATGATGGCGCTGGACACCACCGGCCGTGAAAGCGGCACCGTTGCCAGCACGCCCGCCCAAGGCCCGGTGGTGGACGCCCGCAGCGGCCAGCCCGTGCCGGTCGCC
>NZ_DATCUY010000216.1:0-4303 GCF_036567245.1 Achromobacter sp. | reverse complement strand
GCCGGCGCCAGCCTGCTGTCGCTGGTCGATCCACTGGTGCGCGCCGGCGCCTGGGCCGCCGGCACCGACGCGCCCGAGAAGACCGAGGTCAAGATCGGCTTCATCCCGCTGACCGATTGCGCCTCGGTCGTGATGGCCTCGGTGCTGGGCCTGGACAAGAAGCACGGCGTGACGATCACGCCCTCCAAGGAAGCCTCCTGGGCCGCCGTGCGCGACAAGCTCATGAACGGCGAACTGGACATGGCGCACGTGCTGTACGGCATGGTCTACGGCGTGCATATGGGCATAGGCGGGCCGAAGAAGGACATGGCCGTGCTGATGAGCCTGAATCAGAACGGCCAGGCCATCACGCTGTCGAACAAGCTGCTGGAAGCGGGCGTGCGCGACGGCGAATCGCTGGCAAAGCTGATGGCGTCCGACAAGCGCGAATACACCTTCGCCCAGACCTTCCCCACCGGCACGCACGCGATGTGGCTGTATTACTGGCTGGCGTCCTACGGCATCCATCCCATGAAGGACGCCAAGGTCATTACCGTGCCGCCGCCGCAAATGGTGGCCAACATGCGCGTGGGCAATATGGACGGCTATTGCGTGGGCGAGCCCTGGGGCGCGCGCGCCATCCTGGACAAGATCGGCTACACGGCCGTCACCTCGCAGGGTATCTGGACGGACCATCCCGAGAAGGTGCTGGGCACGAGCGCGGACTTCGTGTCGCGCCATCCGAACACCGCGCGCGCGGTCACGGCCGCGATACTCGAGGCCGGTAAATGGATCGACGCCTCGCCCGCCAATCGCCAGAAAACCGCCGAGACCATTGCGGCCAAGTCCTACGTCAACACGGATGCCAGCGGTATCGTCGACCGCATGCTGGGCCGCTACGAGGACGGGCTGGGCAAGCGCTGGACCGACGAGCATGCCATGCGCTTTTACGCCGATGGCTCCGCCAACTTTCCGTACCTGAGCGACGGCATGTGGTTCCTGACGCAGCACAAGCGCTGGGGGCTGCTCAAAGAGCATCCGGATTACTTGGCGATGGCCAAACAGATCAACCGCATCGATCTCTACAAGCAGGCCGCGCAGGCCGCCGGCGTGCCGCTGCCGGCCAGTGAGATGCGCAGCTCGAAACTCATCGATGGCGTGGTCTGGGACGGCAGCAACCCTGCGGCCTACGCCGATGGATTCAAGGTCAAGGTCTGAGCGCCGATACAGAAAGGGGGTTGCAATGTCTACCGTAACGAGTATGAGCCGCGGCGATGAATTCATTGCCCTTTGGCGCGAACGCCTGGAGTCCGCGCTGCGGGCCGTGGTGGGGCCCGTGGCGGGCTTCGCATTGTTCGTGCTGGTGTGGCAGGTGGTGGCGCTGCGGATACCGGAAATTCCCACGCCCGGCGTCACCTGGCGCGCGGCGGTCGAACTCTTTTCCGATCCGTTCTACGACAACGGCCCCAATGACAAAGGCATAGGCTGGAACCTGCTGGCTTCGCTGGAACGCGTGGCGATCGGCTTCGGCCTGGCGGCGCTGATCGGGATTCCGGCGGGCTTCGCCATCGGCCGCTATGCGGCGGTGCGGGCCATGTTCTCGCCCATCGTCAGCCTGCTGCGGCCGGTGTCGCCGCTGGCCTGGCTACCGCTGGGACTGTTGCTGTTCAAGGCGGCCAACCCGGCCGCCATCTGGGCCATTTTCATCTGTTCGATCTGGCCCATGATCATCAACACCGCGGTTGGCGTGTCGCGCGTGCCGCAGGACTACCTGAACGTGGCGCGGGTACTGAATCTGTCCGAATGGAAGGTGACCACCAAGGTGCTGTTGCCCGCGGTGCTGCCCTACGTGCTGACCGGCGTGCGCCTGTCCATCGGCACCGCCTGGCTGGTGATCGTGGCGGCGGAGATGCTGACCGGCGGCACGGGCATCGGTTTCTGGCTCTGGGACGAATGGAACAACCTGAAGGTGGAGCACATCGTCATCGCCATTTTCGTGATCGGCATCGTGGGGCTGCTGTTGGAAACCCTGCTGGTCGCGTTGGCCCGTCGTTTCACCTACACCGAGGAATAGCGCCATGAAGAAATACGTACGCATCGAGCGTGTGGGCCAGACGTTCAGCACCCGCAAGGGTGCATTCGTGGCGCTGCGCGACATCGACCTGACCGTGGAGCAGGGCGAGTTCATTACCCTGATCGGCCATTCCGGCTGCGGCAAATCGACCTTGCTCAATCTCATCGCGGGCCTGACCCGCCCCAGCAGCGGCGTGCTGCTGTGCGCGGAGCGCGAGATCACTGGCCCGGGTCCGGACCGCGCCGTGGTGTTCCAGAACCATTCGCTGTTGCCGTGGCTGAGCTGCTTCCAGAACGTGTACCTGGCGGTGGAACGGGTGTTCGGCGCAACGGAAAAGCGCGCGCAGCTGAACGAGCGCACGCGCGCCGCGCTGGAACTGGTGGGCCTGTTGCCGGCGCAGAACAAGCTGCCGCGCGAGATCTCCGGCGGCATGAAGCAGCGCGTGGGCATCGCGCGGGCGTTGGCGATCGAGCCGGGCGTGCTGCTGATGGACGAGCCGTTCGGCGCGCTCGATGCGCTGACTCGCGCGCACCTGCAGGACGAGTTGCTGAAGATCGTCGCCAAGACGCGTACCACCACCATCATGGTCACGCACGACGTGGATGAAGCCGTGCTGCTGTCCGACCGCATCGTGATGCTGACCAACGGCCCGGCCGCGACCATTGGCGAGATCCTGCCAGTGCCCTTGCCTCGTCCGCGCGACCGCGTGCGGCTGGCCAATGACGCGGACTATCTGGCATGCCGCGCGGCGGTGGTGGACTTCCTGCATCGCCGCCATGGCAACCCGGAACGTTCGCAGGCGGCACTCCAGGCCAATGCGGCCATGGCGGCGGATCCGGAGCCGCTTGCCGAGGCCGGCGCATCGCGCGCAGCCGCCTAGGGGTCGCCATGGGCGCGAAGCAGAAACTGGTGGTGGTTGGCAACGGCATGGCGGGCATGCGCACGCTGGAAGAGCTGCTGAAGCTGGCGCCCGATCTGTACGACATCACGGTATTCGGCGCCGAGCCGTATCCCAACTACAACCGCATCCTGCTGTCGCCGGTGCTGACCGGCGAGCAGACCTTGCGGGACATCGTGCTCAATGACGAGGACTGGTACGTCCGCCACGGCATCCGCCTGCTGCTCAAGCGCAAGGTGGTCGCCGTGAATCGCGCGCGCCGGGTGGTCTTGGCCGATGATGGCACCGAAGCGCCTTATGACCGGCTGCTGCTGGCCACCGGCTCGAATCCATTCATCCTGCCGGTGCCGGGCAGCGACCTGGACGGCGTTATCGCCTTTCGCGACATCGGCGACGTGAACCGGATGATAGAGGCGTCGTCGCGCTACCGGCACGCGGTGGTGGTAGGCGGCGGCTTGCTGGGCTTGGAAGCCGCCAATGGCCTGGCCGCGCGCGGCATGGACGTGTCGGTGGTGCATCTGGGGGAGTCGCTGCTGGACCGGCAATTGGACGGAGGCGCCGCAGCCATGCTGCGCCGCGGCCTGGAGGCGCGCGGCCTGAAGTTCCTGCTGGGGCGCCAGACCCGTGAGATCCTGGGCGGCGGCGACGGGCGGGTGCGCGCGCTGCGCTTCGCGGATGGGGAAGAAGTACCGGCGGAGCTGGTGGTCATGGCGGTGGGCGTCAGGCCGAACACCGAGCTGGCCGAGCGTTGCGGGCTGCATGTGAACCGCGGCGTGGTGGTCAGCGATACCTTGCAGACCTATGATCCGCGCGTCTATGCGGTGGGCGAATGCGTGAGCCATCGCGGCACCGCCTACGGGCTGGTCGCGCCCTTGTACGAACAGGCGAAAGTGGCGGCCAACCATCTGGCGCTGCATGGCATCGGCCGCTACGAAGGCAGCCTGACCTCGACCCGGCTCAAGGTCACTGGCATTGACCTGTTTTCCGCCGGCGATTTCCTGGGAGGCCAGCAGACCGAGTCGATCACGCTGGCCGATACCCCCGGCGGCGTCTACAAGAAACTGGTGATCCGCGACGACAAGCTGGTGGGCGCCTGCCTGTATGGCGACACGGCGGACAGCGCCTGGTATGTGCGGCTGATCCGCGAGGGCCAGGGTATCGGCGCCTTGCGCGAGCGGCTCATGCGTGGCGAAGGCGCGGCGGGGGAATAGGGAATGGATGCGCCCATGTCTCGCCGGATCGATATCGTGGACGCGGCGCCGCAAGGCGTGCGTGGGGTGGCGTCGGTGTGCTGCTATTGCGGCACCGGCTGCGGCGTGCGGGTGGAGACGCGCGACGGCGCCGTGCTGCGC
>NZ_DATCUY010000215.1:0-7806 GCF_036567245.1 Achromobacter sp. | reverse complement strand
CGGCCATGGTCTGGCCCAGCGCCGCGCCTGCCACCAGCCCCGCGCCGATGCCGGCGATGCCGCCCTCGTTCTGCGCCGCCATCGGAATGGCCGTGGCGGTCTGGTACTGGGTGAACTTGCCCAGGTCGCCGGCCATGCCCATGGAGATCCGTGTGTCCAGCGCCTTCTGCAACTCTTCCGGCAGGGAAACGTTCTCGACCGTGAAGTTGTCCAGCTTGACGCCGTAGCGGTCGAACACCGGCGCCAGTTGCTCGCTGATGCTCTGCGACATCAGCCCCTGGTTGCCGGCCATGTCCAGGAACGGCACCTTGGAGCCGCCCAGCGCCGTCGTCATCGCCGCGACTACCATGTTGCGCAGCTGCGCCTCCAGGTCGTCCACGGTGTATTCGTCGCGCGTGCCGCTGATCTCGCGATAGAACTTGGCCGGATCGGCGATCTGGTAGGAATACACGCCGAAGGCGCGCAGCCGCACCATGCCGAATTCGCTGTCGCGCAGCGTCACCGGCTGGGCCGTACCCCAGCGCCGGCCCAGTTGCAGGCGGGTGCTGAAGAAGATCACGTCCGACTTGAAGGGCGACTCGAACAGCTTGTCCCAGTTCTTCAGGTAGGTCAGGATCGGCAGCGTCTGCGTGGTCAGCTTGTACATGCCGGGGCCGAACACGTCGGCCACCTTGCCTTCGTTGACGAACACCGCCATCTGCGACTCGCGCACGGTCAGGCTGGCGCCGTACTGGATTTCGAAATCCTGCATGGGATGGCGCCAGGCGAGCACGCCGTCGCGGTCCTCGTTCCATTGCAGGATGTCGATGAACTGCTTGCGGATGAATGAACCGAGACTCATGGAAAGTTCTCCTGTCAGATCGGGTTCGGCGCCTGCCGGGCTCAGGTCAGGCAGGCCGCATTGACGACGCCGGCGGCGATCGAAATCGACCCGATCAGCCCGCCCATGGCGATATTGTTTTCTTCGATGGCTTCGTTCATGCCGCGCACGGCCTGGGACACGCCCACGTACACGACGATCTGGACCAGCATGGCGGCCAGGCCCCACAGCAGGAACATGGCGTAGCTGGCGTGGATCGCGATGCTGGAGCACAGGGTGAAGCTGAAGCCCACCAAGGCGCCACCGTAGGACAGCACGGCGGCAATATTGCCTTCACGGATCAGCTCGAATTCCTTGTAGCGCGTGACGGCCGTGTAGACCAAGGTGAAGACGCCCAGCATGGCGAGCGCCGACACCATGTAAACAAGATAGGTCACCACCGGATGCATTGCTTCTCCCATTGCCACCCTCCCAATTGCGCGCAGTATATACGGCGCGTTCGATATACTGCGAACGCATTTTTCGTGTCGGACACCTCATGCGCGACCGCGTTCTCATTCTTTCGGTATTGATCGTCGCCTCCTGCGGTTTGGGCTATGAGCTCATCAGCAGCGCGCTGGCCAGCTATTTGCTGGGGGATTCGATACTGCAGTTCTCTTCCGTCATCGGCTGCTATTTGTTCGCCATGGGCATAGGCTCGTGGTTGTCAAAATATGTAAGAGACGAAGACGTTTTGAATCGATTCATCGATGTGGAACTGCTGGTCGCCCTATTGGGCGGCGTCTCCGCCGCGGTGCTGTTCATGGTCTTTGCCTGGATGGCCGCGCCCTTCCGCGCAGCCCTGTATGTAGGCGTGTTCCTCATCGGCCTGATGGTCGGCATGGAGATCCCGCTGGTGATGCGGGTGTTCAACCAGCGCAAGACCGAGTTCCGCGAAATCGTCAGTCGCGTGCTGACCTTCGACTACCTGGGCGCGCTGGCCGTGTCCCTGGTGTTCCCGCTGCTGCTCGCCCCCAAGCTCGGACTGCTGCGCACCAGTTTCCTCTTCGGCATCATGAACGCCAGCGTGGCGCTGTGGACCACCTGGCTGTTCCGCGCGGAACTTCGCCGGCCCGGCGAGAAAGCCATCCGCGCCAGCGTGGTGATCGGCTTCCTGGGGCTGGGCTTCATCTATTCCGGCAACATGACGGCCTGGGCCGAGAAGGGCCTGTACGGGGACGACGTGGTGCATGCCGAAACCACCCAGTATCAGCGCCTGGTGGTCACGCGCTGGCACGACGACCTGCGCCTGTACATCAATGGCAACCTGCAGTTCTCGTCGCGCGACGAGCACCGCTATCACGAGGCGCTGGTGCATCCCGGCCTGCAAGCCCTGCCCTGGGCGCGCAACGTGCTGGTGCTGGGCGGCGGCGACGGCCTGGCGGTGCGCGAAATCCTCAAATACAAGAATATCGAACACGTGACGCTGGTGGATCTGGACCCGGCCATGACCGGCCTGTTCTCGCGTTCCGAGCCGCTGGTCAAGCTGAACCAGGGGTCGCTGAAGGATCCCCGGGTCACGGTCGTCAACGACGACGCCGGCCGCTGGCTGGAAACCCATGCCGAGGTCTATGACTACATCGTGGTGGATTTTCCCGATCCGTCCAACTTCGGCCTGGGCCGCCTGTACTCGGTGCCGGTCTATCACCTGATGGCACGCCATCTGGCCGAGAACGGCTACATGGTGGTGCAGTCCACCTCGCCCTACTTCGCGCCACGCTCGTTCTGGAGCGTGGACGCCACCTTGAAAGAGGCCGGCCTGAACACCTGGCCGTACCACACCTATGTGCCGTCCTTCGGCGACTGGGGCTTCATCCTGGCCAGCAAGCGCCGCGATTACGAGCCGCCCGCCAAGATCACCGTGCCCACGCGCTACCTGGACCCGGTCACGACGCGCGAGCTGTTCCATTTTCCGGCCGACATGCCGGCGCTGGCGATGCCTCCGAACCGCCTGAACGAACAGTCGCTCGTGCGCTACTTCGACGAGGACTGGCGCAAGGTCATCCGCTGATGCGGCGGCGCAGCTTCCTGTTGGGCGCGGCCACGGCCGCGATAGCCGGCACCGCCGGCTACTACCGTTCGCGCATCGTCGAGACCACGCCGGAAATCCATTACCCGGGGATGCAGGCGGGCCACGCCTTGCGCGACGGCGCGGCCTGGCCCCAGCCCTCGGCCAGCCACCAGCGCGACGTCGTGATACTGGGCTCGGGCGTGGCGGGCCTGTCCTGCGCCTGGAAACTGGCGCGCGAAGGACACACGGATTTCCTGGTGGTGCAGGGTCCCGAATTCGAAGGCAATGCCGCGGCCGGCCTGCGCGACGGCCTGGACTACCCCTTGGGCGCGCACTACCTGCCGCTGCCCTCGCTGGCCTCCACCCATGTGCGCGAGATGCTGGCCGACTTCGGCATCATCGAGCGCGGCGCCCACGAGGCCCGTCCCTACTACGACGAAGCCGCGCTGGTGCATTCCCCCCAGGAGCGCCTGCTGCGCGGCGGCCACTGGGAAGACAGTCTGCTGCCCATGAGCGGGTTGCCTGAAGAGGACCTGGCCCAGCACCGCAAGTTTCTTGCGCTGGTCGAACGCCTGCACACGCAGACGGGCAACGACGGCCGCAAGGTCTTCAGCATCCCGCTCACGCTTTCATCCCGGGACCCGGCCTGGCGCGCGCTGGACGCAATCACGTTCAAGCAATGGCTGGACCGCGAAGGCTACACCTCGCCCGCGCTGCATTGGTACCTGAACTACTGCTGCCGCGACGATTACGGCGCGCAGTACGACGTGGTCTCGGCCTGGGCCGGCCTGCATTACTTCGCCAGCCGCGACGGCCACGCCGCCAACGCGGGCGAAGGCGCCGTGCTGACCTGGCCCGGCGGCCTGTCCACGCTGTTGCAGCGCATGCGCGACGCCATCACCAGCAAGCTCGGCCATGCCGGCTGGCTGGTTGCCGGCACCGCGATCCGGATACAGGAAACGGCCGCCGGACCGCTGGTTACCTGCCTGGCTTCGGCTTCGGCCGCCTACACGATCCAGGCCCGCCGCGCCGTATGCGCGATGCCGCTGTTCGTGGCCCAGCGCATCCTGCCCGACATCCGCGCCTACGGCTACGATCCGGGGGTGCACGCATCGCCGCACGCGCCCTGGATGGTGTCGAACTTCGTGATGGACGGCTACCCGGCCGAGGCCCCTGGCGAACCGCTATCCTGGGACAACGTGGTCTATCAGGGCAAGG
Organism: Achromobacter sp.; assembly: GCF_036567245.1. GTDB lineage: Bacteria > Pseudomonadota > Gammaproteobacteria > Burkholderiales > Burkholderiaceae_B > Achromobacter. The sequence continues at coordinate 3,718 of NZ_DATCUY010000215.1, read as the reverse complement.
CGCTAGGCTATGTAGTGTCCACGCATCAACTGCTGCGCGTGGCGCGCTCGCCGCGCAGCGTCTTCACGGCCTACCACGCGCTCAGCAGCCAGACACCCCAGGTGGCGCGCGAATGGCTGACCCGGGCCAGCCCGCAAGAACTGCGGGCCGAGGCCGCCTCCGATCTGGTCGCGGCCTACGGCGAGGAGTTCTGGCGCCATGCGCGCCAGCTGGAGATGACGGTGCGCGGCCATGCCATGGCCTCGCCGGTATGCGGCTACCTGTCCAATCCGGGCCTGGCGGCCCTGCGCGACGTGGACGGCCCGGTGCTGTTCGCCCACGCCGACCTGTCGGGCTATTCCGTGTTCGAGGAAGCCTCGTGGTGGGGCGTGGCCGCGGCGGGCCGGATCATGGGCCAGAAGCCGCCGCAGACCTGAGGCCCGCACGCTGGGTTTTCCCCGGCTGCCTGAAATACAATTCCGCGGGCCTGCCGGCATCACGGCCCCTCTAGACCGGACTCGGATAAAAGCACATGGGAAAGCAAGTCGTTGTCCTTGGCGCGGGTATCGTGGGCGTCTGCTGCGCTCTGGAATTGCAGCGCCGCGGCATGTCCGTCACGCTGGTCGACCGGCAGGAACCAGGCCTGGAAACCTCGCTAGGCAACGCGGGCGTGATTGCCCGCAGTTCGCTGATGCCGTTCAACCATCCGGGCCTGTGGGCCCAGCTGCCCCGGCTGCTGAAGAACGACACCGTACAGTTCCGCTACAAGCTGAGCTATCTGGCGCAGAACCTGGGCTGGGCGACGCGCTTCCTGCTCAGCGCCCGGCCGGCGGTGTTCAAGCAGACCGTGGCGGCGCTGGACGGGCTGATCCGGCTATCGGCGCCGGAGCATATGCGGCTGCTGAACGAATCGGGCGCCGCACACCGGCTGCGCGATACCGGGTGGATATTCCTGTACCGGTCTGAACAGGGTTGGAACAGCGGCGAACTCTCGCGCAAGACCTTTGCCCAGTACCAAGTGCCGACCCAGACCCTTGCGCCCGGTGAACTGGCGGAAATCGAACCCGCGCTCGCGCCGATCTTCCAGCGCGCGCTATGGATCCAGGGCTCGTATTCCGTTGACGACCCGCACGAAGTGGTCGCGGCCTACGCCGCCCTGTTCCGCCGTGCCGGCGGCGGGTTCAGGCACCTGACCGCAAGCGCCATCCGCCGCGAAGGCCAGGGCTGGATCGTGCAGGGCGCGCAAGGGTCCGAATCGCTGGCGGCGGATCAATTGGTGGTCGCACTGGGTCCCTGGTCAAAGAACCTGCTGAAGACGACAGGCATAGACCTGCCCATGGCGTTCGAGCGCGGCTATCACATGCATTTCAGCGGCGTGGACGGCGCCAGCCTGACGCGCCCGGTCTACGACACGGGCGGTGGCTACGTGCTGTCGCCCATGGCGCGCGGACTGCGCCTGACCACAGGCGTGGAGCTGGACGCCTGCGAGGCGCCCGCCCGGCCGCTGCAGCTGGACCTGGCGGAAGCGCGGGCCCGCGAGGCGTTTCCGCTGGACCGGCGGCTGGATTCCGACGCGTGGCTGGGACGGCGTCCGACGCTGCCCGACAGCCGACCGATGATAGGCGAGGCGCCACGCCATCCCGGCCTGTGGCTGGCGCTGGGACATCAGCACATCGGCTTCAGCACCGCGCCCGGCACCGCCAGGATACTGGGCGAACTCATGTGCGACAGCGGCGCGACTTCCCGCCACGAGGCGTTCCGGCCAGGCCGGTTCATCTAGGGCTGCGGGCCACCGAGGCGGCCTCGCGCAGGTCCGCGCAAGCCGGCCGCGATTGACGCGGCCGGTGGCTGAGGCTCACCCCAGCAGCAAGGCGTCATCCGAGATCTTCTCGCCGCGCACGCGTTCGAACATGGCCAGCAGGTCAGGCACGTCCATGCCGCGACGTTCGTCGCCCGACACGTCCAGCACCACCTGCCCTTGGTGCAGCATGACGGTGCGGTCGCCCACGTCCAGCGCCTGGCGCATGCTGTGGGTCACCATCATGGTGGTGAGCTGGCTTTCGGCGACAATGCGCGCCGTCAGCTGCAGCACGAAGTCCGCCGTGCGCGGGTCCAACGCCGCCGTGTGCTCGTCGAGCAGCAGGATGCGCGAGGGCTGCAAGGCCGCCATCAGCAGGCTGACCGCCTGGCGCTGGCCGCCCGATAACAGGCCGATACGGTCGGTCAGGCGGTTTTCCAGGCCCAGGCCCAGTGTGGCCAGGCGCTCGCGGAAGCCCTCCTTCATGGAGGCCTTGACCGCGCGGCTGTAGCCGCGGCGCGCGCCGCGCATCTGCGCCAGCGCCATGTTCTCTTCGATGGTCAGGTCTTCGCAGGTGCCGGCCATGGGATCCTGGAACACGCGGGCCACGCGGCCGGCGCGCGCCCACACCGGCTGGCGCGTGACGTCGACGCCGTTGATGTCGATGCGCCCTGAATCGACCGGCAGGTCGCCGGAGACCGCATTCAGGAACGTGGACTTGCCGGCGCCGTTGGAGCCGATGACGGTCACGAACTGGCCCGAGGGTATCTCCAGCGACAGGCCGCGCAAGGCGCGGGTTTCGATGGGCGTACCCGCGTTGAACGTGATTTTGAGGTCTTTTGCGGACAACATATTCAGCTCCCCTTTTTGCCGAGGAGGCGGCGCTTGAGCATGGGAATGACCAGGGCGAACGTGACCAGCACCGCGGTGACGAGGTTCAGGTCTTGCGCCTTCAGGCCGATGAAATCGCTGTTCAGCGCCAGGGCGATGAAGAAGCGGTAGACGATGGCCCCGATGATGACGGCCAGCGTGGCCAGCACCAGCCTGCGCGACGGCAGGATGCTTTCGCCCACGATCACGGCGGCCAGGCCGATCACGATGGTGCCAATGCCCATGGAAATGTCCGAGCCGCCCTGGGTCTGGGCGAACAGCGCGCCCGCCAGCGCGACCAGCGCGTTGGACAGCGCCATGCCGCCCAGGATCATGCGGCCGGTATTGACGCCCTGGGCGCGGGCCATGCGGCCATTGGAGCCGGTGGCGCGCACGGCCAGGCCGGTCTGCGTGGCGAAGAACCAGTCCAGCGCCAGCTTGGCCAGGATCACGATCACGATCAGGATCAGCGGCCGGGCGACATAATCCGACAGCCATTCGGGCTGCAGGACGGTGAATACGGTGGATTCGGTGATCAGGGGAACGTTGGGCTTGCCCATGATGCGCAGATTGACCGAGTACAGCGCGATCATCATCAGGATGCTTGCGAGCAGGTCCATGATCTTCAGCTTCACGTTCAGCCAGCCGGTGACCAGCCCCGCTGCCGCGCCGGCGACCGTGGCGACGACGGTCGCCAGGAACGGGTCGGTGCCCGAAGCGATCAGCGTGGCACAGACCGCGCCGCCCAGCGGAAAGCTGCCGTCAACGGTCAGGTCCGGGAAGCGCAACAGGCGAAACGAGATAAACACGCCCAAAGCCACCAGGCTGAAGATCAGGCCGATCTCCAACGCGCCCAACAACGAGAACAATGACATGGGTCAAATCCAATCAGGTAAGAAACGAGCATATTAAAGAGTTGAAACGTCGGAGTTCTTGCGTTTCGGGGTCAGTTTTACCCCAGCTTTCGCAAGAAACGTTTCGCGGTTTGCGATTTTCTCTCGTTTCCTGCCAAAGCATCCCCGTGCCGGGCGGCAAGGCCGCCAGCAGGAGTCTGCAGGACCATTCAGGGAG
>NZ_DATCUY010000214.1:0-3671 GCF_036567245.1 Achromobacter sp. | reverse complement strand
ACGAGGCGGGCCGCGGCCCGCTGGCCGGCGCCGTCTACGCGGCTGCCGTCATCCTGAATCCGGGAAGGCCCATCGCCGGTCTGGCGGATTCCAAGGTGCTCAAGGCGGCCACGCGCGAGGCGCTGGCGCTCGAAATCCAGGAATTCGCATTGGCCTGGTGCATCGCCAGCGCCAGCGTCGCCGAGATCGACAGCATGAACATCCTGCGCGCCACGATGCTGGCCATGCAGCGTGCGGTGCAGGGCTTGTCCACCCTGCCGCAACTGGCGCTGGTGGACGGCAACCAGGCTCCCAAGCTGGGCTGCACGGTGCAGACCGTGATCAAGGGCGACGCCCTGGTACCCGCGATTTCCGCGGCCTCCATCCTCGCCAAGACGGCGCGCGACGCGGACCTGCTGCGCCTGCATGCCCTCTATCCCCAATACGCCTTCGACCAGCACAAGGGCTATGGCACCCCGTTGCATCTGGAGATGCTGCGCGAGCACGGTCCCTGCGCTGAACACCGGCGCAGCTTCGCACCCATCAAGGCCTTCGGCCTGAACTCATGAAGCACATCAGTTCCCGCGACAATCCCGCGGTCAAGGCGCTGGCCAAGCTCGCCGCCACGGCGGGCAAGCGCGGCGCGCCGGTGCTGCTGGACGGCGTGCACCTGTGCCAGGCGTGGCTGCAGCATCACGGCGCGCCCGATCAGGCGATCTTCGACGTGGAACGCTTGTCCCAGCCCGATATCGCGGCGCTGGTGGCCTCCGTGCCGGACCGCGACTGCCTGGCCCTGGACGCGCGGCTGATGCAGTCCCTGGCGGCTGTCGAAAGCGGCCAGGGCGTGGCTTTTCAGGTAACGCCGCCGCTCCTGGACCTGCCCGAGGCCGTGGACGAGAACTGCGTGCTGTTCGACCGCATCCAGGATCCCGGCAATGTCGGCACGCTGCTGCGCACCTGTGCGGCTGCAGGCGTGAAGCGCGTCTTTCTGGCGACGGGCACCGCCGCGGCCTGGTCTCCCAAGGTGCTGCGCAGCGGGCAGGGCGCTCATTTCGCCCTGGCCATCCACGAGCATGTGGATCTGGCCGCCTTGCTGCCCCGGCTGAAAGTGCCGCTGGTGGCGACCGCGCTGGACGGCGCGCGCGACCTGTACGAAGACGGCTTGCCGCAGCGTTGCGCCTGGGTGTTCGGCCACGAAGGCCAGGGCGTGGCCGCGGAGCTGCTTGCGGCCGCGCGCCTCAAGGTCCGCATTCCGCATGACATGGCGGCAGTGGAATCGCTCAATGTGGGCGCCGCAGCAGCGATCTGCCTGTTTGAACAGCGGCGCCAAGCCTTGCGCGGCAAGTTGGGCTGAGCCCCGATCAACTCCTTGTTTCGCCGCTTTTCCGCCGATTGAAGGCACCGTCCCCTGTTTATACTGCCCCGTTTGCCCGAGCCGCGTGGCCGAGTCAGGGCAGGATCGGATCAAGGACGGGACATGAAAAGCTGGGTCAAATCGGGTATTGCCGCGCTGGCCGCGGCGTTGCTGCTGTCTGCATGCGCCGGCCCCCGCTACGGCGACGTGGCGGACCGTATCCCGGCGCTTGAGGCTGCCGAAGGCCGGATCTACTTCTACCAACCCGTGACCTCCAACGGCGACAAGGTCGCGCAACCGGCGATCCTGGTCGACGGCCGCAAGGTCGGGCGCTCGAAGCCCGGTCGCTTCTTCTTCGTGGATCGTGCGCCAGGCGAGGTGGAGGTCATCACCGCCACTGACCGCAAGGAGCGCAGGGACGGGCTCAAGGTTCCGCTCGCTTCCGGACAGACGCGGTATGTGCGCGTGGATGTCGCGGGCGGCAGGCAAATCCTGAAGTTGGAGGCGTCGGGCGACGACGCTGTCCAGGCGATGTCGGACCTGCGGTATTGGGGCGCCGGACGGCGCGAGCGAGAACCGCTGCGTTATGAGTAAAATTACAGTTTGTAGTTTTTAGACTCATAAACACACTTACTCGCATGGGCCGGTCAATTGCATGGCCAGCGAGGCCGACATCGGAGACGATAGAATGAAGCGCAGGTTCAAGATGGTGGCCGCTGCCGTGCTGGGCGCGGCCTTGTTGGCGGGTTGCGGCGGTCCCCGGTACAAGGACGTCGCGAGCGCCATTCCCATCATGGTGCCGGAAACGGGGCGCATCTATTTCTACCAGCCGCCCGCGCCGGTCGGCGTGGTGTCGGGCCAGCCGTACCTGCGGGTCAACGGCGTGAAGGTCGGCCGTTCCAAGCCGGGTAGTTTCTTCTATGTGAACCGGCCCGCCGGCAAGTACGTGATTGATACCCTGCGCGACGATGAAACGCTGTCGTTCACGCTGGCCCCCGGCCAGACCCGCTACGTGCGCCTGAGCATCGAGGGCGTGAGCGGCAATTCGTCCAATATGGGTAGCCAGGAAATGCGCCTGGAAGCGTCCGAATCGACCGCTCAGCAGGAAATGGGGCCGTTGAAATACTGGGGCGCAGGATCGCGCGAACGCGTCAAGCTGCGCCCCTGATCCGGACGGCACGGGCAGCAAGGGCGCGCCATGGGCGCGCCCTTGGCGTTTTCAGCCCCGGTCCAGGCCTACTTCCTGCAACACCGTCGTGGCGATCTCCTCGATCGATTTGGTGGTGCTGGACAGCCAGGAAATGCCTTCGCGGCGCATCATGCGCTCGGCCTCGGCCACTTCGTAGCGGCATTGCTCCAGCTGCGCGTAGCGGCTGTTGGGGCGGCGCTCGTTGCGCACTTCGGCCAGGCGTTCGGGCTGGATCGACAGGCCGAACAGCTTGCCGCGGTGCGGCGCGATGGTCGAGGGCAGGGTGCCGCGCTCGAAATCGTCCGGCGTCAGGGGGAAGTTGGCCGCCTTGATGGCGTACTGCATGGCCAGGTACAGGCTGGTAGGCGTCTTGCCGCAGCGGGACACGCCGACCAGGATCACGTCCGCCTGGTCCAGCTGGTTCACGAACTGGCCGTCGTCATGCGCCAGGCTGAAATTGATGGCGTCGATGCGGTTGCGGTACTTTTCCGAATTGGCCTGCATATGCGAGCGGCCAATGGAATGGCTGGATTTGAGGCCCAGGGCCTGCTCGATATGGCTGACGAAGGTGCCGAACAGATCCAGGAAAACCCCGTTCGCCTGGCGAACCCGCGCCAGGATGTCCGGATTGACCAGGGTGCTGAACACGATCGGGGGGACGCCGGCCTCCAGGGCGCTGCGGTCGATCCGCATGGCCACTTCCGCGGCCTTTTCCAGCGTGTCGACAAAGGGCAGGCGGACAGGCTTGAAATTGACCTCTTCAAACTGCGAAAGCACTGACTGGCTGAAGGTCTCTGCGGTGATGCCGGTACTGTCGGAAACGATGTATACCGTGCGTACGATCGGGGTAGATGTCATGTGTAAAAAATTCCAACCAGGCAGATGGCCGGATGCACTCCACCGAGTACAATCAGGCCCCTATAAGTCACCCCAAGGGCGGTCCAAGGCCAGTTTGGTCAGCGCGTAAATTGGGGCTGTGATCCGACTGTGATCCAGCTTCCTGATGCCTTGACCAAACTCGCTTTCATTCCATTGTAAAAGGTGACTTCAATGTCGTACGTTGTTTTGTTCGAGCAGCTCCGCATGACGGACGTGGACTCGGTAGGAGGCAAGAACGCATCACTAGGCGAAATGATCAGCCAGCTGTCT
>NZ_DATCUY010000213.1:0-2229 GCF_036567245.1 Achromobacter sp. | reverse complement strand
CGGCATCCGCGTGGTGCGCGACGAGGCCGAACTGCGCGCGCAAATGCCGCAGGCCCAGGCCGAGGCGCAGGCGGCCTTCGGCGAAGCCGGCGTCTACCTGGAACGCTATCTGCCGCGCGCCCGCCACATCGAAGTGCAGGTCCTGGGCGATGGCGACAACGCCGTGCACCTGTACGAACGCGAATGCTCGCTGCAGCGGCGGCGGCAGAAAGTGCTGGAGGAAGCGCCCTCGCCCGCTCTGGACCCCGCCACCCGGCAAAAGCTGTGCGAATCGGCGGCGCAACTGGCGCGCTCGGTCGGATACCGCGGCGCGGGCACGCTGGAGTACCTGTACGACGACAGCCGCGGCGCGGGCGAGTTCTTTTTCATCGAGATGAACACCCGCATCCAGGTCGAGCACCCCATCACCGAAGCCATCACCGGCGTGGACCTGGTGCGCGAGATGCTGCGCATCGCCGACGGCGAGCCCTTGCGCTGGCGCCAACAGGACATCGCCATCCGCGGCGCAGCGATCGAATGCCGCATCAATGCCGAAGATCCCACCCGCAATTTCGCCCCCAGCCCGGGCCGGGTGGAGCACGTGCGCTGGCCCGGCGGACCCGGCGTGCGCGTGGACTCGATGCTGTATCCCGGCTGCACCGTGCCGCCCTACTATGACTCGCTGCTGGCAAAACTGATCGTCTGGGACGAAAGCCGCGCGGCGGCGTTGGCGCGCATGGCGCGCGCGCTGGACGAAGTCGAACTGGTCGGCGTGCATTCGACACTGGCCCTGCATCGCGAGCTGCTGGAAGATGCGGACGTGCTGGCGGGCCGCTATCACACCAACTATCTTGAAGCCTGGATGCAAAGGGATCGGGAGGATAGGCAATGAGCTTGCGCTACACCCATGGCGGCGACGAATTCATCTTCGTCGAAATCAGCGAGGACATGTCGCTGGAGTCCTTTTTCAAGGGCATGGCGATCACGCGGGCGCTGCGCGAACGCGCGGTCGACGGCGTCACCGAGATCTGCCCGGCCAACGCGTCCTACCAGGTGCGATACGACCCCGACCGCATCGCCCCGGACGCCCTGCTGGCTTTGCTGCGCGAGCTGGAGGCAGGCATAGACCTGGCCAACCTGACGCTGGCGACCCGCATCGTCGAAGTGCCGGTGTACTACAACGATCCCTGGACCCACGAGACGCTGATGCGGTTTCGCGAAAGGCACCAGGATCCGGAATCCACCGACCTGGAATACGCCGCCCGCATCAACGGCCACGATACGGTGCAGGCTTTCATCGATGCGCATTCCGGCTCGCCCTGGTTCGTGTCCATGGTGGGCTTCGTGGCTGGATTGCCCTTCATGTACCAGATGGTGGAGCGCGAGCGCCAGCTGCAAGTCCCGAAATACCTGCGTCCCCGTACCGACACTCCCAAGCACACGGTGGGACACGGCGGCTGCTTCGGCTGCATCTACTCGGTGCGCGGCGCGGGCGGCTACCAGATGTTCGGCGTCACGCCCGCGCCAATCTTCGAACCGGCCCAGCGCCAGGCGCATCTGCGCGATTCCATGGTGTTCTTCCGCCCGGGCGACATCGTGAAGTTCAAGCCCATCACTCGCGACGCGTACGACCAGGCCACCGCGCAGGTCGAGGCCGGCAGCTTCGAGCTGCGCATCCGGCCCGTGTCGTTCTCGCTGGCCGAGTTCCAGCGCGCGCCCGATGCCTGCAACGCCCAACTGCTGGAGACGCTCCATGCCTAACGATCCCATCATCGAAGTCATCAAGCCCGGCCTGGCCACTTCGGTGCAGGACACGGGCCGACTAGGCCACTACCACCTGGGCATTCCGCCGTCCGGCGCGCTCGACCAGTACGCGCTGGCGGCGGCCAATCTGCTGGTGGGCAACGCCGCCGACGCCGCCGTGCTGGAATGCACCCTGCTCGGTCCCGAACTGTTGTTCCACCGCGCCGCCGTGATCGCCGTGACGGGCGCCAGCATGATCCCCAAGATCGATGGCGTGACACAGGCCTGCAACGTAGCGCTGGCGGTGCAGGCTGGCAGCCGGCTGTCGTTCGACTTCGTGCAGGCCGGCGCCCGCGCCTGCCTGGCCGTGGCCGGCGGCATCGACGTGCCGGTGGTGCTGGGCAGCCGCTCGACCTATGCGCTGGGCGCCATCGGCGGCCATCAAGGCCGCAAGTTGCAGGCCGGCGACCGGCTGGCGGCAGGGCAGGCGTCCATCCGCACGCGCGT
>NZ_DATCUY010000212.1:0-6220 GCF_036567245.1 Achromobacter sp. | reverse complement strand
CCGGCGCCGATGCCGCGGCCAAGCCCAAGCCGGGCGAGGCCAAGGCCGCAGCCGCGCCCTCAGCCAAGGCGTCCAAACCCGCGGCCCGCAAGTCCGCGGCGCCGCGCAAGGCCGCGAAGAAAACCGGACCGGACGTCAGCTAGCGGCGGTCCTCTCTTTAAATCGTCGGGCGAGACGGCCGCAAGGCCTCTCGACCGCCACTCAACATACTGGAACTTATGCTTAACGTAGTAATTCTTGCCGCCGGACTGGGTAAACGCATGCAGTCCGACCTCCCTAAAGTTCTGCACACGTTGGCCGGCAAACCGATGCTGGGCCATGTGCTGGACAGCGCGCGCCAACTCAAGCCGGCGCGCATCATCGTCGTGGTCGGTCATGGCGCGGACCGCGTCAAACAGGCTTATGAAGGCCAGTCGGACCTGCACTTCGTGTTGCAGCAGCCGCAGCAAGGCACCGGCCACGCCGTGCAGCAGGCCGTGCCGCTGCTCGAAGGCGATGGCAAGGATGACGTGACCCTGGTGCTGTATGGCGACGTGCCGCTGGTGCAGCCCGAAACCCTGCAACGCCTGCTGGACGCCCGCGGCGCTGGCGCCGCCGTGCTGACCGAGGTGCTGGCGGATTCCACCGGCTATGGCCGCATCGTGCGCGACGCCAGCGGCAACGTGTGCCGCATCGTCGAACACAAGGACGCCTCGGACGCCGAGCGCGAGATCCGGGAAGTGAACACCGGCATCCTCACGGCGCCGACTGCGAAGCTGAAGGACTGGCTGTCCCGCATCGACAACAATAACGCCCAGGGCGAGTACTACCTGACCGACGTGGTCGGGCTGGCGGTGGTCGATGGCGTGCCGGTGGGCGCTGCCCAGCCGGGAGCCTCCTGGGAAACGCTGGGCGTGAACAGCCGCGTGCAGCAGGCCGAACTGGAGCGTCGCTGGCAGGCCGAGCAGGCCCGCCGCCAACTGGAAGCCGGCGTCACGCTGGCCGACCCGGCGCGCTTCGATGTGCGCGGTTCGCTCACCTGCGGACGCGACGTGTTCATCGACGTGGGCTGCGTGTTCGAAGGCCAGGTGTCGCTGGCCGACGGCGTGCGCGTGGGCCCGCATTGCGTGCTGCGCGACGTCAGCGTCGGCGCGGGCACGCATATCGAGGCCTACAGCCATCTGCAACAGGCGCAGGTTGGCAGCGACGCGCGCGTCGGCCCCTATGCGCGCCTGCGTCCCGGCGCTGAACTCGGCGACCGCAGCCATGTCGGCAACTTCGTCGAGATCAAGAAGAGCGTGCTGGGCGCGGACAGCAAGGCCAACCACCTGGCCTATATTGGCGACGCCGACATTGGCGCCCGCGTGAACGTGGGCGCGGGCACCATCACCTGCAACTACGACGGCGTGAACAAGCACCGCACCGTCATCGAAGACGACGCTTTCATCGGCTCCGACACGCAGCTGGTGGCACCGGTGCGCGTTGGCCGCGGCGCCACGCTGGGCGCGGGCACCACCCTGACCCGCGATGCGCCGGCCGAGAAACTGACGGTGTCGCGCGCCAAGCAGGTCACCGTCGACGGATGGCAGCGCCCGGTCAAGAAATCGTGACGGGGCAGAGCGAGCAGGCGCCCGCAAGCGGCGCCAAGCCCGCCCCGCCCGACGGTCTGCCCACGCCGCGCCGCTACTGGGCGGCGGCAACAGTGATGACAGGCATCAGCCTGTCGGTCCTGGACACCACCATCGCCAACGTGGCGCTGCCCACGATCGCCGTCGACCTCAACGCGTCGCCGGCCCAGGCGGTCTGGATCGTGAACGCCTACAACCTGGCGGTGGTGATGATGCTGCTGCCCTTGTCGGCGCTGGCCGAGCGCATCGGCTTTCGCCGCATGTTCACCTTCGGCCTGATGCTGTTCACCCTGGCGTCGTTGGGCTGCGCCCTGGCCGGCACGCTCTGGCAGCTGACGGCGGCGCGCGTGTTCCAGGGCATAGGCGCGGCTTCGCTGATGTGCATGTTCGGCGGACTGGTGCGTAACATCTATCCGTTGAAGTTGCTGGGGCGCGGCATCAGCCTGAACGCCACCACGGTGGCCATCATGTCGGTGCTGGGGCCGACCATAGGCTCCGCCATCCTGTCGGTGGCGCCCTGGCCCTGGATCTTCGCCGTCAACCTGCCGATCTGCGCGTTGACGATGCTGGGCCTGCGCCATCTGCCGGAAGTGCCGCGCAACGACGTGAAGCTGGACTGGATCAGCGCCCTGCTGTGCATGCTGACCCTGGGCGTCTTCATTTCCGGCGTGGACATGATGGGTATGGACCTGTTGCGCGGCATCGGCCTGGTGGCGATCGCCACGGCCATCGGCTTCGTGCTGGTGCGCCGCGTCGGCAAGCAGCCGGCGCCGCTGGTGCCCGTGGACCTGCTGCGCATTCGTCCGCTGGCCTTTGCGGTGGGCGCCTCCGCCTGCACCTTCGCCGCGCAGATGGCGTCCTATGTGTCCCTGCCGTTCTATTTCCAGCAGGTGCTGGGCAGGCCCTATCTGGAAGTGGGCATGCTGATGGGCGCCTGGCCCGTGGGCACCGCCATCATCGCCCCGCTTGCGGGCCGGCTGTCCGACCGCTATTCGGCCGCCACGCTCAGCGGCATAGGCGCGGCCGCGATGGTGGTCGGCATGCTATGGCTGGCGGCGCTGCCGGCCACGGTCTCCAACTGGCCCATTGTCGCGGGCATGTTCGTGGCGGGGTTGGGCTTCGGCTTCTTCCAGACGCCCAACAACCGCGCCATGCTGTCGGCCGCGCCCCGCTCGCGCAGCGGCGCGGCGGGCGGCCTGCAGGCCACCACCCGGGTGTTCGGCCAGAGTTTCGGCACGGCGCTGGTCGCGATCGCGTTCAGCATCAGCCTCGCGCACGGCCCCGGCCTGGCGCTGGTGCTGGGAACGATCTGCGCCGGGCTGGCGGTGGTGGTCAATACGGTCCGCTTCAGTAAGCTGCGGACTTGACGGCCCCTTGCGTGAACCGCCAGGGGCCGAGTGGCGGCCCTTGGTCGCGCCGGCGGGCCCTGGCTTCCGGCCGCTTCTATAATGACCGCCGGCGCCGGGTGTCTGCATCCGGCGCGACAATTACCTATTTTGAAGGCGTTCAGGCATGAAGATCACGGTCGTGGGTACCGGTTACGTGGGGTTGGTGTCGGGGGCGTGCCTGGCCGACATGGGCAACGACGTCATGTGTCTGGACGTGGATGCGGCGAAGATCGCCCTGCTGCGCCAGGGCGGCATCCCCATCTACGAGCCGGGCCTCGAAGACCTGGTGCGTCGTAACGTGCAGGCCGGCCGGCTGCATTTCACCGATGACGTCGCGCAGAGCGTGGCTTTCGGCGACGTGCAGTTCATCGCGGTGGGCACCCCGCCTGGCGAAGACGGTTCCGCCGACCTGAAATACGTGCTGGCCGCCGCCCAGAACATCGCGCGCCACATGACGGCGCGCAAGCTGATCGTGGACAAGTCCACCGTGCCGGTGGGCACGGCCGACAAGGTGCGCGCCGTGGTGGCGCAGGAACTGGCCGCGCGCGGCGTGGATATCCCCTTCAGCGTGGCGTCCAATCCCGAATTCCTGAAGGAAGGCGCCGCCATCAACGACTTCATGAGCCCGGACCGGGTGGTGGTCGGCGCCGATGACGACTACACGATTGGTGTCATGCGCCGCATCTACGAACCCTTCCAGCGCACCCACGACCGCCTGATGGTGATGGACGTGCGCTCGGCCGAGCTGACCAAGTACGCCGCCAATGCCATGCTGGCCACGCGCATTTCCTTCATGAACGAAATGGCGAACCTGGCCGAAGCGCTGGGCGCCGACATCGAACAAGTGCGCCGCGGCATCGGCGCCGATCCGCGCATCGGCTACCACTTCCTGTATCCCGGCGCGGGTTACGGCGGTTCCTGCTTCCCCAAGGACGTGCAGGCGCTGGTCAACACCGCCGCCGAGAACTCCCTGCCCATGCGCGTCATCGAGGCCGCCGAGGCCGCGAATCACGCGCAGAAATTCCGCCTGTCCGAAAAAGTGGTCGAACGTTACGGCGAAGACCTGAAGGGCCGCAAGATCGCGCTGTGGGGCCTGTCCTTCAAGCCCAACACCGACGACATGCGCGAGGCGCCCAGCCTGACCGTCATCGCCGAACTGACGCGCCGCGGCGCCGAGGTGCGCGCGTATGACCCGGTCGCCATGCACGAGGCCGGCCGTGTGCTGGCCGGCAAGCCCGGCATCAGCTTCGCCACCGACATGTACGACGCCCTGGACGGCGCCGACGCGCTTCTGATCGCAACCGAATGGAAGGTCTTCCGCGCGCCCGACTTCGATCGCGTCATGGCCCTGCTCAAGACGCCGCTCATCATCGACGGCCGCAACCTCTACACGCCTGCCGACGTGCGCGGCCTGGGCTTCGAATATTCGGGCATCGGTCGCGCATGAAGATTCTGCAGCTGAACTTCGAGAAGGGCTGGCGCGGCGGCGAACGGCAGACGCTGTACTGCATGCGCGCGTTCCGCAAAGCCGGCCACGACGTCGAAGTGATGTGCCGCGAAGGCGCGCCGCTGGCCGAGCGCGCGCGCCAGGAAGGTTTCGTGGCCCATACCTGCCGCAACGTGCCGGGACAGCTGGCTTTTCTGGCCGGCGCTGGCCGCTACGACATCGTCCACGCCCAGACCGCCAACACCATCACCTGGGCGGTCCTGACCAAATGGCTGCACCGCCGTCCGGTGGTCTTTTCCCGCCGCACGTCCTTCGTGGTCAAGCCCGGCGATGAATGGAAGACCGGCTACAAATGGCGCCACGCCAACCTGTTCGTAGCGATCAGCGAGATGGCCGCCAGCGAACCGCGCCGCCTGGGGATCGAGCCCGTCATCATCCGCAGCGCGGTCGAGCCACACCAGATCAACGCAGAGAACGTCGCCAGCCTGGTGCGCGAATTTGACCTGACCGGCAAGAAGGTCATGGCCACCTCCGCCGCGCTGATCCGCGACAAGGATCCGGTCACGCTGGTGCGCGCCGTGGGCGAACTGGCCAAGACGCGCCGCGATTTCGTGTTCCTGCATTTCGGCGCGGGTGGCGATCGCGAGCAACAGGCCAAGGACGAGGCGCGCAAGCTTGGCATCGAGGACGTCTACCGCTTTGCTGGCTTTCGCAAAGGCGTGGAAGACTTCTACAGCATCCTCGACGTGTTCGTCATGAGCTCCGAGGAAGAGGCCCTGGGCAGTAGCGTGCTGGATGCTTTCCTGCAACGCGTGCCGGTGGTGTCCACCGATGCCGGCGGTTTGAAAGAGAGCCTGGCCGACGGGCGCGGCGTGCTGTGCGCCGTGGGCGATTTCCAGGCCATGGCGCAAGGCATGGCGCGTTGCCTGGACGACGCGTCCTTCCGCCAGGAAGTCACCGAACGTGCCTACGAATACGTGCGCAACGAGCACGATGTGCAGAAAATGGGCAATCGCTACCTGGCGCAATTCGAACGCCTGATCGCCCGCCGCTGACCCTTGCGCGCCTCAGGCGCGCACGTCTATCCGGGTCTCGAACTTGGCGCGATGTACCGAGAAGAACGTGCGCACGTTGCGCACGTTGGCCTGCGCGGTGAAGGCCCGGTGCACCAGCGCGTGATAGGCCGGCATGTCCTTCACCTGCGCGATCACCACGAAATCCGGCCCGGGCGACACCCGGTAGCACTGCAGCACCGCGGGCTCGGTCAGCATGCTCTGCTCGAACGCGTCCAGGCTTTCCGCCGCCTGCACGTCCAGCGTGATCTCGACGATGGCGGTCAGCGTGCTGCCCAGCTTTTCGGCCGCCAGGATGGCCACCTGTCTGTCTATCACCCCTTCGTCCACCAGCCGCCGGACCCGCCGCAGGCAGGTCGGGGGCGAGGCATGTACCCGCTGCGCCAGATCTTGATTAGTCAGCGAGCTGTCTTGTTGTAACTGTTCAAGAATGCGTCGGTCCAGATCATCCAGCTCTGGCAGGGGAATCTGTGCGTTTTGCATGAATAATTTCAAAAATATGGCTAGGAAGAAATATTATTTAATCACATTCATGTAAGGGAATTAACTTCCATTTTTAGTTCCATAAAGAAATCAAATTTCTTGCGGGGACGAGCACAATGCGTCGGTACACGAACTTACCGGAGCACTCTCCTATGTGCGGCATTGTTGGCGCCGTCGCCCAGCGCGACATCACCCCGATCCTCGTTGAAGGCCTCAAGCGCC
>NZ_DATCUY010000211.1:0-17456 GCF_036567245.1 Achromobacter sp. | reverse complement strand
TATCGGGTCGCGACGCCGGACGCGCCGGCCCGCCCGAGCCAACCGCCGTCCTGGGAACCGCCGCGCTTGAACGCCGGCTGGCTGCTGTCGGACATCTTCGCGGACCATTCCATCCCCATCAAATCGGGCTGCGGCTGGCTGCCGGGCGAATGGCTGAACGAAGAAGGGCTGCACATGGCGCTGCGGCACATGGGGCGGGTGCCGGCCATGCGCATTGCGAACTACGGCCATCCCTACGGCTATGCGCCGCTACGCGAGACCATCGCGGCCAGCCTGAGCGCGCAGGGCATGGAGGTCGAGGCCTCGCAGGTCGTGCTGACCCAGGGCGTGACCCATGGCCTGGACATGGTGATACGCACCTTGCTGCGGCCGGGCGACACGGTGCTGGTCGAGCAGCCCGCCTATGCCAACTTGCTGCAGATGCTGCGCCTGGCTGGCTTGCGCGCGGTGTCCGTGCCCCGCACCTTGGACGGGCTGGACTGCGATGCGCTGGAGGCGGCGGTGGCGCGCCATCGGCCCAGGGCGCTTTTCGTCAACACCGCCTTGCAGAATCCGTCGGGCGCCAGCGTCAGCATGGCCAATGCCTTCCGCATCCTGCAGGCAGCCGAGCGGCACGGCCTGTGGGTGGTGGAAGACGACATCTCGCGCGAACTCGCGCCCGGCGTGACGCCCATGCTGGCCGCCCTGGACGGGGCGCGGCGCGTGGTCTACCTGGGCGGCTATTCCAAGGTCATCAGTCCGTCGGTGCGGGTGGGCTATGTGGTGGCGCACCGCGACCTGGCGCGCGACATCGCGCGCACCAAGATGGCGGTAGGCCTGACCTCGCCGGAGATCATGGAGCGCATCGTGCACCAGGTCATACGCGAGGGCCGCTACCGCGCCCACATTGCGCGTACCCGCGAGCGCCTGGCGGTGGCCCATGCGGGCGTGGCCGAGCTGATGGCGCAGCATGGCTTTGAGATCTACGGACGGCCGCAGGGCGGCTTGTTCCTGTGGGCCAAGGTGGCTGGGCAGTGGCGCGACCGCGGCGCCAACGGCCTGGCGGAACTGGCGCTCAAGGATGGCATCTGGCTGGCGCCCGGCTCTTATTTCGAGGTGGACGAGGCCGACACCCCGTGGGTGCGCTTCAACGTGGCCTATTCGGAGGCGCCCGCCCTCTGGCGCTTCATGCGCAATGCCGGGGCGGCGGCGTGACGGGTTTCGTAGCCGTCAGCCAATAGCTACTGGCGCTCGTAAGTCACGAAATCGTATTCGTAGCCGTTTTCGGCCGGCTGCGCTTCGCGCGCGGTTTCCTTCCATTGGAAGGCGGGCAGCAGCGGGAAGAAGGCATCGCCTTCGACCTCGGCGCGGACTTCGGTGGCCAGGACGCGCCGGGCCAGGGGCAGGGCCTGCGCGTAGATCTGCGCGCCGCCAATGACAAAGGCCGCGTCGATGTCGCCGCAGGCCTGGATTGCGGCCTCCAGCGAGGGGACCACGATGGCGCCCGCGGCGCTGAAATCGGCGTTGCGGCTGATCACGACGTTGCTGCGGCCGGGCAGCGGCCGGCCCAGCGAGTCCCAGGTCTTGCGGCCCATGATGATGGGATGGCCCAGGGTGCTGCGCTTGAAGTGCGCCAGGTCGCCCGGCAGTTTCCAGGGCAGGGCGTTGTCGCGTCCGATGACGCGATTGGTGGAATAGGCGACGATGAGGGTAAGGCTGGCGGGCATGCGGGGTCGGGGCGGTAGGGGTTCGGCCGGTTGGCTACGGCAAGCGTAGCAAATTTGCGCGGCGGCCTGCGCCGCCCCGGCTTCCTCAGTCGACCGCGTGTTCCAGGAATTCGGTGGCGGGCATGGGCTTGCCCAGCAGGAAGCCCTGCAAAGAATCGCAGCCCAGGCCGGTTAGGAACTTCTGTTGCGCCGGCGTTTCCACGCCTTCGGCCACGATGCGCAGGTTCAGCTGCTGCGCCAGCGCGACGATGGCCGATACGATGGCGGCATCCTCGTTGTCGTTTTCCAGTTGGTTGACGAAGCCGCGGTCGATCTTCAGCTCGGTGGCCGGCAAGCGCTTCAGATAGAGCAGGCTGGAATAGCCGGTGCCGAAGTCGTCGATGGAAATCGTCACGCCCAGGTTCGACAGGCGCTTGAGCACCGCCAGACTGGCCTCGGCGTCGCGCATGGCGGTGGATTCGGTCACTTCCAGGGTCAGGCAGGCTGGCGGAACGCCATGGCGTTCCAGGGCCGAACGCACTGTTTCCACCAGGCTGGCGTGGGCGAACTGCAGCGCCGAAATATTGACGGCGACGGTCCAGTGGCCCTGGCCGGCGTTGATCCATTCCCGCATCTGGCGGCAGGCCTCGTTGATCACCCATTCGCCGATGGACAGGATCAGGCCGGTCTTTTCCGCCGTGGGGATGAACTGGTCCGGGCCCACCAGGCCGCGCGTCGGATGATTCCAGCGCAGCAGGGCCTCGGCGCCAATGATGGGGCCGGCGGGTGCTTCGTACTTGGGCTGGTAATGCAGGACGAGCTGGTTGCGTTCCTGCGCCAGGCGCAGGTCGTGCAGCAGTTCGATCTGTTCATGCGCGTCCGCGTTCATGGACGGCTCGAAGAAGCTGTAGCCGGTGCCGCCCAGGCGTTTGGCGTGGTACATCGCCGCGTCGGCGTTGGTCAGCAGGGCGTGGGTGTCCTGGCCATTGTTGGGATAGATGGCAATGCCTACGCTGGAGGTCACCATTACCTCATGTCCGTAGACGGTGACGGGGCGGGCGATGGCGTCGATCAGGCGGTCGGCGACGTTGGCCGCGTCGGTGGGCTCGACCACTTCGCTCAGCACGATGAATTCATCCCCGCCCAGGCGCGCTACCGTGTCCTGGGTGCGGAGGGTCTGGCGGATGCGCTGCGCCAGGTCGATCAGCAATGCGTCGCCGGTGTGGTGCCCGTAAGCGTCGTTGACCGCCTTGAAGCCGTCCAGGTCAAAGAACAGCACCGCGAAGTAACCCTTGCGCCGGGTGGCGCTTTCGATTGCCTGCTCCAGCCTGTCTTCCAGCAGGATGCGGTTGGGCAATTTGGTCAGCGTGTCGTGCAGCGCCAGCTGCACCAGTTCTTCATTGGCTTCCGCCAGCGAAGAGGCCAGGGCCGAGGTGCGTGCCTCCAGCCGGTTGTCCAGCACCGCGACGAGCAGAGCGATGGCCAGCACGCTCAGGGTTACCGCGGTGACCGCGATGGCCAGCCAGCCGGCCGCGATGCCGCTGTTGGCCGCCATGCAGATGCTGCCGGCGGGGAATCCGGCGGCAGCCATGCCGGTGTAGTGCATGCCGACAATGGCGATGCCCATGATCACCGCCGCCAGCGGCCGCGACCAGGCCACGCGGGGGCCGCCGTGGCGCAGGCGGTAGGTAATCCATAGCGCCGCGCCGGAGGCGGCCACCGCTATCACGATGGACAGCGCGAACCACTTGCGGTCGTAGACGATGCCGGGCTCCATGAGCATGGCTGCCATGCCCAGGTAATGCATCGCCGCGATGCCGGCGCCCATCAGCAGCGCGCCGACCAGAAGCCGCCGGCGGGGCAATTCGTCCTTGCTCACGGTCCACAGCGCGAAGGCGGAGCAGCCGATGGCGATGATCAGCGACAGGACGGTCAGGGACAGGTCGTAGCCCATGGCAATGGGCAGGCTGAAGGCCAGCATGCCGACGAAATGCATGGACCAGATGCCCACGCCCATCGCGAAAGCGCCGCCCGCCAGCCAATAGCGCGCGCTGGGCAACCCGTTCGAGGCCCTGACGCGGTTGGCCATGCCCAACGCCGTGTACGACGCCAGGATGGCGACTCCTAGGGATACGAGGACGAGCGAAGGGTTATACGTTCCGACGAGCATTTGTGGGGTCCTGTCCTTGGCGCATACTGCCGCCGCGCGGGCTTCATATCAAATCAATTGGTAGTCTATGGTTGCAAGTCGGTCGCAAGACAAAATTCGGCGGTCGACGCTGGTGCTGCACGTGCTCTCTTTTTGAGAAGGGGGGGCTGAGCAACGCCGGCGGACGGCGCTGCCGGGCGGATTGCCCGGTTTCGCGGCGAGCGACCGGCACGGCGCGGCTGGTGCCGGTCGGAAGCAATGGCGCGCGGGAATTTCTGGACGCGCGTCCATGGCTAAGGGATGGGTTATACCGAAAACGCGCTTCCAGAAGCTCACCAATCTTCACCTGCGGCCATGGGCGCGCAGGCGGGGTGGTCTATACGGCCATGGCGGCGGTGAGGGGGGCGTGATGGGTGTAGCCAGACAGCGAGAAGTCGCCCGGCTCCACCTTCTCCAGCCATTCGGGTTCGTAGCGTCCGGTGACCGCGAAATCGGGAACGCGGTCCGACAGGATCAGCGTGGGGGCTTCGTAGGGTTCGCGCGTGAGTTGTTCGCGCAACATCGGCAGGTGGTTCTCGTAGATGTGTGCGTCGCCGATGAAGTAGGTGAACCAGCGCGGGGTGTAGCCGGTCAGGCGGCCGACCAGATGCAGCAGGGCCGCGCCTTCGGTGAGGTTGAACGGCGTGCCCAGGCCGACATCGTTGGATCGGATGTACAGGCACAGCGATATTTCGCGGGTCGTCGCGTTCGGCAGGAATTGATAGAGCAGGTGGCAGGGCGGCAGCGCCATTTCCTCGATCTGCGCCCAGTTCCAGCCATGGAACAGGATGCGGCGGTCGCCGGGACGCTCATGGATGGTGTCCAGGCATTGCCGCAGCTGGTCCACCGCCTTGTACATCAGCACCTTCGGCACGCCGCCTTCCTCCAGCTCGGCCACCTGGGTGTAGCCGCGCGACAGGGCGTCGGCGATCTGCGCCGGGCGGCTGGCGTCCAGCATCTTGTAGGCCGGCCATTGGCGCCATTGCACCCCGTAGACCGGACCCAGGTCGTCGGGTCCTTCGCGATAAGGATTGGCCAGCCACTGGCTGTTTTCGTTGGCGTTCTGGTCCCAGACCTTGCAGCCGAGCTCGCGGAACTCCGCCGCGTTGCGCGAGGCGCGCAGGAAACCCACCATTTCGCCGATGGCGGACTTGAACGCCAGCTTCTTGGTGGTTACCGCGGGGAAGCCCTTTTGCAAATCGAAGCGCAGCGATGCGCCCGGCATGCTCAGGGTGCGTATGCCCGTGCGGTTTTCCTGCCACGCGCCGGTGTCCAGGATGGATTGAACGAGGTCCAGGTATTGTTTCATGGCGGTCCTTGCGCACGCTCGCCCGGCGGGTGACGCAGACAGCCGCCGCGAACGGATCGCGGCGGCGCTTATAAGTTAAGGAATAGACGAATTACACCACGCGGGCGCGGTTCAGGCGGCGGCGGACGCTTCCTGCGTATCGACGATCTCGACCGAGAAGGTCAGCGCCGCGGTTTTCTCCAGCATGGCCGAAGCCGAGCAGTATTTCTCATGCGACAGCTGCACCGCGCGTTCCACCGCGGCGCGCGGCAGGTTGCGGCCGGTGACGGTGAAGGCGAAATGGATGCGGGTGAAGACCTTGGGGTCGGCATCGGCGCGGTCAGCCTGGAGCTTGACGCTGCAGCCGCTGACGGCGTGGCGTCCGCGCTTGAGGATCAGCACCACGTCGTATGCGGTGCAGCCGCCGGTGCCGGCCAGCAGCATTTCCATGGGCCGGGGGGCCAGATTGTGTCCACCGCCGTCCACGGCGCCGTCCATGACAGCCACGTGGCCGCTGCCGGTACTGGCGGTGAAGAGCATGCCGTTCGGGCCGCCCCAGTCGATCGTGCATTCCATGTTGTCGTGTCCTTGAGCTTGAGCGCTGTCAATGGCTGATGATACCTGTTGCGTACAATTCCGGGCATGAGAGCCCCGCCCCGCATCAGGGGTGTGTGCGCCTGCCTTGCCGAGGAGTTGCCCATGTCCACCGCTCTGTCCCGCCCCAGCCCTGTTTCCTTCCTGCGTCGCATCAGCCCCGTGGATGCCTTGCTGGCCGAGGCTGACCGTGCGCTGCGGGTGCTGTCCGGCAACGCGACGGCCGGCCGCCCTTATCCGGCCACCGCGGACGAGGCGCCCCAGGCCCTGTCGGCCCAGGAAAAGCGCCACGCGGCAGGACTGATGCGCGTAAACCACGTGGGCGAGGTCTGCGCCCAGGCGTTGTACCGGGGGCAGGCCTCGGTCTGCCGCGAACCGGCGCCTCGGGCGCTGCTGCTGAATGCCGCCTCCGAGGAAGTGGATCACTTGGCGTGGTGCAATCAGCGGCTGACCGAACTGGGCAGCCGTCCCAGCCTGCTGAATCCGGTCTGGTATGCGGGGTCGTTCGCGCTGGGCGTGCTGGCCAGCTATGCCGGCGTACCGCGCAACCTGGGTTTCATGGCGGAAACCGAAAAACAGGTTGAAGCGCATCTGGAAGAACATCTGCGCACCTTGCCGGTGCAGGACGAGCGTTCGCGCCAAATCGTCCAGAAGATGAAAGAGGACGAGGCGCAGCATCGCGCCAGCGCGGAGGCGGCGGGGGGCGTGCCATTGCCGGGGCCGGTGAAAGCCGCGATGCGCGCCATGTCCAAGCTCATGACGACCACGGCTTACTGGGTGTGAAAGGCCAGGTCGGCAAAATGTTGCAATGCGCAAAAATGGATGCAAGTTGGTGCCAGGCGCACCATTCCAGTGCGAAATCCAGAGCGGGATAACCCGGTGCTGGCTAGGGTAAGCCCCGGGCGGGTTTACCCATTCGGCAGAAACCCTGTTTTTGGAACGGGCATTGATCGGCGCGGGTTTCCAGGCAGGTGCACCAGGTTTTGCGGCAAAAATGCAACGCCAAAAATCTCTTGTGCGGCAGGCTAAAAAAATTCTTGCATCGCACAAAAAACCTCGGTACTATTCACTCATCGGATGTTGAAACGCAGTCGGCGCGGTGCAAAACCCCGAAAGCGCAGTGAGCGGAAGGCCAGCTCCCAACATGCCACGGTTGTCTCCTCCACCCTCCTCCTTTGGTGGATTTAGCCCGAGATCTCACGATCTCGGGCTTTTTTTTCGGCATTTTAAATGCGTCCCCATTTAAGTGGGCTGGTGCTTGGGCCGTCGCCCCGCGCGGCGCTTCCCCCATAGGGCGATCCTCGCGTTTTCCCTTGGATATTTCGCGTGCGCCAGGGCGGAAAGTTCTACAATCGTTTTATGAATCCCCTATTTCCGCGCTTACGCGGGTTTGCCGTGCCGTACCAGCCAGATGGCGGTCCCGGTCTTGGAATGACGGCTTGGCGCACGGCGTTACGTTCTGTGCCGGTGAATTGCACTTCCTTATTCCTCCCATATATGGGCGTTACACCTGCCTCCGATAATGGCGGGCCTGTCTCGATAGACCAACCAGAGGTGACTCGGTGACCTGGCTGTACATTTGCGTGGTCGCATTCATGGTGGGGGGACTCATCGTGGCGTCGGAGCGCTGGCATGGCGCCTTCACCGGCGACAGCGACCTCAACAAGCCCCAAGCCAACCATTCCCGCGCCACGCCCCGCGTCGGCGGGCTGGCTGTTCTTGCGGGTACGCTGGCGGGCTTGCTGGTCCTCGGACCCAGCAACATGACGCTGACCTGGCTGTGGCCCGCGCTGTTCGTCGCGGCGCTGCCTGTGTTCGTGGCCGGCCTGCTCGAAGACATTACCAAGGACATCGGCGCCAGCAAGCGCCTGCTGGCCGCCTTCCTGTCGGCAGCGATCGCCTGGTGGCTGCTGGGCGGCGTCAGCCGCGTCGGCATGGCGCCGGTGGATTACGTGCTGTCCTTCTGGCCGGTGTCGCTGCTGTTCACCATGTTCGCGGTGGGCGGCTGTACGCATGCGCTGAATATCGTTGACGGCATGAACGGCCTGGCCGGCATGGTGGCCACGCTGATGGCGGTGTCGATCAGCCTGGTGGCGCTGCAGGTGGGCGACGTGCCGATTTTCCTGGTGGCGGCGGCCCTGGCCTCGGCCACGCTGGGTTTCCTGGTCTGGAATTTCCCGTTCGGGCGCGTGTTCCTGGGCGATGGCGGCGCGTACTTCCTGGGTTTCATGCTGGCCGAGCTTGCGGTACTGCTGGTGGTGCGCAATCCTTCGGTATCGCCGTTCTACGCCCTGGCGGTGTTGTTCTACCCCGTGTTCGAAACCGGCTTCTCGATCTGGCGCCGCCGTTTCAAGCGTGGCGTGCCGGTGGATCAGCCGGATGCCTTGCACTTGCATCAGCTGGTGTTCCGCCGTCTGGTCCGGGTCACGTTCAGCCGGGGCCGGCGGCATGCGGTGCCGGCCCTTTGCAACGCGCTGGCCTCGCCTTACATGTGGGTGCTGGCCCTGATCGGCCTGGTGCCCGCCACCATCTGGTGGGACAACGCCTGGGCGCTGTGTGCCAGCCTGGTGGTGTTCGCCGCCGTCTATATCTGGCTGTATTCGCGGCTGGTTTCCTGGCGACGGCCGGGCTGGCTGCTGCTGCCCTCCGTTTTGCGGACTTCCGATTAGCTTTGGGCGCCCCGGCGGTTGCCGCCGGGGGCTCGGTAATCCTTTTTTAATTACCCGACCATATTTGAAATGCCGTAATCGTTCTACGGTGAAGGGAGAGTTATGTTGCGAATTCAGGATGTGAAACTCGCCGTTGTCGGCCTGGGCTATGTCGGCCTGCCCCTGGCGGTGGAGTTCGGCAAGAAGCGTTCGGTCATTGGGTTCGATATCAATACGCGCCGCATCGATGCGCTCAAGGCGGGCCATGACCACACGCTGGAAGTCAGCGACGAAGAACTGAAGGAAGCAGCCCAGCTGAGCTATACGGCCGACCGCGCCGTGCTGGGCCAGGCCAATGTGTTCATT
Organism: Achromobacter sp.; assembly: GCF_036567245.1. GTDB lineage: Bacteria > Pseudomonadota > Gammaproteobacteria > Burkholderiales > Burkholderiaceae_B > Achromobacter. The sequence continues at coordinate 8,687 of NZ_DATCUY010000211.1, read as the reverse complement.
GTGACCGTGCCGACCCCCATCGACGAATACAAGCAGCCGGACCTGACCCCGCTGGTCAAGGCCAGCGAGACCATTGGCGCCGTGCTCAAGCGCGGTGATATCGTCATCTACGAATCCACCGTTTACCCTGGCGCCACGGAAGAAGACTGCGTGCCGGTGCTGGAGCGCGTGTCGGGCCTGAAGTTCAACGTGGACTTCTACGCCGGCTACAGCCCCGAGCGCATCAATCCGGGCGACAAGGAGCACCGCGTCAGCACGATCAAGAAGGTCACGTCCGGTTCCACGCCGGAAGTGGCCGAGCTGGTCGACCAGCTGTACAAGGAGATCATCACCGCCGGGACCCACAAGGCTTCCAGCATCCGCGTGGCCGAAGCCGCCAAGGTGATCGAGAACACGCAGCGCGACGTGAACATCGCGTTGATCAACGAATTGGCCCTGATCTTCAACAAGATGGGCATCGACACCGAAGCCGTGCTGCAGGCGGCTGGCACCAAGTGGAACTTCCTGCCGTTCCGTCCGGGCCTGGTGGGCGGCCACTGCATAGGCGTGGACCCGTACTACCTGACCCACAAGGCGCAGTCCATCGGCTACCACCCCGAGATCATCCTCGCGGGCCGCCGCCTGAACGACTCGATGGGCGGCTACGTGGTGTCGCAGCTGGTCAAGGCCATGACCAAGCGCCGCATCCATGTGCAGGGCGCCCGCGTGCTGGTCATGGGACTGGCGTTCAAGGAAAACTGCCCCGACCTGCGCAATACGCGCATCGTGGATATCGTGAAAGAACTGGGTGACTACAACGTCGACGTCGACGTGTATGACCCGTGGGTCGACCCCGAAGAGGCGGTGCATGAATACGGCCTGACTCCGGTGGCCAAGCCTGATGAAGGCAAGTACGACGCCGTGATCCTGGGCGTGGCGCACAATCAGTTCAAGGCGATGGGCGCGGAAGGCATCCGTAAGCTCGGCAAGCCGCAGCACATCCTGTACGACCTGAAGTATGTGCTTTCGCCTTCCGAATCCGATCTGCGCCTGTAAGGACCGCTCATGACTACACGCTTTGATACCGTCAAGAAAGAACTCTCGGCCGCGCCGCGCAAGTGGCTGGTGACTGGCTGCGCTGGCTTCATCGGTTCGAACTTGGTGGAAACCCTGCTGAAGCTGGGCCAGACCGTGACCGGCCTGGACAACTTCGCCACCGGCCATCAGCACAATCTGGATGAGGTGCGCGGCTCGGTCGCGCCCGAGCAGTGGGCGCGCTTTACCTTCATCGAAGGCGACATCCGCGACCTGGAAGCCTGCCGCCGCGCGGCGCAGGGTGTGGATTTCGTGCTGCACCAGGCCGCGCTGGGCTCGGTGCCGCGCTCGCTGAAGGATCCGATCACCACCAACGAGGTGAACATCGGCGGCTTCCTGAACATGCTGGTGGCGGCGCGCGATGCCGAAGTCAAATCCTTCGTCTATGCGGCTTCCAGCTCGACCTACGGCGACCATCCGGCGCTGCCCAAGGTCGAAGAGAACATCGGCAATCCCCTGTCGCCCTACGCGGTGACCAAGTACGTCAACGAGCTCTACGCCGACGTGTTCGCGCGTTCCTACGGCTTCGAGTCGGTGGGCCTGCGCTACTTCAATGTGTTCGGCAAGCGCCAGGACCCCAATGGCGCCTACGCGGCCGTGATCCCCAAGTGGACGGCAGCAATGATCCAGGGCGAGGACGTCACCATCAACGGCGACGGCGAGACCAGCCGCGACTTCTGCTTCGTGGACAACGCGGTACAGGCCAACATCCTCGCGGCCATGGCCGCGCCGGAAGGCCGCAACCAGGTCTACAACGTGGCGGTAAGCGGCCGCAGCACCCTGAACCAGCTGTTCGGCTTCCTGGTGCAAGCCCTGGGCAACCAGGGCGTGGCCTATGGCAAGAAGCCGGTCTACGCCGATTTCCGCGCGGGTGACGTGCGCCACTCGCAGGCGGACGTCAGCAAGGCGGGCCGACTGCTGGGCTACGAGCCGACGCACACCGTGCTGCAGGGCCTGGAAGTGGCCATGCCCTGGTACACGCAATTCCTGCGTTGATTTGAAAGCACTCGTCAGAAAACTCGGCAGCATCCACCCGGACCACCAGCGCATTTTCAAGGGCGCCTTCCGGGTGGCGGTATTCCTGCTGCTGGGCAAGGCTGCCGGCGCCATCAAGGAGATGGCGGTGGCGTACCGCTACGGCGTCAGCGACGCCGTGGACGCCTATCAATTCACGATGACCATGGCCACCTGGCTGCCGGTCACCATCGTGGGCGTGTTGTCGGTAGTTCTGATCCCGGTGCTGGTGCGGTTGCGCCGCACCGATGCCGCCGAAAGAAATCTCTTCATCAGCGAACTGCAGGGCTGGGTGGCCGCCGCGGGCATTGCGCTGGCGCTGCTGACCTGGTTCGCCTGGCCGCAGGTGGTCGGCGTGCTGGGGCAGGGCTTGTCAGCCCGCGTGGGCGACATGACCGGGCAGCTGCTTGCCGCGTTCGCCCCGGTGTCGGCGCTGCTGCTCATCGCCGGCATCAGCGCCGCGCGGTTGCGGGCGCAGGAAAGGCACGTCAATACCTTGCTGGACAGCGTGCCCGCCGTGGCGACGCTGGCCTGGGTGATGCTGGCCGCCAGCGCCGACGGCGTCGGGCCGCTGCTGTGGGGCACTCTGGTGGGTTACGCCATCCAGACCGTCTGGCTGGCGTGGCTGGCGGCGCGTGCCGACGGCGGTTTCTGGGGCGCGCCCCGGCTCTCGCTGCAATCGCCGCACTGGCCCGAACTGCTGGGCGCCGCAGGCGTGATGCTGATCGGTCAGGTCGCCATGAGCTTTGTCGGCCCGCTGGACCAGTATGCCGCCGCCAACCTGGGTGCGAACGCCAACGCCACGCTGGGCTATGCCAGCCGGCTGTTGTCGTTGGTGCTGGGGATCGGCGCCGTGTCGGTGGGGCGCGCGGCCCTGCCCGTGCTGGCCGATGTGCAAGCGCGCGGCGATACCGCGCGCGCGCGAGGCATGGCCCTGAAATGGTCGGTGCTGATGGTGGCAGCAGGCGCCGTTGCCGTCGCCGTGGGTTGGGTGCTGGCTCCGTGGGGCGTATCGGTACTGTTTCAGCGCGGCGCCTTTACCGCCGAGAATACCCAGGCCGTGGCCCACGTGTTTCGTTGGGGGCTGTTGCAACTGCCGTTCTACTTCGGCGTGCTGATCCTGGTGCAACTGCTGGCGAGCCAGAACCGCTATCGCGTGATGGCCGCCATCGCCGTCGCCAATTTCGCCTTGAAGGCGGTGTTGAATACCGTACTGGCGCCCAAGATGGGCGCAGCCGGCATCATGCTGGCGACCAGCCTCATGTATCTGTTGTCCTTTGCGTGCTATCTGGTGGTGGCGATGCGCAAGGCTGAACCCAAAGAGGCCGATTGAATGCCCGTGACCGATACCGGCCCGGCGCCGCGCGTCCTGCTGTTCATCCATTCCCTGCATGGCGGCGGTGCGGAGCGCGTGGCCGCCGACCTGAGCGCGCATTGGGCGGGCATGGGCCGCGAGGTAATGGTGGTGACACAGGCAAGCGCCGAGGGTGACGTCTACACGCTGCACCCCAAGGTGCGCCGCGAGGTGCTGCATACGGCGGGCGAGGGCGGCGGCCTGCGCGGCATCTGGAGCAATGTGCAGCGGGTGCGCGCCTTGCGCCGCGTGGTCAAGGCGTTCCGTCCGGACATCGTGCTGGGCATGATGACGACGGCGTCGGTGCTGTCGGTCCTGGCCTGCGCGGGCCTGTCCTGCCGGGTGATCGCGACCGAGCATACGCATCCGCCCTCGCAGACCTTGTCGGGCTTCTGGCAGCGTTTGCGCCGGCTGACGTATCCGCGCGCGGCCAGCGTGGTTGCGCTGACCCGCGGCACCGCCGACTGGCTGGCGCAGCACGTGCCGGGCAGCAAGCTGGCCGTCATCCCCAACCCTGTACACTTTCCATTGCCGCGCGCCGAGCCTGTGCTGCCCCCCGTGTCGGGCGATGGCCGCAAACGGCTGCTGGCGGTGGGCCGCCTGCACGCCGACAAGGGTTTCGACCTGCTGATCCAGGCCTACGCGCAATTGGCGGCATCGCATCCTGGCTGGGATCTGGTTATCCTGGGCGAGGGCGACGAAAGGCGCTCCCTGGAAGCGCAGGTGCGCGAGGCCGGACTGGAGTCGCGCGTCTTCATGCCGGGGCGCGCGGGCAACGTCGGCGACTGGTATGAAAGCGCCGACCTGTACGTGCTGACCTCACGCTTCGAGGGGCTGTCCAATACCCTGCTCGAATCCATGGCGAGCGGCCTTGCCGCCGTATCGTTCGATTGCGACACGGGGCCGCGCGAGATCATTCGCGAAGGCGTGGACGGCGTGCTGGTGCGCCCCAATGGCGACGTGTCCGCGCTGTGCCAGGCGCTGGAGGCCGTCATGCGCAATGACGCGGATCGCGTGCGCATGGCGCAGGCGGCGACTGACGTGCGCGACCGTTTTTCGGCCGTGCGCGTGCTGCAGAAATGGCAGGAACTTTTTGACGGCGTGCGCAAAACAGGCCGTTGAGCCGCGCGTCGCGCCGTTGCTACAGTGATAACGAGAACTTCATCATGTGCGGAATAGTCGGGATTTGGGGCCCTGTCGGGAACAAGGCGCAGGTGTTGGCGGAAAGCTGCCGCCGCATCCGCCACCGCGGGCCGGACAGCAACGGATTCTGGGAAGATAACGAGGCCGAACTGGCCCTGGCGCACGTGCGCCTGGCGATCCTCGACCTGACCGAGGCGGGCCACCAGCCCATGACGTCGGCCTGCGGGCGCTATGTCATGGTGTTCAACGGTGAAATCTACAATCACCTGGACATCCGCAAGCAGCTCGAACAATCGGCGTTGGCGCCGTCCTGGCGCGGCCATTCCGACACGGAAACGCTGCTGGCGGGCTTCACCGCGCTAGGTATCGAGGCCACCTTGCAGGCCGCGGTGGGCATGTTCGCCATCGCGCTGTGGGACCGCGCCTCGCGCAAGCTGATGCTGGCGCGCGACCGCATGGGCGAAAAGCCGCTGTACTACGGTTATTCGGGCGCGGAACTGGTGTTTGCCTCGGAACTCAAGGGCTTGATGCCGATTCCGGGCTTCGGCCGCGAGTTGAACCGCAACGCCCTGGCGTCGTTCATGCGGCACAACTACATTCCGGCGCCGCAATCCATTTACCAGGGCATCGCCAAGCTGCCGCCGGGCGCCTGGGTCGAATTCACGGCCGACGATACCCGCAGCCGCCGCATGCCCGAGCCGCGCTTGTACTGGTCGGCCCGCGAGGCCGCCGACACCGCCGCGCAATCGCTGCTGTCGTTCGAATCCGACGCGCAGGCCACCGACGCACTGGAAGGCGTGCTGGCCAAGGCGGTCGGCGGCCAGATGCTGTCGGATGTGAGTCTGGGCGCCTTCCTGTCGGGCGGCATCGACTCGTCCACCATCGTGGCGCTGATGCAGGCGCAGAGCTCGCAGCCCGTGCGCACCTTTGCCATCGGCTTCCACGAGAAAGGCTACGACGAGGCGCAGCACGCCAAGGCCGTGGCCACGCACCTGGGCACCGACCATACCGAGCTGTACGTGACGGCGGATGATGCGCTGGCCGTGGTGCCCTCGTTGGCTGACATGTACGATGAACCGTTCGCGGATTCGTCGCAGATCCCGACTTCGCTGGTAACGCGCATGGCGCGCCAACACGTCACGGTGGCTTTGTCCGGCGATGGCGGCGACGAACTTTTCGGCGGTTATTCGCGTTATTTCCGTGTGAACAACTGGTGGCAGCAATGCGAGCGTGTCCCCGCGGTGCTGCGCAAGCCCGCCGGCGCGCTGTTGAGCGCATCCACGCATCTGCCCGGGCGCGGCGCCTGGCGCGGCAAGGTCGGCAAGCTGGGAGAGCTGCTGCGCGCCGACACGCGTGGCGAGTTCTACCGCCATTTCGTGTCGTACTGGGCCGATCCGTCCAGCGTGGTGAAAGGCGGCGTGGAGCCCGTGTCCGAGTTTGCCCGGGCGATGCAGGGTTCCACCTTCGAAGCCATGATGAAGCTGGATACGGTGACCTATCTGCCGGACGACATCCTGGTCAAGGTGGACCGCGCCGCCATGGCCGTCAGCCTGGAAACCCGTGTACCGCTGATCGACCACCGCGTTTATGAATTTGCCTGGAGCCTGCCGCACCAATACAAGGTGCGCGGCAGCACCGGCAAGTGGCTGCTGCGTCAGGTGCTGCACCGCCATGTGCCGCAGGCGCTGGTGGACCGCCCCAAGCGCGGTTTCGCCGTGCCGCTGGCGGCCTGGTTGCGCGGCCCGCTGCGCGAGTGGGCCGATGCGCTGCTGGACCCGGCGCGCCTGCGCCAGGAAGGCTGGTTCGAACCCGAGCCCATTCTGCGCAAGTGGCGCGAGCACACCTCCGGCCATCGGAACTGGGACAGCCACCTGTGGGGCGTGCTGATGATGCAAGCCTGGCTCGACCGCTATCGCGGCGCCAAGGAGCAGGGAGGAACGGTTGGGAGTCTTTGACGCATGAAAATCTTGATGCTGGTCAGTTCCATGCATGCGGGCGGCGCCGAACGGGTCGCTGCCACGCTGGTCAACGCATGGGCCGAACGGGGGGATTCCGTCATCCTGACGCCCACCTACTCGTCCAAGGGAAGCTGCTTTTATCCGCTGTCGGACAAGGTCGAGCTGGCCTGGCTGGCGGATCTGGCGGGTACGCGCGTGTCGGGCGCCATGGCCGCGTTCAAGCGTCTGCTGGCGCTGCGCCGGCACATCCGCGAGTCCAAGCCGGACGTGGTGGTGTCCTTCCTGACCAACGTCAACGTGGCCGCCATCCTCGCCACCCGCGGGCTGGGCGTGCCGCTCATCGTCTGCGAGCGCACCAACCCGGTGGCCGAAACCACGACGGGAACGGTGTGGCGCAAGCTGCGCCGCGTTCTGTACCCTCGCGCCGACATGGTCACGGTGCAGGCGGAAGACACTGCCGGTCCGTTCGCCCGGCAGGTGCCCGGCATCAAGCGCCTGGCCGTCATTCCCAATCCCTTGCCGGCGCCCCTGCTGGACGCGCCGATGGTGCCGCAGCGTGAAGACGGCGGTCCGCGCGAACTGCTGGCGATGGGACGCCTGGTCACCGACAAGCAATTCGACCTGCTGATCGACGTGTTCGCGCAACTGGCGCCCGACTTTCCGGATTGGAACCTGCGCATCTGGGGCGAAGGCCCCGAACGCGGCGCGCTGGAGCAGCAGGTCGCACGCCTGGGCCTGCAGTCACGCATCAGCCTGCCCGGCCGCACCGAGACGCCCTGGGATGAACTCGCGCGCGGGCAGGCCTTCGTGCTGAGTTCGCTGGTTGAGGGCTTTCCCAATGTGCTGCTGGAAGCCATGTCGCTGGCTCTGCCCTGCGTGGCGTTCGATTGCCCGAGCGGGCCGCGCGAGATGACGCGCAATGGCGAGGACGCCTTGCTGGTACCCGCCGGCAATCGCGATGCCCTGCGCGAGGCCCTGCGTCGCCTGCTGGGCGATCTCTCCTTGCGCCAGCAACTGGGCATGCGTGGCGCTTTCGCGGTTCGGCAGCGCTACGCGTTGGCCAGCGTGCTGGCGGAATGGGATGAACTATTCGATGCCGTGCGGGAGGAGCGATGAACGCTCGTCGGCTGCGCGTCCTGCACATCATCACCGGCCTGGGGCAGGGGGGCGCGGAGTCCGTGCTGTTCCGCCTGGCTACCTATCCCGAGGCGGATGTGGAGCACGTCGTCGTGTCATTGACCGACGAGGGCATCTATGGCGCACGCCTGCGCGCTGCAGGCATTGCCGTGCATGCGCTGGGCATGAAGCGCGGGCGCGTCAGCCTGGGCGGCTTCATGGCGTTGCGCTCGCTCATCGTTGCAGCGCGTCCCGACGCGGTGCAGACCTGGATGTACCACGCCGATCTGATCGGCGGCCTGGCGGCGCGCCTGGCGGGCGTGCGCGCCATCGTCTGGGGGATCCGCAATTCCGGCGAACACCTGGAGCGCAGCAGCCGCTCGGCGCGCATGGTGCTGCGGGCGTGTGCGCTGCTGTCGGGCCGCATACCGAAGGCGATTGTGTGCGCCGCCCAGAAGTCGGCGGAACGCCATGCCGACAAGGGCTATGCGCGTGAGCGCATGGTGGTGATCGCCAATGGCTATGATCTGTCGCGCTATGCGCCCGATGGCGAGGCTCGGGTGCGCGTGCGTGCGCAATGGGGCTTGCCGGAGGATGTGCCGGCCATCGGCTGCGTGGCCCGCTGGGATCCGCTCAAGGACCATGCCAACTTGCTGCGCGCCGTCGCGGCGCTGGTGCGCGACGGCCGCGATGCCGGCCTGCGTTGCGTGCTGATCGGCCGCGGCATGGATACGGACAATGCCGAGCTGGCCGCCCTGATTGACCGGCTGGGTTTGCGCGACCGGGTGGTGCTGGCGGGGCCTAGCGACGACGTCCCCGGCGCGATGAATGGCCTCGATCTGCACGTCCTGTCCAGTTGTGCGGAAGGCTTTCCCAACGTGGTGGCCGAGGCCATGGCTTGCGGCGTCTACTGCGTCGTGACGGACGTGGGCGACGCGGCCTTTATCGTTGGCGATACCGGCGTGGTGGTGCCGCCAGAGCAATCCGAGGCGCTGGCCCGCGGCATCGAAACGGCCTTGCGCGAGGTG
>NZ_DATCUY010000210.1:0-11647 GCF_036567245.1 Achromobacter sp. | reverse complement strand
CAGCTTGGCGCGCGGGTCGTAGTTCTTGTAGACGCGGTGGCCAAAGCCCATCAGGCGCACGCCCGAGTTCTTGTCCTTGACCTTCTCCATGAACTCGCCGACCTTGGCGATGCCGCCGTTGGCTTGCAGCTCTTCCAGCATCTGCAGGCAAGCTTCGTTGGCGCCGCCGTGAGCCGGGCCCCACAGGCAAGCCACGCCGGCCGAGATGGCGGCGAACGGGTTGGTGCCCGACGAGCCGCACAGGCGGACGGTCGAGGTCGAAGCGTTCTGCTCGTGATCGGCGTGCAGGATGAAGATGCGGTCCAGCGCGCGCTCGACGACTTCGTTGACCTTGTAGTCTTCGCACGGCGTGGCGAACATCATGCGCAGGAAGTTGCCCGTGTAGGACAGGTCGTTCTGCGGGTAGATGAAGGGCTGGCCTTGCGAGTACTTATAGGCCATCGCGACCAGCGTCGGCATCTTGGCGATCAGGCGGATGGCCGAGATGTGGCGATGCTGCGGGTTCGTGATGTCGGTGGAGTCGTGGTAGAACGCGGACAGCGCGCCAACCAGACCGGTCAGCACAGCCATCGGGTGCGCGTCGCGGCGGAAACCGCGCAGGAAGAAGTGCAGCTGCTCGTTCACCATCGTGTGATGGGTCACTTGCGAATCGAAGTCGGCCTTCTGGTCCTTGTTGGGCAGTTCGCCGTTCAGGATCAGGTAGCAGATGTCCATGAAGTCGCAATTGACGGCCAATTGCTCGATGGGGTAGCCGCGGTACAGCAGTTCGCCCTTGTCGCCGTCGATGTACGTGATGCCCGATTCGCAGGCAGCGGTGGACATGAAGCCGGGGTCAAACGTGAACATGCCCGTCTGGCCGTACAGCTTGCGGATGTCGATCACATCCGGACCAACCGTACCCTTGTAAACAGGGAACTCAATGGGGGCGCTGCCATCCGAGAAGGATAGAGTGGCTTTTTTGTCAGACAGGTTCATGTTCATTCCTCTCAATTAATCAGAGCGCGCGCATCTGGCCAATGATGCTCCGAAGCCTGGGCGTGTCCAGCGCGCCTTCAAGTTCTTTGCGGGCCAGCAGCAGATCGAGAAGGTCGTTGTCGCCCATCTCGAAAAGCTGCGTCAATGCCGCCACGTCATCATCGGTAAGCTCAGCCTCGTGGGCATCCAGATACCGGGTGATGATCAAGTCGTTTTCGAGCAAGCCGCGGCGCGCCCGCCAACGCAAACGCGCCCGCTCCAATTCAGTTAGCTTGCTCATCTTTCCTTACACCTAAAAAAAGCCCCAGCGCCGCACCCGCTACGCGGGTTTGCCGCCCCCCGAGGGGACGTTTTTGCCTTGGGACAGCCCGGCGGCAAGACGCCGCCGGAGGCAAAAATGCGCTTGCTCAAAACTAGACCGTGCGACGGACCATCAGTTCCTTGATCTTGCCGATCGCCTTGGTCGGGTTCAGTCCCTTGGGACAGACGTCGACGCAATTCATGATCGTGTGGCAACGGAACAGGCGGTACGGATCTTCCAGGTTGTCCAGACGGCTGCCCGTGGCTTCGTCGCGGCTGTCGGCGATGAAGCGGTAGGCTTGCAGCAGGCCGGCCGGGCCGACGAACTTGTCCGGGTTCCACCAGAACGACGGGCAGGAAGTGGAACAGCACGCGCACAGAATGCACTCGTACAGGCCATCCAGCTCTTCGCGTGCCTCGGGCGACTGCAGGCGTTCCTTTTCGGGCGGCGGCGTGTCGTTGATGAGGTACGGGCGGATCGAGTGGTACTGGTTGAAGAAGTGCGTCATGTCCACGATCAGGTCGCGGATGACGGGCAGGCCCGGCAGCGGACGCAGGACGATGGGTTCCTTCAGTTCGCGCAGGTTGGTCGTGCACGCCAGACCGTTCTTGCCGTTGATGTTCATGGCGTCCGAACCGCACACGCCTTCACGGCACGAGCGGCGCAGGGCCAGGCTGTCATCGACGTCGTTCTTGATGCGCACCAGCGCATCGAGCAGCATCTTGTCGGTCGGCTGGAGTTCGACTTCCAGCTTCTGCATGTACGGGCGCTCGTCCTTGTCCGGATCGTAGCGGTAGATTTCGAACTTGACGATTCTCTTGTTGCTCATAGTGGGCTCAATCCGGACTTAGAAGGTACGCGCCTTGGGCGGGAAGGACTCGACCGTCAGCGGCTTCATCTGCACGGGCTTGTAATCCAGGCGGCTGCCTTCGGAGTACCACAGCGTGTGCTTCAGCCAGTTTTCGTCGTCGCGCGTCGGATGGTCGTCCAGCGCGTGCGCGCCGCGGCTTTCGGTGCGGTTGGCGGCCGACTTGATGGTGGCGCGGGCCACTTCGGTCATGTTCGCCATTTCCAGCGCCTCGACGCGCGCGGTGTTGAACACCTTGGACTTGTCCTTGAAGTAGATATTGTCGGCTTGCTTGGCCAGATCTTCGATCTGAGTCACGCCTTCGTTCAGCAGTTCCAGCGTGCGGAACACGCCGCAGTGGCGCTGCATCGAGAAGCGGATGGCGTTGCCGATGTCCTGGGTCTTTTCGCCCGAAGTGCGCGATTCCAGCTTGTTGACGCGGTCCAGCGAGAATTCGACGGCTTGCTGCGGCACGGGCTGGTGCGCGTGCTGGCGTTCCGGATGCGAATTGACGATGTGGTTGCCGGTGGCGCGGCCGAACACGATCAGGTCCAGCAGCGAGTTGGTGCCCAGGCGGTTGGCGCCGTGCACCGACACCGCGGCGCATTCGCCGATGGCGTACAGGCCGTTGATGACCTTGTTTTCGCCATTTTCGCGCGACAACACCTGGCCGTGGTAGTTGGCCGGGATGCCGCCCATCTGGTAGTGGATGGTCGGAACGACGGGGATCGGTTCCTTGATCGGGTCGACGTTGCCGAACTTGATGGCGATTTCGCGGATCGAGGGCAGGCGCTTGTTGATGACGTCGGCGCCCAGGTGGTCGAGCTTGAGCACCACGTAGCTGCCGTCCGGACCGCAACCGCGGCCTTCCTTGATTTCCTGGTCCATCGAGCGGGACACGAAGTCGCGCGGGGCCAGATCCTTCAGCGTGGGCGCGTAGCGCTCCATGAAGCGTTCGCCATCCTTGTTCAGCAGGATGCCGCCCTCGCCGCGCACGCCTTCCGTGATCAGCACGCCGGCGCCGGCCACGCCGGTCGGGTGGAATTGCCAGAATTCCATGTCCTGCAGCGGAATGCCCGCGCGGGCGGCCATGCCCAGGCCGTCACCGGTGTTGATGAAGGCGTTGGTGGAAGCGGCCCAGATGCGGCCGGCGCCGCCGGTGGCCAGCACCGTGGTCTTGGCTTCCAGGATGTAGATTTCGCCCGTTTCCATTTCGAGGGCGGTCACGCCCACGACGTCGCCCGCTTCGTTGCGCAGCAGGTCCAGCGCCATCCATTCGACGAAGAACTGGGTGCGCGCAGCAACGTTGCGCTGGTAGAGGGTGTGCAGCAGCGCGTGGCCGGTGCGGTCGGCAGCGGCACAGGCGCGCTGGACCGGCTTTTCACCGAAGTTGGCGGTGTGGCCGCCGAACGGACGCTGGTAGATGGTGCCGTCGGGGTTGCGGTCGAACGGCATGCCGAAGTGCTCGAGTTCGTACACGGCGTTCGGCGCTTCGCGGCACATGAATTCGATGGCGTCCTGGTCGCCCAGCCAGTCCGAACCCTTGACGGTGTCGTACATGTGCCAGTACCAGTTGTCTTCGCTCATGTTGCCCAGCGAGGCGCTCACGCCGCCTTGTGCGGCAACGGTGTGCGAACGCGTGGGGAACACCTTGGACAGCACTGCAACGGACAGGCCCGCTTGGGACAGTTGCAGCGAACAACGCATGCCGGCTCCGCCGGCGCCAACGACCACCACATCAAACTGGCGGCGCGGCAAGGATTTCATGACAGAGACCACGGCTTAAATGCTCCAGAGGATTTGCGCGAAGTAAACGACCGAACCGACCAGCCAGAGGATCGTCAACACTTGCAGCAGCAGGCGCACGCCCACCGACTTGACGTAGTCCATCCAGATGTCGCGCACACCAATCCAGGCATGCCAGGCCAGCGCAATGAATGCAAGGGTGGCCAGGATCTGGCCAACCGGAAGAACGCCCACGTAGAAGTTGAACAGCGCGGTCCAGTGCTCGTACGTGAAGGACGGCATCATCAGGATGCCGATCAGCAGCACCAGCGTGTACACGGCCATGATGACGGCGGTGATGCGCTGGATGATGAAATCCATGACGCCGTAATGGGCGCCCACGACCAGACGCTTGGGTCCGTAGTTTTTCACGTCGGCCATTACAGCACTCCGAACAATTTGAGGGCGAACACCAGGGTCAGCGCCAGGCTCACCCCGAAAACCACGCCGGCGCTCTTCTTGGCCGACAGCTTGTCGATGCCGATGTGCAGGTCCAGCAGCAGGTAGCGGATGCCGGCACAGAAGTGGTGCAGGTAGCCCCAGATCAGGACCAGGAAGACGAGCTTGACGATCGGATTGCCGGCGTACGCGGCCACGGCTGCGAACGTCTGCGGCGCGGCCACGCTGGCCGCGAACAACGGCAGAATGACCAAGGGAAGACAGAGGAACAGCAGCGCGCCGCTGACGCGGTGCAGAATGGACAGCTTGCCGGCCAGGGGCAGGCGGTAGCTGGCGAGTTGCGCAATACCAATATTGCGAAACTGCGGACGTGGCTTGGCAGCGGTGTCGGACATGACGGCCTCGGTGTTTCGGAACTAGGGAATCGTTACGGCGGGAATGCCGTGGCCCTTGCGGGCAAACACGGTATTTTCGCCCAGAGATAGGGTCGGTATCAAATCGTAGTTAAAAAGCTCATCAATTCAGACTATTGCGGTAGTGGTATCGATCGGTCAAGTACAACCCCCGGCGAATTTCCATGGGGCGGTCACCATACGTATAAGACACCCTATCCACCTGCAACAACGGCGTCCCGGCGGGAACATTAAGCAGCGGACAGACCTCGGCCGGCGCGATCACCGCGCGCAGCTTTTCGTCCGCGCGCACCATGCTCACGCCGAATTCGGATTCGAACAGACCGTAGAGCGGCGCCTTGTTGGCGGTCAACAGCTCCAGGGTCAGTCCACGGAAAATGGAACCAGGCAGCCAGATGTCGTCCACGACGGTGGGCGTCTGCCCCATGGACAGCAGGCGGCGGATCATGACGACAGTCTCGCCGGCCCGCAGGTCCAGGGCGCGCGCGATCTCGGCAGGCGCCCGCAGGCGCCGGCATTCCAGGATGCGGCTTTCGGCCCGGCCGGGCTCGCCTTCTTCGTCGGCGGCCAAGCGCAGGAAGCGGTAGCGCACGCGCGCTTCGTGATGGGTGGCGACAAAAGTGCCCTTGCCCTGCCGGCGCAGCAACATGTGCTCGGCGGCCAACTCGTCGACCGCCTTGCGCACCGTGCCCTGGCTCACCTGGAAACGGGCGGCCAGATCGATTTCGCTGGGGATGAGTTCGCCGGGCTTCCATTCGCCGCGTTCCAGGCTCTGGACAAGCAGATCCTTGATTTGGCGGTAGAGCGGACTGAAAGCGGCCCCCTCGCCCGCCGTGCGGGCGGCGCGAATGCGTAAGGAGGTTTCGGGCCGGGGCTCTGCCATGGATCTTTTTGATTGAGTCATGTTTATCCGGGGAAATGGGAGGACGGCGCAAGGCAGCGAACCCATCCGCAATGCGCTGCTGCCGCCAATGTTCTGGCTTGATACAGGCGCGCAACCGAAACCGGGCTGCGGCGCATTCGAATAAACGCTCTATTGTGGCATATCGGCCGGCAAGCTGTCCAACGTCTTATGTCTTATATAAGATAGAAGAGCAATTGACGGACACGTAAATTCGATCTAGGATTCAACGCTGTCCGGGCCCTGCGCCAGCCATGCTGCGCGCCGCTGTGCACGCCGCTGCGCACGCGTTGATTTTCACGCCCAACGATTACACTGATTGGTGAGATTTTTTTCTCGCCAAACCATTACGGAGAACGTCCATGTCCAAGCCTGCCTTGCGTGTCGCCGTCACCGGCGCCGCCGGCCAAATCGGTTACGCACTGCTATTCCGCATCGCCTCGGGCGAAATGCTGGGTAAAGATCAACCCGTCATCCTGCAACTGCTGGAAATCCCCGACGAGAAAGCGCAAAAGGCCCTGAAGGGCGTCATCATGGAACTGGATGACTGCGCCTTCCCGCTGCTGCAAGAAGTCACCGCCCACAGCGACCCGCGCACCGCCTTCAAGGACGCCGACGTGGCCCTGCTGGTTGGCGCCCGTCCGCGCGGCCCCGGCATGGAGCGCAAGGACCTGCTGTCCGTCAACGCCCAGATCTTCACGGCTCAGGGCAAGGCCCTGAACGACGTCGCCAGCCGCAACGTCAAGGTCCTGGTGGTGGGCAACCCGGCCAACACCAACGCCTACATCGCCATGAAGTCGGCGCCGGACCTGCCCGCCAAGAACTTCACCGCCATGCTGCGCCTGGACCACAACCGCGCCCTGTCGCAACTGGCCGCCAAGTCTGGCAAGGCCGTCGCCGACATCGAAAAGCTGGTCGTGTGGGGCAACCACTCGCCCACGATGTACCCCGACTACCGCTTCGCCACCGTCGGCGGCGAATCGCTGTCCAAGCTGATCAACGACGACGCCTGGAACCGCGACACCTTCATCCCCACCGTGGGCAAGCGCGGCGCCGCCATCATCGAAGCCCGCGGCCTGTCCTCGGCCGCTTCGGCCGCCAACGCCGCCATCGACCACGTCCGTGACTGGGTCCTGGGCAGCAACGGCAAGTGGGTCACGATGGGCATCCCGTCGGACGGCTCCTACGGCATCCCCGAAGGCATCATCTACGGCGTGCCGGTCACGACCGAAAACGGCGAATACAAGCGCATCGAAGGCCTGGAAATCGACGCCTTCTCGCGCGAGCGCCTGGACTTCACGCTGAAAGAGCTCCTCGAAGAGCGCGACGGCGTCAAGGACCTGCTGAAGTAAGCAGCGCATGAGTAAAGAATTGGGCCCGTTTGCGCGGGCCCAATTCCTAAGCAAGACCGAAACATAAACCTGTCCCTTTGCTCCTGCGCAAAGGAATTCCGCGAAGGGGACAGATTTATTTTCCGGCCAGTCCTTCCATCCGGGGCATTCTGAAAACACCCGGTCCAAATTACGGAGACCACCCATGTCCAGACCCGAATCCGCCGGCGCCCTCTTCCGCCGCGCACTCGCCGAAGAAAGCCCCCTGCAGATCATCGGCGCCATCAACGCCAACCATGCGCTGCTGGCCAAGCGCGCCGGTTACCGCGCGATCTACCTGTCCGGCGGCGGCGTCGCGGCGGGCTCGCTGGGTCTGCCCG
Organism: Achromobacter sp.; assembly: GCF_036567245.1. Classification (GTDB taxonomy): domain Bacteria; phylum Pseudomonadota; class Gammaproteobacteria; order Burkholderiales; family Burkholderiaceae_B; genus Achromobacter. Next base: position 4,315 of record NZ_DATCUY010000210.1, on the reverse strand, counting down.
ATCTGGGCATCAACACCATGGACGACGTCCTGACCGACGTGCGTCGCATCACCGACGTCTGCGACGTGCCGCTGGTGGTGGACATCGACACCGGCTTCGGCCCCTCGGCGTTCAACATCGCCCGCAGCGTCAAGAGCCTGATCAAGTTCGGCGCCGCCGCCTGCCACATCGAAGACCAGGTCGGCGCCAAGCGCTGCGGCCACCGCCCGGGCAAGGAAATCGTCTCGACCGAGGAAATGGCCGACCGCGTCAAGGCTGCGGCCGATGCCCGTACCGACACCGATTTCTACCTGATCGCCCGCACCGACGCGATCGCCTCGCACGGCGTGGACGCCGCCATCGAGCGCGCGCTGGCTTGCGTGGAAGCGGGCGCCGACGCCATCTTCGCCGAAGCCGCCTACGACCTGCCCACCTACGACCGCTTCGTCAAGGCGGTCAAGGTGCCGGTGCTGGCCAACATCACCGAATTCGGCAAGACGCCGCTGTTCTCGGTGGAAGAACTGAAGAGCGTGGGCGTGGGCATGGTGCTCTACCCGCTGTCGGCCTTCCGCGCCATGAACAAGGCCGCCGAAGCGGTCTACACCGCCATCCGCCGCGACGGCCACCAGAAGAACGTGGTGGACCTGATGCAGACGCGCGAGGAACTGTACGACCGCATCGGCTATCACGAGTTCGAATCCAAGTTGGACGCGCTTTTCCAGAAAGGCAAGGCGTAAGCAGGCCCTCGGTTTCCGGCGCCGCGGCAGCCGCCCGGCGCCTTGCATGCCCACCCCCATAGCAACGACCATCGCGAAAGGAAGGAGTAGAGACATGAGTACGGCTCCCAAGAAGCAAGTGGCCAAATCGGACGCCAAGCCGGAAGAAAAAGCCGGCTTCAAACCCAAGAAATCGGTTGCGCTGTCTGGCGTCGTCGCCGGCAACACGGCGCTGTGCACGGTTGGCCGCAGCGGCAATGACCTGCACTACCGCGGCTACGACATCCTGGATATCGCCCACACCAGCGAATTCGAGGAAATCGCCCACTTGCTCGTCCACGGCAAGCTGCCGAACAAGGCCGAGCTGAAGGCCTACAAGGAAAAGCTGCGCAGCCTGCGCGGCCTGCCCGCCCAGCTGCAAGCCGCACTGGAAGCGCTGCCCGCCGCCAGCCACCCCATGGACGTGATGCGCACCGCCGTGTCGGTGCTGGGCTGCGTGCTGCCTGAGAAAGACGACCACAACACCCCGGGCGCGCGCGACATCGCCGACCGCCTGATGGCCAACCTGGGCTCGGCGCTGCTGTACTGGTACCACTACAGCCACAACGGCCGCATCATCGACGTGCAGACGGACGACGACAGCATCGGCGGCCACTTCCTGCACCTGCTGCACGGCGAAAAACCCAGCGATGATTGGGTCAAGGCCATGCACATCTCGCTGAACCTGTACGCCGAACACGAGTTCAACGCGTCCACGTTCACCGCCCGCGTCATCGCCGGCACCGGCTCGGACATGTTCTCGGCCATCTCGGGCGCCATCGGCGCGCTGCGCGGCCCCAAGCACGGCGGCGCCAACGAAGTGGCCTTCGACGTGCAGAAGCGCTATGACACGCCGGACGAGGCCGAGGCCGACATCCGCCGCCGCGTCGAAGCCAAGGAAGTTATCATCGGCTTTGGCCACCCCGTCTACACCGTGTCCGACCCGCGCAACAAGGTCATCAAGGAAGTGGCCAAGAAGCTGTCCAAGCAGGCCGGCAGCACCAAGATGTTCGACATCGCCGAACGCTTGGAAACGGTCATGTGGGACATCAAGAAGATGTTCCCCAACCTGGACTGGTTCTCGGCCGTCAGCTATCACATGATGGGAGTCCCGACCGCCATGTTCACGCCGTTGTTCGTCATCGCGCGCACGGCGGGCTGGTCGGCCCACATCATCGAGCAGCGCATCGACAACAAGATCATCCGCCCCACCGCCAACTACGTGGGCCCGGAAGACCAGAAGTTCGTGCCGCTGGAAAAGCGCAAGTAAGACCGGGGCACGGACGAGGGCACGGCATGGCCACCTGTATTCATCCTATGGAGAGGTACCGCTATGTCTGCCCCGATCTCCAACGTCCGTCCCGATCCCGACCTGGTCCTGGTCGATATCGCCGACTACGTCCTGAAGTATGAAATCCAGAGCGGCTTGGCGTACGAAACGGCACGCAACTGCCTGATCGACACGCTGGGCTGCGGCCTGGAAGCGCTGGAATATCCGGCGTGCAAGAAACTGCTGGGCCCCATCGTGCCCGGCACGACCGTGCCCCACGGCGCCAAGGTGCCAGGCACGCAATTCCAGCTCGATCCGGTGCAAGCCGCGTTCAACATCGGCACGATGATCCGCTGGCTGGACTTCAACGACACCTGGCTGGCCGCCGAATGGGGCCACCCGTCCGACAACCTGGGCGGCATCCTGGCCACGGCCGACTGGCTGTCCCGCACTGCGGTCGCGGCGGGCAAGCCGCCCCTGCTGATGCGCGACGTGCTGACCGGCATGATCAAGGCGCATGAGATCCAGGGCTGCATCGCACTGGAGAACTCCTTCAACAAAGTCGGCCTGGACCACGTGGTGCTGGTCAAGGTGGCCTCCACCGCGGTGGTGGCGCAGATGCTGGGCCTGAGCCGCGAGGAAGTGATCAACGCAGTGTCGCTGGCCTGGGTCGATGGCCAGAGCCTGCGCACCTACCGCCACACCCCTAACACCGGCAGCAGAAAGAGCTGGGCGGCGGGCGACGCCACCAGCCGCGCCGTGCGCCTGGCGCTGATCGCCAGGACCGGCGAAATGGGCTACCCGTCCGTACTGACCGCGCAGACCTGGGGCTTTTACGACGTGCTGTTCAAGGGCCAGCCGTTCAGGTTCCAGCGCCCCTATGGCAGCTACGTGATGGAAAACGTGCTGTTCAAGATTTCGTTTCCGGCCGAATTCCATGCGCAGACCGCCGTCGAATGCGCGATGGAACTCCATGGCCGGTTGAAGGCTGCCGGCAAAAGCGCCGACGACATCGCGAAAATCACCATACGCACGCACGAGGCCTGCATCCGCATCATCGACAAGAAGGGCCCGCTCTCCAACCCGGCCGACCGGGACCACTGCATCCAGTACATGGTGGCGGTGCCGGCGCTGTTCGGCCGCCTGACCGCGGCCGACTACGAAGACGAGGTGGCGCGGGACCCGCGCATCGACGCGCTGCGCGACAAGATCGTCTGCGTCGAAGACCCGGCCTACACCCGCGACTACCACGATCCCGACAAGCGCTCGATCGCCAATGCGCTGACGGTGGAATTCAAGGACGGCACGCGGCTGGACGAAATCGTCTGCGAATACCCCATCGGCCACAAGCGCCGCCGCGCCGAAGGCATACCGCTGCTGGAAGCCAAGTTCCGCACCAACCTGGCGCGCATGTTCCCCTCCCGCCAGCAGGACCGCATCCTGCAAACTTCGCTGGACCAGAAACGGCTGGAGGCCATGCCGGTCCACGAGTACGTCGACCTGTACGTGATCTGAGCTGCCACCCCGCAAAGCCCCGTCCGCGGGGCTTTGCCCCGGCCCTGGGCGCACCGTGGCGCAGCTTACAATGCTGCTTTCCTCGACTGGATCGCACCATGGCCATGCTTTGGGTCAAGACCTTTCACATCGTCTTTATCGCTTCCTGGTTTGCCGGCCTGTTCTATCTGCCGCGCATATTCGTGAACCTGGCCCAGCAATCGGACGCCACGGTCCAGACCACCCTGCTGGGCATGGCGCGCCGCCTGTACCGCTTCACCACCATCCTGGCCGTGGTCGCGGTCGTGTTCGGCATGTGGCTGTACCTCGGCTATGGCATCGGCGTCGGCCCCGGCAACGGCTGGATGCACGCCAAGCTCTTTTTCGTCCTGCTCGTCATCGGCTACCATCACGCCTGTGGCCTGATGCTACGCAAATTCGAACAGGGCAAAAACACCCGTTCGCACAAGTTCTATCGCTGGTTCAACGAAGTTCCCGTCTTGCTGCTCTTGGTGGTGGTGGCGCTGGTCGTCGTCAAACCCTTCTGATACCCCCTACCTCTGCACATTCGCCAGGATTCGTATGTCCTCTGATGAACAGGACCGTCCGCGCAAGACGCTGACGATCAAGAAAACGGCGCGCGACGCCCACGCTGAAGACGCCCCCAAGCGCACCCGCACGGGCGCCCGCGCCCGCCTGGTCGCGCAGCAGGAGCGCACCAAGGAAAGCATCGAACGCCAGAAGGATCCCGTCGCCTATCAACGGCGCAAGGACGAGGAAGCCCGCGGACCGCGCGGCGCCAGCCGCGGCCAGCCCG
>NZ_DATCUY010000209.1:0-8062 GCF_036567245.1 Achromobacter sp. | reverse complement strand
CCCCGCGCCCCGATACAGGCGCGGCCACATGCGCGCCAAGCGCTGGCTTTCCTCTTCGCTCTCGGGCTCGGCCTGCGCCTGCAGCGCCAAGGCCAGCGCATCGCCGTACCGCGCCATGCGCTCATACACGCGGATGCGGCGATGGCGCGCGCCGGGATAGGCGCAGGCCTCATACACGCGTTGCGCGGCGTCCCAGTCCCGCGCCCGTTCGCAAGCCTGCCCGATGCGCAGCAGGACCTTGGCGCGGCGCTTTTCCAGCCAGGGATTGCCGCTGGCGCAGGCCTGCACGGCCCGCATCAGCGCATCGGCGTCGGCCCCTTCGTCCAGCGCCACGCGGCAGGCGTGCAGCGCCAGATAGCAATCCACATCTTCCCGCGTCTGGAAAGCGCGGGACGAGGCATCGAACGGCACCGTCTCATACTGGAACACGCCCAGGTCGGCCAGCACGAACTCCGACCAGTCCTGATGCAGATTGCCGAAGAACATCAGACGGAAACGTTCGCAGATATCCGTCACGGTCACGCGCCAGACCGGCTCGTCCACGGCAGGATTCCATTCGGCGTAAGGCCGCGCATCCGCACAGGCGGCGCGCGCGGCCTCCAGCAGATCGCTCTTGCGCGAGGCGGATCTGACCGGCAGATCCGCAAACATGCGGCTCAGTTCCGGCTTGGTATGCAGGTCGAACAGCTCGTCCAGCGTCATCGGCGCCTGCGCGTCCAGCCAGCCCAGCGCCAGCAGGGGCTGGGCGGCGGCCTCGGCCGCGCCGATCTCTTCATAGACCAGCCGGCCGGCCCGGAACCACGGGCCGCGCCGCATCAACATGCGGACCATCAGCGCCTGGGATGCCTGCGGCAAGGCCGGGAAATCCGTCATGAAACGGCGCTCGGCGGCGTCCAGCAGATCGGCGTAGCGGTCGCCCACCCACGTCAGCGCGCGCTGGAAGTTGTGCAGATAGTAGTAGCGGTAGGCGGGAAACATCGGCCGGGCCGGATAACTGGATATTTATCCAGCAATCATAGCAGGCGCGGGGCCGACCCGCGCCGCCGTTTCAGTCCTGCCCGTGGCGCAGCAGATGGAACCCTTCGGCCTCGTCAGGCTCGACGAAGTACGCGGTGATCGCGTCGTACTGCTCGTCCGTGGTGGTGTACGGATGCGTGCCCGACGCATTGCGGGCGCGCAGCCTGGCTTTGCAGATCTCGTCGGGCAGATCCAGGTAGTGCAGCCGATGGGCGCAGCCGGCCTGCTCGGCCACCTGGCGCAGCCATTCGCGGCTGCGCCGCGTGTTCGCCGGGAAGTCCAGCACCACCGACAAGCCCGCCCCCACCAGCGCCGCCACATGGTTGCCCATCGCGTTGCGCAGACGGCTGGCGCAGCGGGCGTAGTCGGCCAGGTCCACGATCTCTCCCGGATACAGCGCCGCCAGCCAGCTGTCCTCGCTGAGCAGGATGGCGCCGGGCTGCGCCGCCAGCTTCTGCGCCAGCGTGGATTTGCCGGAGCCGATCTTGCCGCACAGGAAGTGCAGCATGGGCGTGGCCGGGGGGGAAGGATCAGTGGACATCATGAAGTGCTCTCCTGGGAAAAACTGCAGGCAGGAAGCGGGCAACAAAAAACCCGCCTCTGGCGGGTTTATGTAGCGATGTACCGACGCGCGCTAACCCACCATGGTCCTGATGGGGGTAATAATCAGAGCGAACGGGGTCGGGGATCGGCGCATGACATCAAGCTTGCGCCTACCGCCGACGCCTGTCAAATCGCGCGCAAGAAAATCGGCGCCGGCAAGCCCTCCAGCCTGCCGGCGCCGCGTTCCCTCACGCCAGGCGATGGCGCGGGGATGTCAACGCGCCGGCTGCGGCGCCGCCCCCACGTCCTTGCGCACCTTGGCCACGTCGGCAGCGGTGACTGCCGCCGCCTGGTTGCCCCAGCTGGACCGCACGAACGTCACCACGTCGGCGACTTCCTTGTCGCTCATGCGCCAGTCGAAGCCCGGCATCGCGTAGGCGGTCGGCGCCGCCGTGGTGGCCGGCATCTGCGCGCCCTTGAGCACGATGTGGATCAAGGAAGCGGGATCCGCCGAGTTCACCGTCGAACTGAGCGCCAGCTGCGGGAAGGTCTCCGTGTAGCCCTTGCCCGTGCTGCGATGGCAGGCCGCGCAGTTGTTGAGGAAGGCCATGGCGCCGTCGCCCTTGTCCTTGCCCGTGCGCAGCGCCTGCGCCACGGACTCGTCGTAGGCCTGCGGCTTGGCGGCGTCCTTGTTCACCGGCGGCAGGCTCTTCAGATAGGCCGCGATGGCGTTCAAGTCGGCGTCGGACAGATGCTGGGTGCTGTCGCCCACCACCTGCGCCATGCCGCCGAAGGCGGCGGAATGGCCATTGCGTCCGGACTTCAGGAAGGCCACGATATCCGCCTGGCTCCAGCTGCCCAAACCGTCGGCAGCGTCACCGCGCAAGTTCTTGGCCAGCCAGCCTTCGACCACGCCGCCCGACAGGAAGGCCGAGCCGTCGGCCTCGGTCAAGGCCTTTTCCTGCAGGGCCACGCCGCGCGGCGTATGGCAGGTGCTGCAATGGCCCAGGCCTTCGACCAGGTACTGTCCGCGCAGCAGCGCGGCGCGGTCGGCGCCTTGCGTGTCGGCGGTCACGGGGGCCGTGGCCACGTCCGGGGCGAACATCCAGCGCCACACGCCCAGCGGCCAGCGCATCGACAAGGGCCAGATGATGTCGGTGTCCTTGTTCTCCTGCTTGACCGGCTCCACGCCGTGCATGAAGTAGGCGTACAAGGCCTTCACATCCTCGGGCGTGACCTTGGCATAGGCGGTGTACGGCATCGCCGGATACAGCGAGTGCCCGTCCTTGGCCACGCCGTGGCGCACGGCCCGGTCGAAGTCCTCGTACGTATAGCCGCCGATGCCGGTGTCCTTGTCCGGCGTGATGTTGGTGGAATAGATCGTGCCCAGCGGCGAATCGATGCCCAGGCCGCCCGCGAACGGCTTGCCGTCCTTGGCCGTGTGGCAGGCGATGCAGTCGCCGGCGCGCGACAGGTACTCGCCTTGCTTGATCATTTGCGCGTCGGCGGCGGCAGGCGTGCCGTCAGCCGCGAACGCCGCACTTGCCGCCAGGGCCGAGACAGCCGCAACAATGGTCTGCTTAATCATTGTGCCGTCTCCTTAAGCCTGGACCAGCGGGCCGGGGTTCTTCAGGTACTGGTCGCGGATCGCTTGCGCCGACCAATAGGCCAGCGCCCCGACCAGGCCCGTGGGGTTGTAGCCCATGTTCTGCGGGAACACGCAGGCCCCCATCACGAACAGGTTGGGCACGTCCCAGCTTTGCAGGTACTTGTTGACCACGCTTTCCTTGGGGTTGGCGCCCATGATGGCGCCGCCCGTGTTGTGCGTGCTCTGGTAGACCCGCGTGTCGTAGCGCGCGCCCTTCTTGCGCACCGCCACGGCGTATTTTTCGGGCTTCATGGCCTTGGCCACTTCCTCCATGCGCTTGCCCATGTGGCCCAGCATGTCGAATTCGTTGTCATGCCAGTCGAATGTCATGCGCAAGAGCGGCTGGCCGAAGCTGTCCTTGTAGGTCGGGTCCAGCGACAGATAGGCGTCGCGGTACGACATCACCGAGCCGGAAATGCCCAGGGTCATGTGGCGCTGATAGGCGTCCTGCACCCCGGCCTTCCAGCCCGTGCCCCACGTGGGCGTGCCCGGCATGGTGGGCGTCTGCTTGATCGGACGGCCGCCGTAGCGCACGTGGCGGATGCTGGCCCCGCCCAGGAAGCCCAGCGGGCCGTGGTCGAACTGGTCGCCGTTCAGGTCGTCCATGCCCACGCCGCCCGCGCCCGTGCCCACGAAGGGATTGAGCTGGGTGCCCTTGGGCAACAGCACATTGACCGCGCCATTCATCTGATAGGCGTAGTTCTTGCCGACCACACCTTCGTTGGTCTTGGGATCGTAAGGCTTGCCGATACCAGACAGCAGCAGCAGGCGCACGTTATGCATCTGGTAGGCCGACAGGATCACCAGGTCGGCCGGCTGCTCGATCTCGCGGCCTTGCGCGTCGATATAGGTCACGCCCACGGCCTTCTTGCCGGTGGAGTCCAGGTTGACCTTGATCACGTGCGATTGCGTGCGCAGCTCGAAGTTGGGCTTCTTCAGCAGCACCGGCAGGATGGTGGTCTGCGGCGAGGCCTTCGAGTACATGTAGCAGCCGTAGTTCTCGCAGAAACCGCAGAAATTACAGGGACCCAGGCGCACGCCGTACGGATTGGTGTACGGGCCCGACGCGTTGGCCGCGGGCGCCGGATACGGATGGAAGCCAACCTCGCGCGCCGCCTTGTCGAACAGTTGGGCGCCGTAGGTGGTGGTCAGCGGCGGCAGCGGGAATTCCTTGCTGCGCTTGCCTTCCAGCGGATTGCCGCCTTCGACGATCTGACCGTTCAGGTTGCCGGCCTTGCCGGAGGTGCCGCAGACGTACTCGAACTTGCTGAAGTATGGCTCCAGCTCGTCGTAGGTCACGCCGAAATCCTGGATGGTCATGCCTTCCGGAATGAAGCTCTTGCCGTAGCGCGTTTCGTAGCGCGTGCGCAGCTCCAGTTCTTCAGGCAGCACGCGGTAGTGCATGCCGTTCCAATGGAAGCCGGCGCCGCCCACGCCCGTACCCAGCAGGAACGAACCATTCTGGCGGTACGGCACAGCCACGTCGTCCACGCCGTGGCGTATGGTCACGGTTTCCTTCGACAGATCCTGGAACAGCTTGCCGCGCACGGAGTACGCCAGCTCGTCGGCGACCTTGGGATACTCGGCGTCCTTGGGCGTGTCCTGCATCCCGCCGCGCTCCAGCGCCAGCACATGCAGCCCTGCCTCGGTCAGCTCCTGGCCGAGAATCGCGCCGGTCCAGCCGAACCCGACCAGCACCGCATCGACTTTGTCTTTTTTGATCGCCATGGCTTAACCCTTCTCCCCAGAGATCGACACGGGGCCGTAGGGATACTTCGCGTTGGGCTGGTCGGCCCAGTCCATGAAGTCCGCGCGCGCGCCCGGGAAACCCACCATCTTCCAACCCACCATGTTCTTGTTGCCGCCGTACATGGGATCGGCGAAGAACCCTTCCTTGGTGTTGGAAAGCAGGAAGCTGAAGAACGTCGTGGCAGGCACGGCTTCGAACTTGATCTTGCCGCCCTGCAGATCCTTCAGGATCTGTTCCTGCAGCGGCTTGTCCAGTTCGGCGTAGGCCTTGCCATGCGTCTTCACGCACCAGGCATCACAGGCTTCGATACCGTGGCGGTAGACCTCGCGGGGGTTCTGGCTGAGTTGATAGCCCAGTTCCGGCACCTGATCGGTATGGAACGGCCCCTGCATGTACCAGAGCTTGCCGTGGCCGAACGGCGTTTCCATCTGGCGGTCGATGAATTCCGGCACGCCGGCCTCGATGGCGCCGGGACCGTATTCGTCCGCGGGAATCAGATGATCCACCGCGGCCACGATGAAGGCCCATTCGGCCTTGGTGAAATAGGTGGGCTCGTAGGGCTTGGCCGCGCGCGCGGCGGCGCTATCCGACTCGTTGGTACAGCCGGCGGTCATTGCGCCCACCGCCAGCGTCGAGGCCGGCACGATGGCCAACGCCTGCAGGAACCGCCTGCGCGGCTTTGCGTCTTCTGTCATAGACATCTCCGTGAATACTCCAAGTTGTCCTAGCTACCGAACATGAACCTGGGAACACGAACCGCCGAGCTAGTGACAACACGCTCTTCGCTTACAGAAAATCGACCCGATCCCCACGACATGGAGCTTGGGAAAGGGTGCGCACATTATGCGCTCTTTAGGCCATCTGATACGCTCATGCGACCATATCAGATCGATTTTCTTGACATGAAAATAAGTTTTGCATTAAGGACAAAGTAAGAAGCTTTGCACTAGACCCGCATGACAACGGACTCACCTATGAACGAAAAGACCAAGACTTGGCGCAGCACCACGACGACGCGCAGCTGGAACACCGCGGAAGGCCTGACGCCCGAACAGCGCGCCAACATCGAAGAGCTGCTGGATGGCGGATTGGATGGCGCCTCGGTGAGCGAAACCTGGAGCTATGCCGGCATCGAAAACGGCGAGTCCTTCAAGGTCGAGATCAAGAACGGCGCGGTCACGGTCAATGGCCGCAAGTACGACAGCCTGGACGAAGTCCCCCGCGCCGAACGCGAGCGCATCGAAGCGCTGCGCGCCGGCCAGGGAGACGGCGGCCTGTGGGACATGCTGCGCAATGCCGGCGTCGACGTGGAAAACCTTGCGCAGGGAATGAAGCAACACGAGGCCAAACCGGAGTTCGTGATAGAAACCGATGATGCCGCGCCAGCGCCGGCGCGCGCATCGGCCGAATCCGGGCCGTCCCATGTAAATTCCGGGCTCGCTCCGGGCGCCGTGCCGGCCAGGAGCGGCGGCCTGCGCAGGACGTTGCTGATCGGCGTCGCGATCGGCCTGGGCTGGTGGGTGGCGCGGGCGCTGAACCTGTTCTGAAGCGTTCACGTCCGGGCGTTGCCCGTGAATTGTTTCAAAACTTGGCCTGAGCGCACCGCACTGCCCTGCACGACACGCATGGAAACATAAGGACAACGCCCGGCAGGAGCCACGCGCCTACGATCTGGAATTCCCGATGCGCGCCGCCCGCGCGCCAGGAGTCCGGATGCGCGTACTGCACTCGCTCAGAGCCCGTGTCGCCGCCAGCCTGGCAGGCATAGGCTCTCTGCTCGCCGCCGCCAGCATCGTGCTGTATGGCGCTTACGGCAAGCTCAACCGCGCATCCGAACCGGTGTACAGCGCGGATGCCTCGATCCAGACCGGACAGTGGCAGGTGGTGCCGCGCCGGGCCTGGACCGCGTCCAGCCCCAAGGTCTATGGCGTGCCCGTCAAGCCCGGCGCCACGGCGCTGGTGGTCGAAGCCGACCTCACCAACCGCACGGCCGAATCGAGCGCCGACTATCTGGGACTGTTGCGCTGGAACCCGCCGCTCGCGACCGTTGCGGGCAAACCGATGGTGGTCGGCCTGCGCGACACGCAGCAGATGCCATACCTGCAACCCGGCCTGCCCGAGCGCATGGCCTTTGTCTGGATGCTTCCGCCCGCGGCCGCGGCTCCCGCGCGCACCGCGCTTGCGGTGCAGAGCAAGATCTACAAGCCCGTGGACAATCTATATGGCGCGCCCGGTTGGTTCAATCCCGCCAACGTCGGCCGGATCGACTTGCCCGTAGCGCTCGAGGCCGCGCCATGAGCGCGCGGCTGGGGACGTTGCTGCTGGTGCTGGCCGCGGCGCTGGCCCTCTATGCCATGCAGCGCAGCACGCCCCGCTACATGGCGCTGACCGGCCCCATCACCGTGCGCGGCGCCATGGGACAGACGGTCAGCGCCCGGCAGTTCGACGTCACCGTGGAGCGCGTGCAGTTCGCGCAGCAATTGCACTACCGCAGCCTGAGCGCGTCGCAAACGCGCGGGACCGGCGGCGTCTGGGCCATCGTCTGGCTGCGCCTGGCGGCCCGCGACACATCGGCCACCGTCGGCGAAGCCGCCTGGCTCGGACCCGACGGCCTCACCTACCGCCACACCGACCGCCTCGTGCTCGCGCGCAACCAACCGCCCCATGCCGTGGAACCAGGCCTGCCGCGCACCGTGCGGCTGGTGTTCGAGATCCGCCCGGATCAAGCGCGCGGCGCCACGCTGCTGCTGTCCGCGCGCTACGACCCGCGCCTGGATTCGCAGGTGCGCATTGCGCTGGACGACGTGCCGCTGGACGGCTCTGGCCGGCCGATTGCCGCCGACCGATACGATCTCGACCAGGAGGCCCCGCCATGAGCGACGCGGCCATGAGCGAGCGCCGCTGGCGCCGCCGCAGCCTGTGGCTGCTGCCTCCCTTGCTGCTGCTGACCCTGTACTGGAGCGGCCACGACAGCGTAGCCCGCTGGCTCGATGGCCGCGAACTGCAGCCGCGTGAAATCGCCGCTGGCACGCAGGCGACGCTGGGCGGCGCGCAATGGCAACTGCGGCAATTCGCCGTGCTGGAAGCGCCGGCCGGCCGCGGCT
>NZ_DATCUY010000208.1:0-4671 GCF_036567245.1 Achromobacter sp. | reverse complement strand
GGCCATGGCCGCTCCGGCGGCCGGCCCGCAACCCTGAGCCGCGAGGACGATCTGGTCGTCGATGCGGTGGACCGGCTGCGGGCCTGGACCGCCGCGCACGGACGCCCCCCCATCCTGCTGGGCCACAGCCTGGGCGCCCTGGTTGCAGTGCGGATCGCCCTGCGCCGCATGGCCGAGATCGACGGCCTGGTGCTCAGTTCGCCGCCCTTCGTGGTGCACGTGCCCCCCTGGGTGCGACGCACGCTGACCTGGATGTCCCTGCATGCGCCCGACCTGCGCGTGCCCCACGGTCTGGCGCCCGCCCGCATCTCCCATGACCCCGCCGTGGTGAAGGCCTACCGCAGCGATCCCCTGGTGCGGCGTCACATGACGGGGCGGCTGGCCCGCTTCGTGGACGAGGGCGGCCGCGAATCCCTGCGCGAAGCCCCGCTCTTGGCCTGTCGCACCCTGCTGATGGTGGCGGGCGATGATTCCATCGTCGCCGCCGAAGGCAGCCGCCAATTCGCCCAGCGCGCGCCCGCCGAACTGCTGACCCTGCGGTGGTACGACACCGCCTGGCACGAGATTTTCAATGAAACTGCCCCCATCGCCGACCCGGTCTACGCCGACCTGGACGAGTGGCTGGCGCGCACCGCCCAGGCATTGTCCCTGTCCCCAGTATTGACTCCCTCGGCACAGGAGGCCGGCACCCCGTAAAATCCGGCGACAGACCCAAACGAGAAGAACCCGTGACTGATACTGCCGCCAACCGCCTCTCCCGCCTGGAGGCCAACCGATCGCTGCTGACCCAGACCCTGCGGGGCATCGAAAAGGAAGGCCTGCGCGTGGACGAGCAAGGCGTCCTGTCCCGCAAGCCGCACCCCGCCGGCCTGGGATCGGCGCTGACCAACGAACACGTCACCACCGACTATTCCGAATCCCTGCTCGAACTCATCACGGGCACGCACAAGGACGTCGACGCGCTGCTGGCCGAGCTGACCAACACCCATCGCCACGTCTACAGCGTGCTGGACCATGAACTGATCTGGAATCAGTCCATGCCCGCCACGCTGCCGGCCGAAGCCGACATCCCCATCGCCTGGTACGGCAAGTCCAACACCGGCATGCTCAAGCACGTGTATCGCCGCGGCCTGGCGGTGCGCTACGGCAAGACGATGCAGTGCATCGCCGGCGTGCACTACAACTTCTCGCTGGCCGAAGACCTGTGGTCCGTGCTGGACACGCAGCCCGGCAGCATCCAGGACCGCCGCTCGCGCGGCTATATCGGCCTGATCCGCAACTTCACGCGCTACTCCTGGCTGCTGATGTACCTGTTTGGCGCCGCCCCGGCGCTGTCCAGCGATTTCCTGCGCGGGCGCGAGCATCCGCTGCAACAGCTGGGCGACAGCACGCTGTACCTGCCCTACGCCACCAGCCTGCGCATGAGCGACCTGGGCTACCAGAGCAAGGCGCAGTCGCAGCTCAAGCTCTGCTACAACGACCTGGACACGTTCCTCGGCCGTTTGTACGACGCGGTGACCCAGCCCTGGCCCGATTACCAGAAAATCGGCACCCACCGCGACGGCGAATGGATCCAGCTCAATACCAACGTGCTGCAGATCGAAAACGAGTACTACTCCAGCATCCGCCCCAAGCGCGCCACCGGCCGCTGCGAACGCCCGATCACGGCGTTGGCCGAGCGCGGGGTGCAGTACGTTGAAGTCCGCTGCCTGGATATCGACCCGAACTCGCCGGTAGGCATCGACGCCAGCACCAGCCGCTTCGTCGACGCCTTCCTGCTGTTCTGCACCGCGTCCGACAGCCCCTTCTTCCCCGACAACGGCTACTGCCAGCGCAGTGCCGACAACTTCTCGACCGTCGTCAAGGAAGGCCGCAAGCCCGGCCTGATGCTGGACCGCGAAGGCCAGTCCATCGGCCTGGCGCAATGGGGCCACGAACTGCTGGATCAGATCGCGCCCTACGCCGCGCTGTTCGACTCCGCCCTGGGCGGCAGCGCCTATGCCGAAGCCCTGGCGGCCCAGCGCGCCAAGCTCGACCAGCCCGACTCCACGCCGTCGGCGCGCCTGCTGGCCTCGCTGACGGAGAGCCGCCTGTCATTCCATGACTATTCGCTGGACCTCAGCCGCAAGCACGCCGACGCGCTGCGCGCGCAGGCCTTGCCCGCCGGCCTGGCAGCCGCCTATGAGCAAGCCGCCGCGCAATCCACGGCGGAGCAGCAGCGCCTGGAGCAATCGGACACCGAGGATTTCGATACCTATGTGGCCCGCTACCACGCCGCGCTGAAGGCCCCGCGCAAATAAGGCGTATCGTTGAGGTTTTGGTCCGCGCCGGCCATTTGCTGGCGGCGCGGGTAGCTCTGACACATCAGGAGGTTTTCCCCATGCGCCGCACCGCAACATTCCTGCTGGCCTTGGCCGCCAGCGTGGCGGGGATAGTCCATGCCGCGCCGCCGCCCATGCAGACCGTGGAATCGGTGGACCTGAAGCGCTACGCCGGCATGTGGTACGAGATCGCGAATTTCCCCATGTTCTTCCAGCGCGACTGCGTGGGAGACACCACCGCCGAATACACCGCGCATGCTGACGGCACGGTAGGCGTGAACAACCGCTGCCGCACCAAGGATGGCGACATCGACACCGCGTCCGGCACCGCCACGGTAGTGGAAGGCAGCAACAATACCAAGCTCGAAGTCTCGTTCTTCAAGCCGTTCAAGGGCGACTACTGGGTGATCGGCCTGGATCCCGAATACCGCTGGTCGGTGGTTGGCACCCCGGACAGGAAGTACCTGTGGATCCTGTCGCGCTCGCCGCAACTGCCCAAGGAAGAACTGGATAAGGCCCTGGACGCCGCCAAGGCGCAGGGCTACCAGCTGGACGAACTGCGGTTCACGCCGCAAAAGTAGGACGAACCGCGGCGCTTAGCCCGCGTAATCCCGCGCCAGCCTCACCACCGTCACGCCCGGCTTCAGCTGCCGCAAGGACGGCATGATCAGCGTGCACCGATCGTAAGGCGTCACGATGGGCTGCCCGTCGGCCCAACCCAGGATCGAACCGGCCTGCTCAAACGTCTCCAGCCCCGTCCAGGGCTCGGAGAAGCGCAGGTCCATGGACGGCGCGACCACCGCGTCCGTCACTTCCAGCACGCGCTGGTTTTCGGCATCTGGCAACAGCCAGCCCGCCGGCACATCACCCACATCCGCCACGCCCGACTCCACCAGCATGCGCGCCACCATATCCCGCGCCACATCGCGTGCGGCCAGTTCGCCATGGAAACCGCATTCGATCAGCAGGGCGCAGGCGTCGTCACGGGCGGGATCGCCAAACTGGCCGAAATCGCGCATGCGCACGCCGTCCTTGTGCCCCGCGTCCACGATCACGTGCTGCGGCGCCTTCAGGCGGCGCGCCAGCGCGATGTTGCGCGGCAGGACGCCCGTCAGCAGCAGGGGCGCGCCCGGCTCATGCATGGAATGCAGGTCCAGCAGCCAGTCCGCGCGCTCCACCCAGGGACGCAGCTCGGCGCCGCGCTTGCGGTCCGGCGTCGTGGGGTTGTCCAGACGCTCGGCGCTCCAGACGCGATTCATGTCCTCGGCGACGAAGCGCGAGGCATCGTGGTTGGCGTGGTCGAAACGGTCGAACGCCTCCAGATTGCAGAACGCCAGCGTCAGGCTGCCGCGGCGCGGCCGCAGGCCCGCCGCCAGCAGGTCCTTCAAGGCCCAGGCGCCGCACAGCTCGTTGCCATGCACCAGCGCGGACACCATCAGCGCGCGCCCCGGAAGGCCTGAATCGAAATGCCACACGCCAGCGGTGCCGGCATTGCCGGCGCGCTCGGCGCTCAGGTCGGGAATGGGAAGCTTGAATTCCATGGATGTTGTCCGCTGCTGTGCTTGGGTGTTGCGATGACTCGGCTTCGACTTACTGGGCTTCGATCTTGGCGGCCTTGACCAGCGCGCCGTACTTCCTGGTTTCCTCGGCCTGATAGGCAGCCGGATCCAGGCCCGGCTGCGACAGCACGCCGCCGGCTTCCTGCATCTTGGCGCGGAACTGCTCCGACTTCAGCGTGTCGGCCAGCGCGCTGCGCAGCTTGGCGGCCACCGGCTCGGGCAGGCCGGCCGGGCCGTAGAGCGCGAACCAGACGCTGATGTCCACGGCTTCGAATCCCGGCGTTTCCGCCAGGGCCGGCAGATCCGGCGCCACCGGCGAACGCTTCTTCTCCGTCACGCCCAGGGCCACGATCTTGTCGCCGCGCACTTGCGGCAGGCCCGAGGACAGCACCAGCATGCCGTAGTCCAGCTGGCCGCTCATCAGGTCCGTCACCAGCGGCGCCACGCCGCGGTACGGCACGTGCTCGGCGCGCGTGGCGGTCGACTGGTTGATCATCTCGCCGGCCAGGTGCAGGGTCGTGCCCACGCCCGAGGAACCGTAGTTGAAGCTGCCGGGCGCGGAGGCGCGCAGCTTCTGCAGATACTCGGCGGCGGTCTTCACGCCCGAATTCTTGCTGGCGGCCAGCAGCATGGGCTGCGAAGCGATCACGCCCAGCGGCGAGAAGTCTTTCACGCTGTCGTACTTGACGGCGTTGTTGATCATGCTGGCGATCACCATTTCATTGGTGGAGCCCAGCAGCAGCGTGTAGCCATCGGGCGCGGCCCGCGCCACGCGCTGCGCGCCGATGGTG
>NZ_DATCUY010000207.1:0-5660 GCF_036567245.1 Achromobacter sp. | reverse complement strand
GGTGCGAGGCGCGCGGCGCCAAGCGCATCGCGGCGCAGCCGCGGCTGGCAGCGGCCGCGGTCCCGGCCTTGCCCTGCAATGAAGCCGATGCGCGCGAGTACGTGGCCGCATTTGGCCTGCCGCAGGCGCGGGTGAGCGCGGCGGTCAACGCGGAAGAAGCGGTGACGCAGGCCAAGGCCGCTGGTTATCCGGTGGCACTGAAGATACTGAGCGCCGACATCGCGCACAAGACCGAGGCGGGCGGCGTCGCGTTGAACCTCGCCAACGACGAGGCCGTGCGCCGCGCTCATGGCGAGGTAACGCGGGCGGCGGCCGCGGCGCAGCCAAACGCGCGCATCGACGGCGCGATGGTGCAGAAGATGGAACGCGGCGTGGCCGAGATCATCGTCGGCGCCACGCGCGATCCCGTCTTCGGCCCGGTATTGACCGTGGGCCTGGGCGGCGTGCTGACCGAGCTGTACCAGGACACCAGCCACCGCCTGCTGCCGGTGGACGAGGACATCGCGCTGCAAATGCTGCAGGAACTCAAGGCCTACGCACTGCTGGACGGCTACCGCGGCAAGCCCCGGGCCGACGTGGCGGCCGCGTGCAGCAGCATCGTGGCGGTGGGCAATGCCCTGCTTGCCGCGCCCGCGCACGTGGCGGAAATCGAAGTCAATCCATTGCTGATCAAAGAGGCAGGACAGGGCGTTGCGGTACTGGACGCGCTGATCTTGCCCGCAACCCCGTAGCGCCACGCGCGCAACGTATCCCAGGAGGAGACAAGCATGATGAAGAAACTATTGGCCGGCGTCGCGCTGGCTTGCATGGGTGTCACGGGCCAGGCGATGGCCCAGGGCAGCTATCCCAACCGCCCGATACGCATCGTGGTGCCGTTCTCGCCGGGCGGCGCGACCGACATCATGAGCCGCCTGCTGGCGGAAAAGCTCAGCGGCAAGCTGGGCCAGCCGGTGATCGTGGAGAACAAGCCGGGCGGCGGCACCATGATCGCGTCCGACTACGTGTCGCGCGCCGAGCCTGACGGCTATACCTTGCTGATGGCGGCCTCGTCGCTGGGCATCGCGCCCAGCATCTACGCCAAGGTGAACTACGACCCGATCAAGGACTTCGCGCCCATCAGCCAGGTGGCCTCGGTGGTGCACGTGCTGGAGGTGCATCCTTCGGTTCCGGCCAAGAACGTGGGCGAGCTGATCGCCTACCTGAAGGCGAATCCGGGCAAGGTCAGCTACGGTTCGGTCGGCACCGGCAGCTCCACCCATCTGGAAGCCGAACTCTTCAACAGCATGGCGGGCGTGCAGATGACGCACATCCCGTACAAGGGCAGCGCGCCGGCGCTCAACGATCTGGTGGCGGGCAGGCTGCAAGTCATGTTCGACGCCTGGGCCTCGTCCGGCCCCTTCGTCAAGGACGGCAAGCTGCGCGTGCTGGCGGTGACCACCGCCCACCCCTCGGCCTCGGTGCCGGACCTGCCGACGGTGGCGGCCTCGGGCCTGCCGGGCTATTCGGCCATGCCGTGGCTGGGCCTGGTGGCGCCGGCGCGCACGCCGCAGCCGGTGGTCGACAAGATCTACAGCAACCTGGCGCAGATCCTGCAGCAGCCCGACGTCAAGGCGCAGTTCACGGGACTGGGGCTGGACATCATCGGCAGCGATCCCAAGACTTTCGCCGCCTTCATCCGCCAGGACGTGAGCACCTGGGCCAAGGTCGCGCGCGATTCGAACATCCGCCTGGAGTGATGGCATGACGCAGTTGGAAAGCGCCGCGCGGGATGACGAGGCGTTCCGCCTGGACCTGCGCGGCTGGCTGGCATCGGCCTACGCCCGTTTTGCGCAGGACTGGCCGGGCAGGGCCGATCCGCGCAATCTGGATTTCCGGCGCGCATGGGAGGACACCCTGTGCGCCAACGGCTGGTCCGGACTGGGCTGGCCCAAGGAGCATGGGGGCCGCGCGCTGCCGCTGTCGCGGCAGGCGGTGTTCCACGAAGAGCACGCGCGCTGCGGCGCGCCGCTGGGCGTGAACCTGATCGGGCACGGCATCCTGGCGCCGACCTTGCTGCATTTCGGCACCGAGGCGCAAAAGCGCCGTTTCCTGCCCGGCATCCTGTCGAACCGCGAAGTCTGGTGCCAGGGCTATTCGGAGCCGGGCGCCGGCTCCGACCTGGCGTCGGTGCGCACGCGGGCCGAGGCCGCGCCCGGCGGCTACCGTTTGAACGGCCACAAGATCTGGACCTCGTTCGCCGACCGCGCGCAGTGGTGCTTCGTGCTGGCGCGCACCGATCCGCAGGCGGCCAAGCACCGGGGCCTGAGTTTCCTGCTGGTCGACATGCGCAGCCCCGGCGTGCGGGTCGAGCCCATCCGGCAGATCACGGGCGAGGCCGAATTCTGCGAAGTGTTCTTCGAGGACGTGTTGGTGCCCGAGGACGGTCTGCTGGGTGAGCCGAACCAGGGTTGGAAGATCGCCATGGCCGCGGCCAGTTTCGAGCGCGGCACCTACTTCATCCCGCGGCTGGTGCGCTTCGCGCAGGAGTTGAGCCAGGTGCGCGAACTGGCGCTGCGCGCCGACGCCCATGGCCACGTGGCGGCGTCTTCGGCCGCGGTGCGCCATCAATGGGCGCGGCTGGCGGCCGACAGCCATGTGCTGGCGCTGAAATCGCAGCGCGCGCTGACGGGCGCGATGCGCGGCGATCCGCCGGGACCCGAAGGCTCGTCCACCAAGATCCATTGGAGCGAAGCGCATCAGCGCTTGCTGGAGCTGTCGCTGCAATTGCTGGGCGAGGACGCCTGTCTGGCGGACGACGCACCCGACGCGCATGCCGCCGAACTGACGCACGCCTATCTGTGGTCGCGCGCCGAGACCATACTGGCCGGCACCTCTGAAATCCAGCGCAATATCATCGCCGAGCAGATGCTCGGCCTGCCCAAGGCTTGAACCTCATGGATCTGCATCCGACCGAAGACCAGCGCATGCTGGACGACGCGGCCCGGCGCTTTCTGGCCGACCGCCATCCGCCTGCCACGGCCCGTGCCGCCGCCGGCAAGCCCCATGCAGCGCGCCTGGCTCAGTGGCGTGAAATCGCCGCCCAAGGTTGGCCCGCCTTGCTGGCGCCGGCCGCGCAAGACGGGCTGGGACTGGGCATGCGCGAAGCCTGGGTCGTGGCGGAAGCCGCCGGGCGGCACCTGCTGAGCTTGCCGCTGGCGGCCAACATGGTGGTGCTGCCGACCTTGTGCGCGGCGGGCGTGACGGGGTGGGCCGCGCAATGGGCGGGCGCCGTGATGGCGGGCGATACCTATTTCGCCGACGCCGCCATGCGTCCCGACGGCTCGGCCTTTATCGAAGGCGCGGGCGAGGGTGTGCGGGCCCTGGCAGCGCGGCGCCTGAGCGCCACCGCCTTGCGGCTGGAGTTGCAGGCGCCCGCGTCCGGTTCCGCCGGACTCGATCCGACCATGCCCGTGGCGCGCGTGGTTCGCCCGCAGGTGTTGGAGAGCGCCGAACTGGAGGTCAAGGCTGGAACCTGGGAGCGGCTGCGCACGCGGCTGCGTCTGCTGCGTTCGGCCGAACTGCTGGGTGCGGCGTCGGCCGCGCTTGAGATGGCTGCGGCGCATGCGCGCGAACGCCGCCAGTTCGACCGCGCCATCGGCGCCAACCAGGCGATCAAGCACCGCCTGGCCGACGATTGGATGGCCCTGGACGACGCCAGGCTGGCGGGCATCGCGGCGGTTGCGGCCCATGACGCGGGCGCCGCGTCGGCGGAGCGCGACAGCCTGTACGCGCCCTTGCTGGCGGTGGAAGCCGGCAGGCGCGCGGCGCAGAACGCCATCCAGGTCCATGGCGCCCTGGGCGTGACCTGGGAGTGCGATGCGCATCTGTACCTGAAGCGCGTGCTGCGCCTGGCGGCCGGCCTGCAGGCGGAAGTGTCGCGCACGGAACTGCTGGAGCGCATCTGGGAGAGCGGGGACGGCAGGCGGGCTGCCTGACGCGGAGGCGGCGTCCGACCTACAATCGCCGCCATGCACAAATCGAACTTTCCTTCCGAGCTGGATCAGCCGACCCTGTCCGAGGTGGACGGCGTCCGCTATCTGCACTTCAACACCGTCTGGGTCCAGGGCGCCATGCGCATCAAGAACCCATCGGAGCTGGTGCTTGAATACACCGCCCAGATGATGGCCTGGCTGCTGTTCCTGGAACCGCCCAAGGACGAGGCCATCGGCATGCTGGGTCTGGGCGCAGGCTCGCTGGCGCGCTTTTGCGTGAAGCACACGCGCAGCCCGCTGCTGGCGGTGGAATGGAACCCGCGCGTGACGGCGGCCTGCCACATGTTCTTCCGCCTGCCCGGATCCAACCGGCTGGAGGTCGAACATACCGACGCGGGCGCCTGGGTGGCCGATCCGCTCAACGCAGGGCGCTGTCCGGTGCTGATGGTCGACTTGTACGATGCCTCTGCCGAGGGGCCGGTGCGCGACAGCGTGAAGTTCTACCGCGATTGCCGCCGCGTGCTGGGCGAGGTCGGCGTGCTGGCCGTGAACCTGTTCGGCCGCCACGAGAGCTTCGGCAAGAACATCGACAACCTCTCCAAGGCCTTCGACGACCGGATCGTGCTGCTGCCCGAAGTCGAAGCCGGCAACCAGATCGTGCTGGCGTTCTCCGGACCGCGCCTGGCCGTTACGCCCGCCGAATTGCTGGCCCGGGCCGAGGTGGTGGAGGCCAAGTACGGCCTGCCGGCGCGCCGCTGGGCCCGCTCGCTGACGCGCCACGCGGTGGATGGGGTACTGCACTTCTGACGTCCTGTCCTGCCGGAGAGCCCGCAAGGCGGACGAAGCTTTGGGGCGTTTTTTTCTCTTAGGGTAGCTACCGAGGCGGGAGGGGTTTTCTTTTTCCCGCATCCGGCTTTATCATGGCCTTATTCATAATTATGAATTACGGTGCCGTTCACGCCGCTGACCCATGACCCTACCGATCGTCCGGCAAGCCCTATACCTGGAAGTCGCGGATCGCCTGCGCGGCATGATCCACGCGCGCTCGCTGCGCAACGGCGAATGGATCGACGAACTGCGTCTGGCGGGCGAGCTGGGCATATCCCGTACTCCCTTGCGCGAGGCGCTCAAGGTGCTGGCCACTGAAGGGCTGGTGCGGCTGGAGCCGCGCCGCGGTTGTTTCGTCAATGAGCTCTCGGCGCAAGACCTGGAAGACATCTTCCCGCTGATGGCCATGCTGGAAGGGCGCTGCGCCTTCGAGGCCGCGCGCAAGGCCAGCGACGCGCAGCTGGCCGAGCTGGAACCGCTGCACGCGGCGCTGGCGGGCCACGCCAAGGCTGGCCGCATCGACGCCTACTACAAGACCAATTACCTGATCCACGAAGCGGTGCAGGCG
Organism: Achromobacter sp.; assembly: GCF_036567245.1. Lineage (GTDB taxonomy): Bacteria > Pseudomonadota > Gammaproteobacteria > Burkholderiales > Burkholderiaceae_B > Achromobacter. The sequence goes on along the minus strand of NZ_DATCUY010000207.1, from coordinate 293 downwards.
CTGGCTGGCAATCAATGGTTGTCGGACACGGTCGGCAATCTGCGCAAGGTGCTGAGCCTGTCGCGTCACCGCAGTCTGTCCCAGCCTGGTCGTATCCAGGAATCCTGCGCCGAGCACCTGGCCATATTCGAGGCGCTCAAGGCGCATGACTGCGAGGCCGCGCAAGTGCTTGCGCACAACCATCTGATGCGGCAGCTGGAAGCGCTGCGCGCATTGAGCCATGCGGACGTCGCCGACGCGGCGCCGTCCGATCCCATCGTCATCGAGGAGCCCGCCCATGTCCGCACCCGCCA
>NZ_DATCUY010000206.1:0-10196 GCF_036567245.1 Achromobacter sp. | reverse complement strand
GTCGCGCGCGGCGGCCAGTCCGCCGGTGGCGGTCCAGGCGCGGCGCGCCGATTGCAGCGCGTACCAGGACAGGAAGGCCACGCCGAACCACAGCACGGCGGTCGTCAGCCAGGGGAACCAGGACGTGAGGGCCTGCAGGCCCGAGACGCTGGCGAAGATGAAGATGGCGTCGATCAGCGCGCAGATGGCGACCACGCTCAAGAGGTGCGCGCGCATCAGGCCCTGGCGCAGGATGAATGCGCTTTGCGCGCCCACGACCGCGAACAGGCCCAGCCCGGTGGCCGTGCCGCTGGCCCAGGCAGTGAAGAAGAGGGGGGATGACAACGTGGCGAACATGACCTGCACCTGTGCTGCTACGCCTGTGGCGGCGCTTGGATGACAACGCCGGGCGCCCGCGGCGCTCCGGTAAAAAAGCCATTTTCGCTTGCGGCGGATATGAAATAAAGCTAATTTTCCTTCACTATCTTAAGCAAAACTAATCTTATGAAAATTGATCACGGCAATCTGCGCGCCCTGGCCGCGGTAGTGCGGGAAGGCAGTTTCGAACGGGCCGCGCTGTCGCTGAGCGTCACGCCGTCGGCGGTGTCGCAACGGATCAAGGCGCTGGAGGACCGCATGGGCCGGCTGCTGGTCCAGCGCACCGTGCCGGCAGTGGCCACGGCGGACGGTCAGGTGCTGGTGCGGTTGGCCGAGCAGACGGCGCTGCTGGAGCACGACGCCCTCGACCGCCTGGGCGTGGCGGACGACGATGTGCCCTATGCCAGTATCCCGGTCGCGGTCAATCACGACAGCCTGGAGACCTGGTTCGTCGACGCGGCCGTGCAGTTCGCGGCTCGCACCCGGGCCACGCTGGACATGCAGTCCGAGGACCAGGACCACACTGCGACGCTGCTGCGCAATGGCTCGGTGCTGGGCGCCGTGACCGCCCTGGCCGAGCCGGTGCAGGGCTGTCGCATCCACGCGCTGGGCAGCATGCGTTATGTCGCGACCTGCACGCCTGAATTCCACAAGCGCTACTTCTCGCAGGGCGTCAACGCCCAGACGCTGGCGCAGGCGCCGGTGCTGGTGTTCAACCGCAAGGACGCGTTGCAGGCCCGTTTCGCGCACAAGATCGCGGATCCCGCGCCTTGGCAGCCGCCGGTCTGGTGGGTGCCGTCCACCCGGGCGTTCGTGCAGGCGACGCTGGGCGGCCTGGGCTGGACCATGAATCCCCTGCCGCTGGTGCAGGAACACCTTGATGCAGGTCAGCTGATGCTGCTTCGGGGCCGCGCCTGGGAGGACGTGCCGCTGTACTGGCAGCATTGGCGGGTAAACTCCGAAGCGATGGAAGCCCTGACGGATTCGGTCCTGTCAGCTGCCCGCAGCCTGGTCAGGCGGCGTTAACCTCTAGGAGAACAACCCATGAACATCCGCAAGTTCGCTGTCATCGCCGCCCTGGGCCTGTGCACGGCCGGCTCGGCTTGGGCGAAGGACTACAAGGTTGGCCAGATCGAGGTCGACGACCTCTGGGTGCGCGCATCCGCGCCCGGCCAATCCAATGGCGCGGGGTATATGGATATCGACAACGACGCCAAGACCGCGGACCGTCTGCTGTCGGTGTCGTCGAACGCGGCGGAACGCGTCGAGCTGCACACCGTGCAGACCGAGAACGGCGTTTCGAAGATGCGCCAGGTGGAAGGCGGCATCGCGCTGCCGGCCGACACCGAGGTCAAGCTCAGCCCGGGCGGCTACCACGTCATGTTCATCAAGCTGAAGGCGCCGTTCGCCGAAGGCGGCACGGTCCCGGCCACGCTGAAGTTCGAAAAAGCCGGCGAAGTCGCCGTGCAATTCAAGGTCAAGCCGGCCTCGCACAATCCCGGCATGGACCACGGCGCCATGAACCACGGCACGATGAAGCACTAAGCGCCAAGCGCTGCCCGCGCCTGAGGGCGCGGATTCGGTCGCATGAAAGACTAAGCCGGCCCAGGGGCCGGCTCAGGCAGATCCCCGCCGTTGTGGCAGGTCCGTCCTATCAGACAATAAGAGGCAAACCCGCCCGCATTGGACCGGTCTCCCCCAATCGGGGCCGCGCGGAGCCGGGCTCCGCCGGTCCGCAGCGGCGCCCCCCTGGGGGGGAAAGCGCGTAGCGCTTTCGGGGGGGGGGGTTAATACAGCCCTTGCTGACGCATCGCGTCAGCCACCTTCACGAAGCCAGCGATGTTGGCGCCGTCCAGGTAGTTCACGTACTCGCGCTCGCTGTGGCCGTGGCGCACGCAGTTCTCATGGATGTCGCGCATGATGGCGTGCAGGCGCGCGTCGACTTCTTCGCGCGTCCAGGCCAGGCGGGCCGAGTTCTGGGCCATTTCCAGGCCGGACACGGCCACGCCGCCGGCGTTGCTGGCCTTGCCCGGCGCGTACAGCACGCGCGCCGCGATGAAGGCCTTGGCGGCTTCCAGCGTGGCCGGCATGTTGGCGCCTTCGGCGACGCACAGCACGCCGTTCTTGATCAGCGTTTGCGCATCGGCCAGTTCCAGTTCGTTCTGGGTGGCGCAGGGCAGAGCCACGTCCACCGGCACGTGCCACGGGCGCTTGCCGGCCTCATAGACCAGGCCAAACTGGCGCGCATACGTGTCCAGGCGGCCGCGCAGGTCGTTCTTGATGTGCATCAGCGCGACCAGCTTCTCGTGCGTGAAGCCGGCTTCGTCGACGACCGTGCCGTTGGAATCGGAAATCGTCACGACCTTGGCGCCCAGCGCCATGGCCTTTTCGATCGCGTACTGGGCGACGTTGCCCGAGCCCGACACGGACACGCGCAGGCCGTCGAAGGACTTGCCCACGCGCTTGAGCATTTCTTCAGCGAAGTACACGGTGCCGTAGCCGGTGGCTTCCGGGCGGATCAGGCTGCCGCCGAAGGTCAGGCCCTTGCCGGTGAACACGCTGGCGGTCGAGTTGGACAGCTTCTTCATCATGCCGGCCATGAAGCCGACTTCGCGCGCGCCCACGCCGATGTCGCCGGCCGGCACGTCGGTGTCCGGACCCAGGTGGCGGTACAACTCGATCATCAGGGCCTGGCAGAAGCGCATGACTTCAGCATCGGACTTGCCCTTGGGGTCGAAGTCGGAGCCGCCCTTGCCGCCGCCCATGGGCAGCGTGGTGAGCGAGTTCTTGAGGGTCTGCTCGAAAGCCAGGAACTTCAGGATCGACAGGTTCACCGAGGGGTGGAAACGCATGCCGCCCTTGAAGGGGCCGATGGCCGAGCTGTGCTGGATGCGGAAAGCGCGGTTGACCTGGGCCTGGCCGCGGTCATCGGTCCAGCACACGCGGAACTGGATCACGCGTTCCGGCTCCACCAGGCGTTCGAGCACGGCGTGCTCGGCATAGTGGGGGTGCTTTTCGATGAAAGGCCACAGGCTCAGCATCACCTCCTGGACGGCTTGCATGAACTCAGGCTGCTGCGGGTCGCGCGCGGCGACGCCACGCAGGAAGTCGTCCAGACTCTGCACTTTCAACATGATCTCCTTGGGGGTGCTTCGAATAGGTGCGGACTGCGCCGGATTGGGGCGCGAAAATTCTTTTTTGGTGCATGGACGCACCTGTATGGTGCGGAATTGTAGGGGCAAATTGCTGCCCTGCGCAAAGCCCAAAAATAGTGCCATCACCTTGATATCAAAGCACTTTTTCTCTTAATTTATTGGGGACGTATTAATGTGGAGTATCAGGGTTGAGACAGTTTGAATTGTCGATTTTTTAGGAAGACTATTGAATTTCCTAGGGAATTAAATACGTCCCCGTTTATTTGCGTGGGGGCGTCATAGGGCTTTCCGAATTGTTGGGAAGGAAAGGCGGGCCCGTGCGGGCAGTTTCGGGCAGGCTCGGGGGGCAATATCGATTTAATATGTCCCCATTATTTGTTTGAGCAAAATCACGTCCCCTCTGCAGGATTACAACTGCACGACGGCCAGCGCCGCGCCCAGTGCCATCAGGACGGCTCCCACTACACGGTCGGCTGCACGTTGATGATCCAGCAGCATGCGCCGCAGGAAGGGTGAGGACACCGACCACGCTACCGCGCCGAACCAGATCCAGTGCGCCAGCGACATGAACAGGCCGTAGCCGAACTGCCAGGCCAGCGGCGTGCCGGGCGACACCACCTGGGTATAGGTGCTGACCACGAATAGCGTCGTCTTGGGATTCAGCGCATTGGTCAGAAAGCCGCTATACAGCGCCTGCCAGCCCGAGATAGGGGGGCGCTCCGACAGGTCGCGGCTGACCTGGGTGCGGTTGAAGAAGGTCTTCCAGCCCATGTAGACCAGATAGCAGGCGCCCGCCAGTTTGATGCCCTGCAGCACGGGCTGCGCGTAATGCGCCAGCAGGCTGACCCCGAACATCGTGTAGAACACGTGCACCTGCACGCCCAGCGCGATGCCCAGCGCGCAGATCAGGCCGGTGCGCCGGCCGAATAGATAGCTGTTGCGCGTGACCATGGCGAAGTCCGGGCCGGGACTGATGACGGCAAGCATAGTGATGAGGGCGACGGCGATCAGTTCGGTCATGGCGAGAGCGGCTGGTTGCGAAATGGAGCCGGCATTGTGGGACGCTGGCGCCTTCCGGAAAAACGATTTCTAATGCTCGATATCCGTGAGAAAAAATCACCTTTTGCTATGAAGTTGCCGCCGCTCAATACTCTGCGGGTGTTCGATGCCGCCGCCCGCCACCTGGCCTTTGGCAAGGCGGCCGAAGAGCTGCACGTGACCCATGGCGCCGTCAGCCGGCAGATCCGGCTGCTCGAGGACGCCCTGGGGCTGGCGTTGTTCGAACGCCGCAACCGGGCTGTTTTCCTGACCGATGCGGGCAGGCAGCTGTTCGAGGTGACGCGTGCGCTGTTCGAGCAGTTGGCGGCGGGCCTGGCCAAGCTGCGTCAGCCGGCCGCGGGCGCGCCGCTGGTGCTGTCCTGCGAGCCCACCATCGCCATGATGTGGCTCATCCCGCGGCTGCCGGGCTTCCAGCGCGACCACCCCGGCGTGCAGGTGCACCTGTATGCGGCAGGCGGTCCCGTGGATTTCGCCGCCCAGGGGGTGGACGTGGCGTTGCGCCGCAATGACTTCGATTGGGACGCCGCCTTGCATGCTGAGCGGGTGTGTGAGGAATGGACCGGGCCGGTGTGCCGCCCGGGACTGATAGACGCTGCCGATGCAGTCCTGGCTGTGGATGACTGGGGCGGCGCGCCGGCGCTCAGTAGCGCAACGCGCCCGCTGGCTTGGCGGCACTGGTCGTGTGCGGCCGGCGTGAAGCCTCCGCGCCGGACCGGGCCGGCCTACGAGCATTTCTATTTGAGTCTGCAGGCCGCTGCCGCTGGCCTGGGGGTGGCGATAGGCTCGGCGCTGATGGCGTGCGACGCGTTGCGCGACCGCCGGCTTGAGGCGCCTTGCGGCTTTACCCGCGATGGCTCGGCCTATGTGCTGCTGTCGCCCCGGCCGTGCTCGGAAGATCCGCGTGCGGGGGCCTTTCTGGATTGGTTGCGCCGGGAGGCCGCCGCGTCGCTACGGGACGCGGCGGGTGACGTGGCGGGTGGCGCTCAGAGCGTGGCGTCGTAGTCGATCGTTAGGGGGGCGTGGTCCGAGAAGCGCTCGTCCTTGTAGATGGCCACGTTGCGGGCGCGGGCGGCGATGCCCGGCGTGGCGATCTGGTAGTCGATGCGCCACCCCACGTTCTTGGCCCAGGCCTGGCCGCGGTTGCTCCACCAGGTGTACTGATCCGGGCGGTCGTCGATGGTGCGGAACACGTCGACGAAGCCGCGTTTGTCGAACACGTCGGTCAGCCAGGCGCGCTCTTCGGGCAGGAAGCCCGAATTCTTCAGGTTGCCCTTCCAGTTTTTCAGGTCGATTTCCTTGTGGGCGATATTCCAGTCGCCGCAGATGATGAACTCGCGGCCGGTGGTCTTGTGCTCATGCATCAGGGCGTCGATCCAGGGGCCGAAGCGGTCCAGGAAGCGGTACTTGGCTTGCTGGCGCTCGTCGCCGCTGGAGCCCGAGGGCAGGTAGGCGCTGATGACCGACAGGTTCTTCCAGTCGGCGCGGATGATGCGGCCTTCAGGGTCGAACTCTTCGCAGTCCAGGCCGATATTGACGCGCTCGGCCGCGTCGCGCAGGTAGATGCCGACGCCGCTGTAGCCCTTCTTCACCGCATGGTGGAAGTGGCCGGTATAGCCGGGCGGATGGCGCAGGTCGTCGGTCAGGTCCTCGTGGGATACCTTGATCTCCTGCAGGCAAAGCACGTCGGCGGAATGCTTTTCCATCCAGGGTTGCAGGCCCTTGCGGAAGGCGGACCGGATGCCATTGAGATTGATCGACGTGATGCGCAGCAAAGCGAAACTCCTGTTGGGCGGCCGCAATGGCCGGGGCAATGGCAGCAATTTAACCGACTCGGCGGGGCTACCCGGGAATAGCCCCGACAGCGGATAAAATGCCTGCGTTTGCCATCTACCGGACCTTTACGCATGCCCGCCGCCAATTCCTCCGCCACCGCCCTTGATTTCGTCCGCTTCGCCTTGAACGAGGGCGTGCTGCGCTTCGGCAGCTTCAAGGTCAAATCGGGCCGTATCAGTCCCTATTTCTTCAATGCCGGACTGTTCAACAGCGGGCGCTCGGTTGGCAAGCTGGCGCAGTTCTATGCCCAGGCGCTGCTGGATTCGGGCGTGGAATTCGACATGCTGTTTGGTCCTGCCTACAAGGGCATTCCGTTGGGTACGGCGACGGCCATCGCGCTGGCGGGCCACCCCGGCATGAAGGGCGGCGACGTGCCTTTCGCGTACAACCGCAAGGAAGCCAAGGACCACGGCGAGGGCGGCACCCTGGTGGGCGCGCCGCTCAAGGGCCGGGTCGTCATCATTGACGACGTGATCACCGCGGGCACGTCGGTGCGCGAATCGGTGGAAATCATCCGCGCCGCCGGCGCCGAGCCCGCCGCCGTGCTCATCGCCATGGACCGCATGGAACGCGCGGGCCCGGACGACGCCCTGTCGGCGCATTCCGCCGTGCAGGACGTGGCCAAGACCTACGGCATCCCGGTAGTGGCGATTGCCTCGCTGTCGGACATCCTGGCCCTGCTGCAGGACGACGCGTCCTTTGCCGAGCACCGTGAGGCGGTGCTGGCGTATCGGACGAAGTACGGGGTGAAGTAAGCCTCGATTCGCGATGGTTGTTGGGCACGCCCGTTTGTGGGCGTGCGGGTGGCGGGGCCGCTTGGTGCCGCCTCTTCAGCCATAGATTCCCGCAGGCTCGGCGATGCCGTGAGGCTGGCCGAAGACGGCAACGCCACTGGCCCGGGCGGCATCCGCCAGCTTGCGATCAAATGTGGCCAGATAGGCTCCGTGTCTTTGGGCCAGTTCCAAATAGCTGGCGTCGTAGACGGTCAAACCGTGAGTGCGAGCCAACTGATAGCTGCGGTCTATGCTGACGAAGGCTGCGGCTGAATCCGGAAAAATGGGCAGGCGTGCGAGAAGCTGGTTGAACGAGAACAGCTGACTCTCCGACACGCGCTGGCTGCGTTCGGCGCGTAATATGCCGTTGGCGACTTCGACGCGCCAGATGTGCGGCACCGAATTTTTGGCCCCGTGGGCGACTTCCAGCAGGTGCTGGGCCAGCTGTGATTCGCGAGCATCAGTGCGGCCGACCAGCCAGGCCAAGGCGAGTGATGCGTCCGGTATCAGGCGGATGGGGTTCATTCCCGGCCTTCTTCGATCCAGGAGCGGATGATCTCGTGAGGGATGGGCGGTGCTGGCGTAAAGCACTTCATCGCCTCGAGCGCGTCATGGGCATCCAGGGATGTCGTGGGAAGAACTGGGGTTAGCCTGGCGCAGAGTACGCCGTCCAGCGAAATGATGAAGTGCTGTCCTTGGCGGACCGCTTGCAGGTGGTCGGAGAACCGATGCAGCAGGTCGCTGGTGCTGATTTCGAGGTAATTCATGTCCAAGCCTCCAGTCAAAAATCGACCAGATCATTCTTGGATAAACGAAGGGCCGCAGCAAGATGCCGCGGCCCTTCGTTTCGTCTGATACTTCCTGAACACGCCCGTTGCGAGGCGCGCCCGGTCCAGGATCAGCTGTCCAGCTTCTGCTTCAACAGATCATTCACCTGCTGCGGGTTGGCCTTGCCGCGGGCGGCCTTCATGATCTGGCCCACCAGCGAGTTGAACGCCTTCTGCTTGCCGGCCCGGTACTCTTCCACGATGGCCGGGTTGGCGGCCAGCACCTCGTCGATCATGGCGCCGATGGCGCCGGTATCGCTGATCTGCTTGAGGCCGCGGGCGTCGATGATGGCGTCGGCCTGGCCGCCGTTTTCGCCGGCCCACATGGCGCCGAAGACTTCGCGGGCGATCTTGTTGGAGATGGTGCCGTCGATGATGCGGCCGATCAGGGCGGCCAGCGCCGGCGCCTGCACCGGCGAGTCGGCGATGCTCTTTTCGTCCTTGTTCAGGGCGGCGGAAACTTCGCCCATGACCCAGTTGGCGGCCAGCTTGGCCTGGCCGGCCGGCAGCGCGTGCGCCACGGCCTCGAAGTAGGCGGCGAGGTCGCGGCTGACGGTCAGCTGGGCGGCGTCGTAGGCGGGCAGGCCGTATTCGGATTCGAAGCGGGCGCGCTGGGCGGCCGGCAGTTCGGGCATGGCGGCGCGGACTTCGTCGACCCAGGCGCTGGAAATCACCAGCGTGGGCAGGTCGGGGTCGGGGAAGTAGCGGTAGTCGTGCGCGTCTTCCTTGCTGCGCATGCTGCGCGTTTCGTCGCGGTCGGCATCGTACAGGCGGGTTTCCTGGACCACCGTGCCGCCGTCCTCGATCAGCTCGATCTGGCGCCGCGCTTCATAGACGATGGCGCGTTCCAGGAAGCGGAACGAGTTGACGTTCTTGATCTCGGTGCGGGTGCCGAATTCCTTCTGGCCCACGGGCCGCACGGACACGTTGGCGTCGCAGCGGAACGAGCCTTCCTGCATGTTGCCGTCGCAGATGCCCAGCCACACCACCAGGCTGTGCAGGGCGCGGGCATAGGACACGGCCTCGGCGGCCGAACGCATTTCCGGTTCCGTCACGATTTCCAGCAGCGGGGTGCCGGCGCGGTTCAGGTCGATGCCGCTGGCGGGCGCGCCGTTGGCCAGGTTGAAGTCGTCGTGCAGGGACTTGCCGGCGTCTTCTTCCAGGTGGGCGCGCGTCAGGTTGACGGTTTTCTCTTCCTCGCCCACGAAGAAGGACAGCGAACCGCCCACGACCACCGGCAGCTCGTACTGGCTGATCTGGTAGCCCTTGGGCAGGTCGGGGTAGAAGTAGTTCTTGCGCGCGAACACCGAGCGCGGCGCGATGGTGGCGCCCACGGCCAGGCCGAAGCGGATGGCGCGTTCGGCGGCGCCGCGGTTCATGACCGGCAGGCTGCCCGGCAGCGCCAGGTCGACCACGTTGGCGTGGGTGTTGGGCGCGGCGCCGAATTGGGTGCTGCTGCCCGAAAAAATCTTGGAGTCCGTGGAAAGCTGGGTGTGCGTTTCCAGGCCGATGACGATTTCCCAGTTCATGTTCTCAGCCTTGCTGGACCGGGGCACGCGTGTGCCAGTCCGTCACTTGTTGGTAGCGGTCGGCGATGGCCAGCAGGCGGCCTTCGTCGAAGTAGTTGCCGATGATCTGGAGACCTACGGGGCGAGTTCCGCCCGCGCCTCCAAAGCCGCACGGAATCGACATCGCAGGCAGGCCGGCCAGGCTCACGCCCAGCGTGTAGACGTCGGCCAGCCAGTCGGCCGTGGGGTCGTCGCGGTTGTCGCCGATGTTCTTGGCCACCGTGGGCGTCACCGGACCCATGATCACGTCGCACTGGTCGGCGTAGGCGCGCTGGAAGTCCTGCGCGATCAGGCGGCGCAGGCGCTGCGCCTGCAGGTAGTAGGCGTCGTAGTAACCATGGGACAGCACGTAGGTGCCGATCAGGATGCGGCGCTTGACCTCGTCGCCGAAGCCTTCGGCGCGCGAGCGGCTGATCATTTCGTTCAGGTCGCCGTACTGGGCGGCGCGGTGGCCGTAGCGCACGCCGTCGTAGCGCGCCAGGTTGCTGGACGCTTCGGCGGGGGCGATGACGTAGTAGGCGGGGATGGCCAGTTCGGTGCGCGGCAGCGACACCGGCACGCGCACGGCGCCCAGCGCCTCGAACTGGGCCAGCGCGGCTTCGACCGCGGCGGCCACGTCAGGCG
>NZ_DATCUY010000205.1:0-5302 GCF_036567245.1 Achromobacter sp. | reverse complement strand
TTCGATCAAAACGACCGCATCGTCACGCAGTAAATCCCGGAATCCTGCGTCCAACCATTCGCGCGAATCACTAAATCTATAAAAATCAAGATGATAGAAGTATAAGTTAGAAACTTTATAGGATTCAAGCAGCGCGTAGCTTGGACTTTTGATCCGCCCGGTGATGCCGCATTCCCGCAACAAGGCTCGCGTGAAGGCTGTTTTCCCTGCGCCCAGGTCTCCCTGGAGGTGTATGTGTCCCCCTGCCGGACCGGTCTGGCCGCCGGAAACCAGGGGCGCGAGCTGCCGCGCCAGCGATTCCGTGGCGGCTTCGTCGGGCAGGTGCAAGTTCAGGCTGCAAAGAGGGGCGGACATGGCGCGGGGCGAGTGGTAAAAACGGTGGAGGAGTACGGATGTTTGCGCAATTATAGGAATGCGGGTTTCTGCTAACCTAGAACTGATTGTCATTCTCAACTTTCTAGCGGCTGGCGCACCGCAGCCAGCCGCAACCGACGTCGCCACGGAGTAGCACGCGCCATGAAGACCCGCATTGAAAAAGACACTTTTGGTCCCATCGAAGTCCCGGAAGATCACCTCTGGGGCGCCCAGACGCAGCGTTCGCTGCATTTTTTCGCGATTTCCACTGAAAAAATGCCGGTTCCGCTGGTCGAGGCGATGGCGCGGCTCAAGCGCGCGGCTGCCAAGGTCAATGCCGATCTGGGCGAGCTGGATCCGAAGATCGCCGACGGCATCGTCCGCGCCGCCGATGAAGTGATCGCCGGCAAGTGGCCCAACGAGTTCCCGTTGTCTGTCTGGCAGACCGGTTCGGGCACGCAAAGCAATATGAACATGAACGAGGTGCTGGCCAACCGCGCCTCGGAACTGCTGGGCGGCGTGCGCGGCGAAGAGCGCAAGGTGCACCCGAACGACCACGTCAACCGCGGCCAGTCCTCCAACGACACCTTCCCGACCGCCATGCACGTGGCGGCCGCGGTGCAGGTCGAACATCATCTGCTGCCTTCGCTCAAGGCCCTGCGCGCGACGCTGGCGGCCAAGAGCGCCGAGTTCTACGACATCGTCAAGATCGGCCGCACGCACCTGCAGGACGCCACGCCCCTGACCCTGGGCCAGGAGTTGTCGGGCTATGTGGCCCAGCTGGATCTGGCCGAACAGCAGATCCGCGCCACCTTGCCGGGCCTGCACCAGCTGGCCATCGGCGGCACGGCGGTGGGCACGGGCCTGAATGCGCACCCGCAGTTCAGCGCCAAGGTCTCGGCCGAACTGGCGCATGCCACCGGCACCGCTTTCGTGTCGGCGCCCAACAAGTTCCAGGGCCTGGCTTCGCACGAAGCGCTGCTGTTTGCGCATGGCGCGCTGAAGTCGCTGGCGGCCGGCCTGATGAAGATCGCCAACGACGTGCGCTGGCTGTCCAGCGGTCCGCGTTCGGGCCTGGGCGAGATCAGCATCCCCGAGAACGAACCGGGCAGCTCGATCATGCCGGGCAAGGTCAACCCGACGCAATGCGAAGCCATCACGATGCTGGCCGCGCAGGTGCTGGGCAACGACGTGGCCATCAATATCGGCGGCGCCAGCGGCAATTTCGAACTGAACGTGTTCAAGCCGCTGGTGATCCACAATTTCCTGCAATCGGTGCGCCTCCTGACCGACGGCATGGCCAGCTTCAACGAGCACTGCGCCGCCGGCATCGAGCCCAACCGCGAGCGTATCGCCGAACTGGTCGACCGTTCGCTGATGCTGGTGACGGCGCTGAATCCGCACATCGGCTACGACAAGGCCGCGCAGATCGCCAAGAAGGCCCACAAGGAAGGCCTGTCGCTAAAGGAATCGGCGCTGGCGCTGGGCTATGTGACCGAAGCGCAGTTCGCTGAATGGGTGGTGCCGGCCTCCATGACCAACGCGCACAAGTCCTCGTAAGCAAGACTGCCGTGCGCATGAAAAAGACCGCCGCGGCGGTCTTTTTTGGTTCTGGATATTGGCTGCCTCAAGTGCCCGTCAGCATCAGCCATAGCGGAATCGTCAGCGCCGAAAACAGGGTGCCCAGCGATATCAGCACCGCCACCATGCGGCCGTCGCCGCCCATGCGCATGGCCAGCACGTAGGCGGCGGAAGCGCTGGGCAGGGCCGCGAACAGCAACAGCATCTGCGATTCCAGCGGCGGTAGCGCCAGCACATGCGCCACCAGCAAGGCCACGGCGGGCAGCGCCGCCAGCTTGACCGTGAGCATCCAGGCGATCAGCGCGCCATGGCCCTTGCCGCCCTCCCATGAGAGGCTGGCGCCCACGCAGATGATGCCCAGCGCGATGGCCGCCGCGCCCAGGCGCGCGAGAGCCGTGTCCAGCGGGCCCGGCAGGTGCAGGCCGGCCAGGTTGCAGGCCAGGCCGGCCAATGTGGAAATGACCAACGGGTTGCGCGCCAGTTCGCGCAACAGGTTGCCGCCGCTATGGCGGGCCAGGCCGTAGACCGCGGCCATGTTGGCCATGGGCACGGCGAAGCCGACGATCAGGGCCATGATGGTCTGGCCCTGGGTGCAGCCCAGGCTGGCCGACAGCGCCAGGCCGAGATAGGTGTTGAAGCGGTAGCCGCATTGCGCGGCCGAGGCCAGGCTCAGAGAGGAAGGCCGCAGCACCCACCCCGCCAGCCACGTCAGCGCGATGCCGGCCACGATGACGGCCGCGGAGGCCTGCAGCAGCATGGCGGCGTTGCCGGCCGTGATGGGGGTGCGCAGGATGGACTGGAACAGCAGCGCGGGGAGCAGGACGAAGTAGACCAGCCGCTCGGTGCCAGCGAAGAATTCGCGGGAAAAATTAAGTTTGTGACGCAGCGCCCAGCCCAGCGCAACCAGCATGAAATCAGGGAAAACCAGAAGGGCAACCGACATGTGCGAGTACGTATTTGATGCGCGTCAGACGGGGATCGCTGCGCTATGCGTCTGTAAGTATTTGCTGCTATTCTCCGTCATTCTGGCGGGCGCGTGTGCCACAAGCAACCTATAAAAAGTGCTCTCCCTGCGCACAGAGCATGCGCCCACCACCGTTAATTGCGGACCTGTCCACAGGCAGGCGCATCACACAACGGTCCGTACACACGGGCTCGCATATTGGAGGAAACACACCTATGAATAAAGTCCGCTCCCTGGCCGTGGCGATCGCCTTGGCCACCGGCGCTGCCGGCACCCTCGGCGCCTCCGCCGCCCACGCTGCCGACAAGTACCCGAGCAAGCCGATCCGCGTCATCGTTCCGTTCGCGCCCGGCGGTTCCACCGACATCATCGCGCGCCTGGTGACGCAGCGCATGAGCCAGGAACTGGGCCAACCCATGGTTGTGGAAAACAAGGGCGGCGCAGGCGGTGCCATCGGCGCATCCGAAGCCGCGCGCGCCGATGCCGACGGCTACACGCTGTCCATCGCCACCGTCTCGACGATGGCCGTGAACCCGGCTTGCCGCCCCAACGACCTGCCCTACGATCCGATCAAGGATTTCCAGCCCGTCACCAACTTCGCCAACACCGCCAACGTGGTGGCCGTGAACCCGAAGTTCCCCGCCAAGGACTTCAAGGGCTTCCTGGAAGAGCTGAAGAAGAATCCGGGCAAGTACTCCTACGGCAGCTCGGGCACCTGCGGCGTGCTGCACCTGATGGGCGAATCGTTCAAGATGGCCACCGGCACGGATATCGTGCACGTGCCGTACAAGGGTTCGGGCCCGGCCGTGGCTGACGCCGTCGGCGGCCAGATCGAAATCCTGTTCGACAACCTGCCGTCGTCGATGCCGCAGATCCAGGCGGGCAAGCTGCGCGCCATGGCCATCGCATGGCCGACCAACATCGACGCCATCAAGGACGTGCCGACGTTCAAGGACGCCGGCTTCCCGGTGCTGAACCAGCCGGTCTGGTACGGTCTGCTGGCGCCCAAGGGCACGCCGATGGAAGTCGTGAACAAGCTGCGCGACGCAGCCGTCGTGGCCCTGAAGGACCCCAAGGTCATCAAGGCGTTGGACGACCAGGGCTCGGCGCCGTCGGGCAACACGCCGGAAGAATTCGCCAAGGAAATCAAAGAGCAGTATGACTGGGCGAAGGACGTCGTGAAGAAGCAGAACATCAAGCTGGATTGATGCCGCGCGGGGCGGGCCTTGCCTGCCCCCGTCTGCAAATGATGACGGGCGCCTTCGGGCGCCCGTCGTGTTTTGTGCGCAGGCCGCGCGTCAGGCCGCGGCGTCGAGCCCGGCCTGCAGCGCCTCGCAAGCGGCGCGCAGACGTTCGATGAAGTCGCGGTGCAGCGCCGACAGCGGATCCTGGTTGCGCACCATGATGCTGATTGGCACGCGCAACGCCGGGTCCAGCCGACGCAGGTTCATGCCGGGTCGCAGCATCGCCTGTGCGGTGATCGCGTCCACGATGGCGTCGCCGCAGCCCGCGTCGACCAGCGCGCAGGCCACGTAGTGTGTCTGCACCTGGATGGCGACCTGCGGATCCAGGCCCTGCGCGTCCAGCGCCAACTGCAACAGGGCGCCGGAGGCATCGGCCGCGTCCAGCACGATCAGCGTATCGCCCGCCATGGACGTCAGCTCTGCCAATGGCAGCGGACCCGTGCCGGGCTTGCGGCTCAGGTGCACCAGTTCGGTGTGGCCCAGGCCCATGCGGGTCAGGCCGGGATAGTCGTTGGTGTCGAAGGTGATGGCCAGGTCCAGCTCTCGCGTCAGCAGCCCTTGCACCAGCTCGCTGCTGTGATGCGTGTGGATGTCGAAGGTGATGCCGGGCTGCGCCGCGCGGCTGTCGCGCACCACGCCGGGCAGCAGTCCCAGGCCCAGCGCCGGCGCGCAGCCCAGCCGCAGGTGGCCGTTGGGATGGTCGCGCAGACTGGCGGCCAGCCTGCGCACGCTGTTGAGATCCTGGTTCAGGCGCGCGACCTCGGGCGTGAGGATCTCGGCCTCGCGAGTGGCGACGAGCCGGCCCTTCACGCGCTCGAACAGCTTGAAGCCCAACTGCGCTTCGGCATGTGCCAGCAGCTTGCTGGCCGCCGGCTGCGAGATATGCAGCGCGGCCGCGGCCTCGGTTAGGGATCCGGTACGGCGGATCGCTTCGAAAATCTCGATGTGGCGCAAACGCATGGCACGGTGGGGGCGGTGGGCGGAAACCGCGATTCTAAGCCGGATGCGGCCCAGGGGGCGGGAGCTCGGTCGCGACAGCCGCCGGCGCCTTGACTATCATGAACCCCTGCCGGAAAGCCGGCGCACACCGGAGCTTCACATGCGCGCACCTCGTCACGCCGCCGCCCTCCTGCTTGCCGCCGCGCTCGCGGCCATGCCC
>NZ_DATCUY010000204.1:0-6440 GCF_036567245.1 Achromobacter sp. | reverse complement strand
GTCGACCATGCGCATCGTCGCCGGCGGCTGGCCGGCGTCGCGGGCCTCGCGGTCGGCTTCAAAGGCCGCTTGCAGCGCCTGCGCCTTGTCGTAGCGCACGCGCCGTTGCGCCGCCGAGAAGCCGCTGGTGGTGGGGACCTGACTGACCACGCATTTGACGCGCCGGTCGATCGCCGCAACCGTCAGGGCGTGGCCGCCGCTATAGCTGCTGCCCCAGATGCCGATGCGTTCGCGGTCCACTTCCGGGCGCCGGCGCAGATAGGAAATGGCGGACCGGAAGTCCTGAATCTGCCGTTGCGGATCGATCTCCTGACGCGGCATGCCCTCGCTGCGGCCGAGATGGCGGAAGTCGAAGGTCAGCGCGGCCAGACCCTGGTCCACCACGGCGGCCGCGTATTCCTCCAGGTCTCCGCCCGCCACCATGGACCAGCCATGCGCGAGCGCGACCGCGGCCACCGGGCCGGCGGCGTTCTGCGGCAGGTAGAAGGTCCCGCGGACCAAATCCCCCTCGACCAAGAATTCAATCGGCTCTGCCGATCCTTTTGGACCTGACCTGTTTGGCATAGATGAACTCATGCCTGTCTCCTTGTCGCTCATGAATGAGCTAAGCTTGTGTGAACAGGTCGAATTCTGCCCATCGGGCCACGTGCGAACAAGCGCTATTATTCATGCAATCAATCGGCCATTCCGATTGATATAGAAACCACTAACCTCCCCGCCGAGCCGCCCCACAGCCATGGATCTACGCCAATTCGATTGCTTTCTGGCCGTCGCGGACAAACTGCATTTCGGCCGCGCGGCGGAGACGCTGCACATGAGCCAGTCTTCCGTATCTGAGGCGGTCAAGGCCCTGGAGAAAACGCTGGGCGCCCCCTTGTTCGAGCGCAGCAGCCGCCGGGTCGCGCTGACGCCGCTGGGCGCAACCCTGCAACTGGGCGCCGGGCCGGCCGTCATCATGCTGAAAGCCGCGTTGGACGATTGCAAGCGCCAGGCCGCGGGCAAGCCGCGCCATCTGCGCATCGGCTTCCTGGGCGGCGGCTTCTACGAGCTATACCGGCCCCTGGTCTCGGAATTCAAGGCGGCGCATCCCAACGTGGAGCTGGAGTTCCTGGAACTGACCTACGTCACCCACTATGCGGCGGTGGCGGACGGCTCGGTCGACGTGGCGTTCTGCCGTTTGCCGCTGGGCGCGGACGGCCTGTGCCACGGGCCCATCGTGTTGCGGGACCAGCGCATGCTGTGCGTCCCGCTGGACCACCCGTTCGCCGCGGCGACCCTGCTGGACCCCGAACTGCTGGCCGAGGAACGGCTGGTGCGCATGGTGCCGGGATCGGTCAACCAGGAATGGCAGGACTACCACTTTCCCCGCCATACTCCCAAGGGCAAGCCCATCGGCGACGGCCCCGTGGTGCGCACGATCCGCGAAGGCATCGCCGCCGTGAACACTCGCGAGGGCCTGCTGATGCTGACCAAGCGCGCCGCCAGCTACTACGCGACGCCCGAGATCGCATTCGTGGAGATAGACCTGCCCGCCATGCCCTCGGCCCTGGTGCGGCGGGTGGACGACCACCGGCCCATCCTCCAGGAACTGGAAGCCTTGCTGCTGCGCATTGCCGAGCGCCATGGCGTGGCGGCCTGACCCGGACCTCGAGGCCCGGATGGCCGCCAGATTTCGAAGCGGATCAGCGTTGCGAATCCAGCACTTCGTTGTTCTTCACCACTTCCTGCGCCTTCGCATAGCTTTCGATCAGCAGCTGGTAGGCCGGGAACACCTTGGTGTAGACCTCGGCCCACTGCATGGCGTCTTCGCGGTTCCAGGTCTTCTGCAGCTCGGAGGCCACGGCCGCCGTATCCATCGGCACCACGCCCGCCTGCACCACGCGCGCCAGCGTGATTTCCTGGGCCATCTTGGTGTAGGTGCCCGAGGCGTCGATCACCGCAAACACCTTGTAGCCGTCGGCGACGGCGCTGATGGCCGGGAACGCCATGCACACGCTGGTGATGGTGCCGGCGATGATGAGCGTCTTGCGGCCGGTGGCCTTCACGGCGGCAACGAACTCGGGGTTGTCCCAGGCGTTGATCTCGCCCTTGCGCGCAATGTATTGCGCATGCGGCGCGTTGGCGTGGATCTCGGGGATCAGCGGGCCGTTGGGGCCTTGCGGCACCGAAGCGGTGGTGATGACCGGCATCTTGGTCAGCGTGGCCATCGAAGCCAGCGCGCCGGCGCGGGCGCGCAGTTCAGGCATGGGCATGTCGCCCACGGTCTGGAACAGGCCGCTTTGGTGGTCGATCAGCAGCATGACGGCGTCGGCGGGATCGATGACGGGACGCTGGCCGTTGAAGTTGGCGGGTGCAGACATGGTGTACTCCTTGATTGAAAATCGCCGGCGGTGTGCCGAATCAAAAGCCTTATGGCTACACAAATAATAAAAATGGAACAAAATTAGCGAAAGACCCGTTTTTTGTTATCAGAGTCCTATTTTTGGATGTAAAGGAACGCGATGCAGGACCTCAACGATCTTTTCTATTTCGTGCAGACCGTCGAGCACCAGGGCTTCGCGCCGGCGGGACGCGCATTGGGCATGCCCAAGTCCCGCCTCAGCCGCAGGCTGGCCCTGTTGGAAGAACGCCTGGGCGTGCGGCTGATCCAGCGCTCAACCCGGCACTTCATGGTCACGGACATCGGCCAGACCTATTACGAACGCTGCAAGGCCATGCTGGCCGAAGCCGAGGCCGCGCAGGAAGTGATAGACGCGGCCCAGGTCGAGCCGCGCGGCGTCATCAAGCTGACCTGTCCGATCGCCTTGCTGCATACCCATGTGGGCGGGATGCTGGCGGATTTCATGCTGAAGTACCCGCGCGTGGTGATACAGCTGGAGGCCACCAACCGCCGGGTCGACGTGCTGGGCGAAGCGGTCGACGTGGCGATACGCGTGCGGCCGCCACCCTTGGAAGACAGCGACCTGGTCATGCGCGTGCTGGCGGACCGCGGGCAGAGCCTGGTTGCGAGCTCCGCGTTGGCCGCCGAATGCGGGCAGCCGGCAACGCCGGATGATCTGGGCGCCTGGCCCAGCCTGGCGCTGGGCACGCCCAACCAGGCCTATCGCCTGGAGCTGTACAAGCAGGACGGCCAGTAGGCCACGGTCTCGCTCGCCCCCAGGATGATCACCACCGACATGATCGCCTTGCGCAACGCGGCGATGGCGGGCGTCGGCGTGGTGCAGCTGCCCACATTGATGGTGCGGGAACAGCTGCAGGCGGGACAGCTGGTCCGGCTGCTGCCGGACTGGGCGCCGCGCCGCGAACTGATACACGCCGTGTTCCCCTCGCGGCGCGGCCTGCTGTCTTCGGTCCGGGCGCTGGTGGATTATCTGGCGGAGCGCTTCGGGCGGCTGCAGGAGGACTAGCCGGTGTTGCGGATTTAGTTGGCCTGGTGCACCTCCAAGGCCCGGACCAGTATGTCGGCATAAACCTCGCACAGGCGCGTGTCGGCCAGCGTGCCCGTCAGCATGTGGAACCAGCTGGTTCCCATCGCCAAGGACATCGCGGCCTCCACATCCGGGCTCCACTGCAGCTCGCCCCTGTCACAGGCGCGCTGGAAGATCACCCGCAGGTTGTTCTTACGCCGGTCGACGAACTCGTCGCGCAGCAGGCTCAGCGTCTGCGGATCAGATTGAGCCTCGGCCACGATGCTGCGCAGCGCCTCACCCGCCCGCGTACCGCCCCACCAGTTCCACAATGCCGCCAGGAAGTCGGCCAGCTCATCGCGCAAGTTGCCCTTGCGCGATGTGGTCAGGGCGGACTCGCCTGAACGTTCGTACACCTCGATGATGAGCGCCGCCTTGTTCTTCCACCAGCGGTAAATGGACGGCTTGCTGGAGCCCGCGCGTTTGACGACCGCGTCCAACGTGAAGCCGGCATAACCGGACTCCTCAAGAATGGCCGCCGCTGCCTCGATGATGGCGCTATGGGTTTCCTCGCTGCGCACGGCGCCGTGCGACACGCGCGATCGCCTCTGGATCTTGGATTCCGCCACGTTTACTCCCTGATTCCTGGATTTGCGTCGAGCAGGCGCCGATCGCGCCTGCGGGTGGCACCGTTCCATCGATGCCGCCAATTCTCGTCGAATTCCGATTGCTATAACGATACCAAGAGTATATATTTTGCTTAACGATACTGATGGTATTTATAAACTAAGCCATGTCAACCTCGTCATTACCCGCGTCGCCGCCCCTGCCTGGCCGCTTCTACGCCGTGGCCGTGGCTTCGCTAGGCGCGGTGATCGGATCTACCTTTCCCCTGGCCGCCATCCTGGCGCTCGGCGACATAGGCGGCGGCCTGTCCGCCAGCGCCGACGCGAGCGCATGGCTGACCACGATCTACAACGTGGGCCAGATCTTCTGCCTGCCCATCGTGATGACCTCGGCCGCCGCTTTCGGCCGCGGCCGCAGCATGCGCTGGGCCGGCCTGGGTTTCGCGCTGGCGTCCGCAGCCGTGGCCCTGTCGCCGAACCTGGCCTGGGCTCTGACCATGCGATTCGCGCAAGGCTTCTTCGGCGGCATGCTGCCTGTGCTGATGTTCCTGCTGGTCATGACCACCCTGCCGCCCGGCCGGAGCCAGGTGCGCGGCCTCGCGGCCTTTGCCGCGGCCACATCCATCGGGGTCGGCCTGGCGGGATGGCTGGCGGCCGAACTCGCGGCGTTGGATGGCTGGCGCATGCTGTTCTGGGCCCAGGCCGCCTTGGGCACGGCGTACTACCTGCTGGCCCGGCGCGCGTTGCGCCAGGACCGCGGCGACATCCACTATCTCAAAGTGAAGGACTGGCCCAGCTATGCCCTGCTTTCGACCAGTCTCAGCGCCCTGGTCATCGTCATCTCGGAAGGCGAGCGCCATTTCTGGCTTGAAACCTGGTGGATCAGCGCCTGCCTGCTGATGGGCCTGGTTGGAATGGGACTGGGCGCGGCCAGCCTGCTCAAGGCAAACCGCCCGCTGCTGCACCTGGGCATCTTCCGCAAGTCCACCTTCAGCTGGGCCATCGTGTTGCAGATCATTTTCCGTTTCGGGACGCTGTTCGCCGTCTGGATCGCGCCACAGTACCTGATGCGCATCCACGGCTTCCGGCTGGAACAGATTTCCGCGATGCTGCTGCCGCTATCGCTGGGCACGGTCGTTTCGCTGCCCATCGCTTTCTGGCTGGCGCCGCGGGTCGACCAGCGGCTGGTGCTCAGCGCCAGCCTGGCCCTGTTCGCGCTGGCCTGCCTGCTCAGCGGCTCCCTCAGCCCCGAATGGACTGCGCAGAACTTCGCGCCGGCGCTGCTGGTCGCTGGACTGGGCCAAGGCCTGTTCTCGGTTGCGACCTTGCGCTTTGCGGTCTACGGCATCGGCAAGACCGACGGCGCTACCTGCGGAATCATCTTCAACTATTCGAGGGTGCTGGGCCTGGTCAGCGGCATCGCGGTGTTCAGCCACGTGGTCAACGAACGCGAGAAGTACCACTCGGCCATCTTGAATGAAAGCGTGGGCGCGCTGGCGAACGAGACCGCCACGCGCCTGAGCCAGACCGCCGGCGGCATGGCCAATTGGGTCGCCGATCCAGGCGGCGCGCAGGCAGTGGCGCTTGGCCGCCTGGCGCGCAGCGTCGCGAGGCAGGCCTACACCCTGAGCTATGGCGACGCCTTCCTGCTGGCCGCCGGCCTGCTGATGCTGGGCGCCGTGGTGGTGTGGGCGCTGCCCAAACTGCCCAGTCCGCTGGCCTCGCCCGCCCCATTCCTTTCCAGCAAGACCGCCTAAGACCAGAAGCCATTCCATGAGCACTGAAATCACTCTCTCGCCGACCCCCAGCGCCCGCCACGTCATCCTGCACACCAGCCACCGCATCCTGGTGGCCTCGGCCATCGTCCTGGCCCTGGGCGGCCTGGTCTACGGCGCCTACGCGCTGTGGCACGGCGCAACGCCTTACGAACGTACCGAGAACGCCTACGTCAAAGGCGACTTGACCTACGTCGCCACCAAAGTCAGCGGTTACGTCAAGAGCGTCGATACCGAGAACAACCGCAAGGTCGAGGCCGGGCAGCAACTCCTGCGGATCGATCCCAAGGACTATGAAGCCGCAGTGGCGGACGCGAAGTCCGCCGTGGCGCTGGCCAGCGCCACGCTGCAACAGATCGGCGCGCAACAGACGTTGCAGACGACCCAGATACGCATCGCGCAGGCGACCGTGACCTCGGCGCGCGCCCAGGCCGCGCGCAATCTGGCGGATTTCCAGCGCGCGCAGTCGCTGATCCAGCAAGGCGGCGTCAGCCGCGCGCTCTATGACCAGGCGAGCGCCGAGCAAGTGCGCGCCGCCGCTGCTCTGAGCCAGAACGAAGCGCAAGCGGAATACGCGCAACAACAGCTGCCCGTGCTGCAGGCGCAGCGCGAAGCGGCGCAAGCCAACCGCG